>CAYRTS010000044.1:0-24682 GCA_964427285.1 uncultured Anaerolineaceae bacterium
GGTTCTGGCCGACCTGCCGCGTCCGATCCGCGAGCTGGAGAACGTCTGGATCCCGCTGGGCAACGGCGAGCGGATGGCCGCGCGCGTCTTTCTGCCCGCGGACGCGGACGCCGACCCGGTCCCGGCGATCATCGAGTACAACCCGTACCGGAAGCGCGACCTGACCGCGATCAACAACGAGCCGTTCCACGGCTACCTGGCGGGTCATGGATTCGCGGGCGTTCGGCTCGAGATCCGCGGTTCGGGCGAGTCGGACGGAGTCCTGCGCGATGAATACCTCGCCCAGGAGCTCTCTGATGGCGTTGAGGCGATCGCGTGGCTGGCACGCCAGCCGTGGTGCTCGGGGAAAGTCGGGATCATCGGCAATTCGTGGTCCGGGTTCAACGGCCTCCAGATCGCGGCCCTGCGGCCACCCGCGCTGGGGGCGATCGTCACGTCCTGCTCGACGGACGACCGCTATGCCGACGACATGCACTACATGGGCGGCTGCCTGCTGACCGACACGCTCGACTGGGGAACGATGTTCCAGGCGCTGCTGGCCCTGCCGCCCGATCCCGCCCTCGTCGGCGAGCGCTGGCGCGAGATGTGGGAGCAGCGGATGGCCGAGGTATCTGTCCCGCTCGAAGCCTGGCTGCGGCATCAGCGGCGCGACGCGTTCTGGCGCCATGGTTCTGTCTCCGAGGACTTCACGGCGATCGAGGTCCCGGTGCTCGCCGTCGGTGGTTGGCTCGACGGCTACTCGAACGCGATCCCTCGCCTGCTGGCCGGGCTGAGGGTCCCCCGCCGGGCGGTGATCGGGCCATGGGCGCATGCCTACCCGCATTTGGGCGTCCCCGGACCCGGCTACGATTTTCTCGCCGAGGTCGTCCGCTGGTTCGACCACTGGCTTAAGGGCGTGCCGAACGGAGCCATGGACGGGCCGATGCTGCGGGCCTGGATGACGGAGGCGCTGCCCGCAAAGCCGTTCTACGCGACGGCTCCGGGGCGCTGGGTCGGCGAGGCATCGTGGCCGTCCGCCCGGATCGAGGGGCAGCGCTGGTTCCTCAGCGACGGCCGACTCCGCCGGCCCGACCGGCTCGGCGACGAGGTCGACGTCGCGGCGGGCTCCCCGCAGGTGTGGGCGTCCCCCCGCGTCACGGGTCTTGCGGGCGGCGAGTGGTGCCCGTACGGCACCGGCGGTCGCGGCCCGGAGTTTCCGGGCGACCAGCGCGAGGACGATGGCCGATCGCTGACCTGGGACTCGCCTGCCCTCGACGGTCGACTCGAGATCCTCGGAGCGCCGATCGTCTCCCTTGAACTGGCAGTCGACCGCCCTTCAGCGTTCGTTGCCGTGCGTCTGTGCGATGTCGCGCCCGATGGTGCGTCCACCCGGGTGAGCTTCGGCGTGCTGAACCTGACCCACCGTGACGGCCACGCCCACCCGCGGCCGATGATCCCGGGCGAGCGGACCTCGATCCGCGTCCAGCTCAACGATACGGCCCATGCCTTCCTGCCCGGGCACCGCGTCCGCCTGGCGCTGTCGACCGACTACTGGCCGATGGTCTGGCCGTCGCCCGAGCCGGTAACCGTGACCGTCCACCCGGGAGCATCGAGCCTGGACCTGCCCGTCCGGCCGCTACGTGCCGAGGACGCCGCGCTGCCCGACCTCGGCGAGCCGACCTGGGGTCCACCGGCAAGCTTTACGGAGCTGCGCGCCGGCGGCTGGGGCCGTGACATCCACGTCGACTCGATGACCGGCGAGACGAGCGTCACGAACACCGTCGCGGGCCCACTCAACCGCCTCGATCGGACCGGGCGGGCGCTGGCCCTCACCGGCTTCGACCGATCGTCGATCCGCGGGGACGACCCGACGTCCGCCCGAGCCGAGAGCCGGCGCGAATTCGAGATCGTTCGCGACGGCGTCACGATCCGGGTCTCGGCCGAGATCGACCTGTCATGCACCGCGGACGACTTCGGCCTGGCCGTTCGGATGGCGGCGGATGAGTCCGATGCGGTCGTCTGGGCGCGGGACTGGGATTTCACGATCCCCCGCGACCACGTGTGATGGGACCGGTTGGCTGGACGGCGGGACAGCGTGGGCGGCGCAGGCGATGGCGGCCAGACCAGGGCCGCGGTGTGGGCCGGTCTACCGCGATCGACCCCGCCTTCAGCGATCGACCCGGCCGACGGCCGGCGCGCGGCCGCCGATGACGACCCACGGTTGCTTTCGCTAAGTTCGGAGGCCGATCGGGAGCGGCGGGAGGCCGTCGTAGTGGTTCGGCGGCGGCACTGGGGTCAAGCCCGGCAGCGCGGGCAGCGGGCCAAAGATGGCGAGGACCTGGCCCCCTGTATGAGCGGCTGATGGAGCCATGAGCCCTCGGCAACTGGCGTGGTAGTAGGCCTCGCCGATGGGCTGTGTCACGAGCCACTGCCGCCGGGTCGGACGAAGCTCGCTGATGCCGTGCTTTTCGAGCACGCCGGGCTCCGTGAGGTCGGCGATGTCGCTCACCTCCACGGCGATCCTCCACGTGTCGCGTGGCATTCGGCTGGCTGGCGGCGCACCCTGCTCGGACGTGTGGCGATACCATTCCACCCAGGCGGTGTCCTCGGTGTCGGCCAGATAGAAGCCACGCACGACGGCGCCGGTCTGCCACCGCCCATCCGCCGCGTCAGCCGTCCACAGGAAGGGATCGCCGCCGCTCCGGTTGATCCGCCACCAAACCCCGTTGACGGAGATTCGAGAGGCGGGCAGTCCGCTCAGGAGAACGAGTCGTTTTCCAGCTCGGCGACGAGCCGCGAGACTTCCATGTATCGGCCTTTACCCAAGGCGACCACGGGCCGTTCGTCGCCCAACGCCGGCAGGGGCTTGTTCAGCCAGAGCGGGACGTACTTCTCGTCCATCGTCCGCGAAAGGCGGTCGACAATCGCGATGAGGTCCAGGAGACGGTCGCGAAACACGGCTGAAGGCTGGCGCGTGGCGCGGGCCCACGAGGTCACGGTCCCGACGCCCGCACCGGTTGCTTTTGCGATGTCGCCAGTCTCAACCCCCAGCGACCTGATTCTCCTGACCTCGTCTGCATAGGCTGTGGCACCGCTCATTTGTACCTCCTTCTGTAGCGTCAGTGTAGTCACGCCGTAGCGGTACGTCAATCGCTTGGCTCGATGATCGTCGAGCGCGATCAGCAGAACGACATCGCTGGCGGCGCTAGGCGGTCGGGCCCGCGGCCGGGGCCGGCGATCGACCCGTCCTACAGCGAGCGGCCGGGCCGGGCTCCGGTGGCCGCGCCGTCGACGACGACCCACTCCCCGTTGACCATGACCCGCTCGATCCCGGTGGGTCGCGCGGACGGGTCCGCCTCGGTCGCCCGGTTTCCAATGGCGGCCGGATTGAACACGACGAGATCCGCGGCGAGCCCCGTCGCCAGCCGTCCGCGATCCGCCAGGCCGAGCCGCCGTGCCGGCTCCGACGTGATCTTGTGCACCGCTTCTGCCAGCGTGAGCACGGCGCGATCGCGCACGTACGAACCGAGGACGCGTGGAAACGTCCCGAAGCTCTTGGGCATCAGGCCGTACGCCCGATGCTTCTCCGGGTGGTTCGCGAACCCGTCACCGATCGGCACGCACAGCGGGCTCGCGATCAGGCGGTCCAGGTGGCCCTGGTCCTTGATCGTGGGTGCAATCCAGAACTGGCCGTCTTCGAGCACCAGGTCGAGTGCCGTGTCGATCGGCTCCTGACCGCGTTCGCGCGCCAGATCGCCGACGGTCCGGCCGGCGAGATGGACGTTCTCCGAGCGATTGACCTTGCAGATGACCTGGTCGTCCCAGTCGGCCATCCAGAAGTCGGCGTTCGGGCCGGTCAGCTCCTCCTTCAACCGGGCCCGCGACGACGGGTCGCGGATGGCGGCCTCGGTGGCGGCGCCCCCACCGTCGCGCGCCCATCCGGGCAACGATTGCACCCACGCGCCGCCACCGCGCTGGAAGATCGTCAGGTCGAAGGTCACCTGCACCCCGCGTGTGCGGGCGTCTTCGAGCATGCCGAGCAGCACGTCTGCCTCCTCGAGTGGCTGATTCGCCCGCGGGTACATGTGCGAGATGTTCAGGATCACGCCGGCCCGTTCGGCGGTGTCGAGCGCCTCCGCGACGGACGCCCGGACGTCAAGTTCGCCATAGCGCATGTGGGTGTGGTACGTCAGGCCCCGTTCCGCGGCGACGGACGCGAGCGCCGCCAGCTCCTCGACGGAGGCGAACAGGCCCGGGGCATAGGACAGGCCGGTCGTGAATCCCCGCGCGCCCTGGTCAATCGCCTCGCGGACGAGCGAGCGCATGCGTTCGAGCTCGGCGGGCGTCGGCGGCCGGTTCGCCCCGCCGATCACGAACCGGCGAAGCGTGTTGTGGCCGACGAAGGTCGTCACGTTCGTCGCCGGCCTGGCGCGCTCGACTGCCTCGCGGTAGCCGCCGATCGTCGTCCAGTTCCAGTCGACGCCCGGGAACGCAAACACCGGCTCCTCGTCGATCATCCCGGCGAGGCTTTCCGACGAAAGCGGGCCGGCCGAGAACCCGCACAGCCCGACGGCCTGGGTCGTGATTCCCTGCTCGATCGCGCTGATGCAGCCCGGATCGCTGAGCAGGGAGACGTCCGAATGGGTGTGCAGGTCGATGAACCCGGGGGCGATGGCGAGCCCGGCGAGATCGATCTCGCTCGCGGCGACGCCCTCCGGGATGGGCCGGCCGACCGTGGTGATTCGGCCGGCATCGATCGCCAGATCACCGTCGATTGGCGGGCGTCCCGATCCGTCGTACAGGCGGGCGTTTCGGAGCACCAGGTCGATCACAGGAGCGCATCCCCGCCGGAGGTCACGTAGCGGTCCCAGCGCCCCCACGGTGCGGAGGTGAGGACCACGGTCATCCCGTCGCCATACCGCCAGCCCCGCGTCAACAAGCCACCGATCGCGGCACGGGCGGCCCCTGGGATGCGGACTCGCGCCGTCGTGGCGCCAAGGCTGGCGGCCACCGCGATCGAGGCCTCGAGCGCCGGAGCGAGATCGGCTGGATCGAGGACAGCGATCGGACCGATGGCGCCATCCGCCTGGACATACGCGTAGCCGACGGCGCGACCCTCGCGGGCAGCGGTGCAGGCGTGCAGGTTGGGGACGGAACCCCAGAACGCGTGGTCCTGCAACCTGGCGAAGCCAAGGACGGCCCGGTCGATGCTGGCAAGGTCGTCCGCCGCCGGGGCACCAGGCTCCAGCAGTCCCGTTGCACCTGGCCCCGTCAGCCCGCCCGGCCCTGCTGGCCCCGTTTCACCTGCCGCCGCCGGCCCGGCCGGACCTGATAGCTCGAGCAGAGCCATCTCGGGAAACATGCCGAACCGGCCGTAGAGCGCGTTCGAGACCGGCGTGCGAGCGTCCGCACCCACCGCCAGCAGGCTGCCCGGCGCCGCGATCTGGAGCGCCCGCCGCAGGATTTCAACACCCACGCCCCGGCCTTGGTACTCCGGCCGGACGTGCAGCGCGGCGAGGTACCAGACGTGCTCGCGCTGCACGGCGATCCCGAAGCCGACGAGGCCGCGGTCCGCCTCCGCGACCCAGAACCCGCCCGGGTCGTTGGTGAGCGCGTTGACCCGAAAGGCGAGGAACCGTTGCGGCGGCGTCATGGGCCGTGGCGTATGCGGCCAGCCGCGGGTCCTCGCCAGGTGGTCGGTCGCGTCGACGAACACCTCGTACGTCGGGACGGCATCGGCGGGTGTCGCGGGGCGAATCGTGACGCCTTCGAGCCGGTCGGGTGCAGCCACCTGGGTCACGCGACTAGCATTGCGGAGCCGGTCGCGCCGTGTCAACGCGATCATGGATGCAGCGAGATCATCGATGAGCGAAGAGGAGGCTCGGGTGGCGGAGCGTCGGTTCGAAGGGCGGGTGGCGATCGTGACCGGGGCCGGCCAGGGAATCGGCCGTGCCATCGCCGAGCGGTTCGGGGCGGATGGGGCCGCGGTCGTGATCGCGGATCTCAACTCCGAGACCGCCCGGGAGGTCGCCGCGGCGATCGAATCCGCCGGTGGCCGGGCCGTTGCCATTCGGACAGACGTGACGAAGTCGGCCGACGCGGACCATCTCGCGGCCGAGACCCTTGCGGCGTTCGGGCGGATCGATGCGCTCGTCAACAACGCCGGAATCCTTCGCTCCACCAAGGCGGCCGAGGTCACCCCCGAGGAGTGGCACCTGGTCGTCGATGCCAACCTGACTGGGGCGTTCCTGTGTGCCCGGGCGGCGTACCCCGCACTGCGTGACTCCGGCCACGGGCGGATCGTCAACGTCGCCTCGATGGCCGGACGAGCCACCAGCACCCTTGGCGGCGTCCACTACACGACGGCAAAAGCCGGCGTCCTGGGCCTCACGCGACACCTCGCCCGCGAATGGGCGCGTGACGGGATCACGGTCAATGCCATCTCGCCCGGCATCGTCGACACGCCCATGGTCCGCGGCTCGACCGACGCGGCGCGGATGGCGACGGTCCTGGCTTCGATCCCGTTGGGCCGGTTGGCCGAACCGGCGGAGCTCGCCTCACTCGTCTGCTTCCTTGCCTCGGACGAGGCGGCCTACATCACGGGCGCGAACGTCGACATTCACGGCGGCGAACTGATCATCGCCTGACGACCGATCCGGCCTTCGGTGGCCACAGTGGACGGATTCCAGGGCCATTGGTCTACGGGACACGTCTGTGCTGTTTCGGCCAGTCAGGTTGGAAAAAACGACCGAGTCGGTCGGGATGTTGCCCGAACGACCAACCCGATTGGTAGATGGCGCCACCAAACGGGAAGATCGGTCGCGTAGACCAACCCCGTTGGAATCCGTGTGACCGCAGCACGGGGCCCGGCGACCCGCCACGCTAACCCCAGGGTTGCCCGAGGGGGCTGGCCAGGACGACGACGGACGGGCCGGGCGCGGCCGTCGCGCGGCCCATCGCCCGGGGAAGATCGCCGACATCGTCGACACGCTCTGCCGGGACGCCGAATGAGCGAGCGAACGCGACGAGGTCGGGGTTGACGAGGTCGGTCGCATAGGCGCGGCCGTGCTTTCGGATCTGGTAGTCGGCGATCGATCCGAAGGCCCCGTCATCGTGGATCAGGACGGTGACGTTCAGCTGATGTGCAACTGCGGTGGCCAGCTCCGTCGCGGTGAACAGGAAGCCCCCATCGCCGCACGACGCGACGACGCGACGATCCGGCGCTGCGATCGCCGCTCCGTTGGCGGTGCCAAGGGCGAATCCAAGCGTGGCCGAGCCCCACGGGAAGAGCGATCCGTCGGGCTCGTAGACGGGCCAGATGTAGCCGGTCCAGGAGTTCAACCGGGCCGCGTCATGGGTCAGGATTGCATCGCGCGGGATGGCCGCTCGGGCGGCAAGAAAGGCCGCGCGAACCGTGCGCTCGCTCGCCGGAACGCCATCAAGCGATCCCTCACGAGTCGCTCGCGCCCGGGCAGCTCCCCAGCCCGGCACATTGGCCCGGGCGCTGGATCCGTCGCCCAGTTCGGCCAGAAGGCCGTCGAGCGCGAGCCGCGCATCGCCCGCCACGCCCGCAGCCATGGGGTAGGAGCGGCCGACGGCGGCCGGATCGACATCGATCTGGATGAGGTTGGGCAGTGGCAGCGTCCAGCGCGCCGTCTCGACATCGTCGAGCCGACAGCCCACCACGAGCACCGCGTCAGCCTCCTCGAGGAGCGCGCGGCACTCGGGTCGACCGGGGTTGAGGGCGCCGGCCCACAGCGGATCGTCGGCCGGGATGGAGCCGGCACCCGTGATCGGCGTGAGGACCGGAGCATCGAGGCGGACGGCGAGCCGGCGGAGCTCCCTCGAGGCCAGCGCTCGATGGACGCCTGCACCGGGCACGATGACCACACGCTGAGCCTTCGACAGCAGGCGCGCGGCGTCGACGACGGCCGATGGGTCCGGCACGACCGGCCCTGGGAACTCGACGACGGGTATCGATCCGGTGTATGGCCGACCGAGCAGGTCGGTCGGCATCTCGACGTAGGCCGGCCGGCGACGTCCGGCCATCGACGAACGGAGCGCCTCGCTCACGGCCGCCGGGATCGCGCCGGGGCTGCGCGGCCGCCCGACGAACGCGGTGATCGTCTCGAACGAGCGCCCCTGGTCCGGCGTCTCGTGCAGGACTCCGCGGCCCAGGCCATCCAGGTCGGAGTCGATCTGGCCGGCAAGCAGGACGACCGGCGATGAATCGGACCAGGCTTCGGCCATCGCCGCGAGCGTGTTGAACGTGCCGGGTCCGGTGGTGGTGGTGCACACGCCAGGTACTCCAAGGACCCGGGCATAGCCGTCGGCGGCGAATGCGGCTCCCTGTTCGTGGCGGGTCAGGATGTGGCGGATCGAAGGGGCACCGGCCAGCGCATCGTAAAGACCCAGCGTGTGGATCCCGGGGATCCCGAACACGGTGCGCACCGAGGCCGCCTTGAGGACCTCGACGATCGCATCGCCGACGCGTTGTGTCGCGGTCATCTCGTTGCCCTCCGCGGTCCAGCCAGATCGTGTTGTAGACAATCTACAATGTCGTGGTGCCATCAACCGGTCCACTGTCGAATCTTCCGGGTCTCCCAGGTCTGCCGAGTCTGCCGAGCCTCCCCGGTCTGCCGGGCAGGCGCTCGACCCCCGGCAGCGGGCGCCACTCGACAGAGGTGCACAACCACAGGATGTTGCGTGGCGACGCGATCGCCATGGGCGTCGTCAATGCAGTCAGCCCGTTCATGCCGGTCCTCATTGTCAGGCTGGGTGGATCGGCGTTCGATGTCAGCCTGCTGACGGCCATCCCGGCGATCGGCGCGGTCCTGCTGGCGATCCCGGTTGGCCAGTTCCTCCAGGGCAAGCGGCGGATCGTCCCGTGGTACAGCGGGGCCCGCATGATCGCCCATCTCTCGTACGGCATCGCGGCGTTCGTGATGCTGGTGGCGCCACCGCACCTGATCATTCCGGCGCTGCTCGCCGTCTGGGCGATCGCTGCGATTCCCTCGACGGTCGGGGCGGTCGCATTTCCGATCGTGATGGATGGCGCGGCCGGCCCTCGGGGTCGCTATGTCCTGATGAGCCAGCGCTGGGCGGTCATGGGTCTGACCACCGCGATCACCGTGGCCCTGATCGGCCAGCTCCTCGATCGGCTGGCCTTTCCGATGAGCTACCAGGTCGCCTTCGTCGGATTCTCGATCGCGGGCCTGGTCAGCTATTGGTTCACGATGCGGTTCCGGGTCCCCGACCATCCGCTCCCTGCGCCCCCCGAGCGCGGACGCCGGTTCGGTCGCACGATCGAGATGATCGAGACGGTTCGGTCGCAGCCGGCATTCCTGCGCTACAGCGCACGACAGCTGGTGTTTGTCGTGGGCACGCGCTTCGCGGTGCCGCTGATCCCCCTCTACTACGTCCGGGAGTTGGGCGCGACCGACGCCTGGATCGGGATCATCGCCACCGGACAGTCGCTGGCGCTCCTCATCGGCTATTACGGTTGGCGCCGCCTGGCGATCGCGCGCGGCCACAACCTCGTGCTGCTGTTGACCCTTATTGTCGGCGCCCTCTATCCGGCGGCCCTGGCCCTGGTGGACGAACTCGTGGTGGTTGCCGCACTGACCGCGGTCGCCGCGCTCTTTGCCGCCGGGATCGACCTGTCCCTGTTCGATGAACTGATGCGGCGGATCCCGCGCTCGCACGGAGTGATCTTCACCTCGATCGACACCACCCTGGTCAATCTGGCCGGCATCGTGGCCCCGCTGCTGGGAGCGACGATGGCCGTCGTCCTGGGCATCACCACGGCCCTCATGGTGGCATCGCTGATCGGGCTCCTCGCGGCGATGCTGTTTGCCCTGGACATCCGCGGACGCGGCGCAAGCGCCTGATGTAGCCGCGCGCGGCCCATCGGAACCGGGTGTCGCGTGGTTCCGGTCAGGCCGCCGTGCGAGGGACGATGCGCCCGGCCTGGATCACGAGCCTGGGCCGCTCGAGGCGGCTGAGGTCGCGCAGCGGATCGCCATCGACGAGGATCATGTCGGCGCGCTTGCCAACTTCGATCGTCCCGACCTCCGATTCCAGACCGAGCAGCCTGGCTGCCGTCGATGTTGCAGCCTGGATCGCCCGCATCGCTGACGCCCCGTGGTCGTGGAGGAGGGCGATCTCGCGCCAGACCATCTCCGGCATCACACCGCGGACCCCGGTGTCGGTTCCGGTCGCCACCTCGACGCCGAGACGGATGGCGGTCTCACACGACCGCCGGTGGAGGCGTTCGATCTCAGCCTGGCGCTCGCGCTGGCCCTGGGTCAGGCCGGGCAGATTCCTCCAGACGTCGGTCACGGTCAGCGTCGGGACCAGTGTCGTGCCCGTCTCGACGAGCATGGCGAGGGCCGCCTCGTCAGCCAGGAAGGCATGTTCGACACTGGCCACCCCGGCCTGCGCAGAGCGGCGGACCGACTCGCTGTTCTGGGCATGGCTCATCACTCGCCGATGCAGCCGACCGGCCTCGCCCACGACGGCCTCCAATTCCGCGAGGGTGACCTCTTCAACACCCGCCACGGCCGAAGTCAGCATCGCGGCCTCGCTCGACACGATCTTGATCACGTCGGCGCCGTCGCGGACGTTCGCCCGGACGGCCTTCACGAATTCGAGCTCACCGTCCGCCTCACGACCGAACAGGTACCCGTGGCCGCCGGTGATGGTCAGGGCCGGTCCGGCCGCCAGCAGCCGTGGTCCGGGAACCTGGCCCGCCGCGATGGCCGCACTCAACGCGACGTCAAGGTTGGCCGGCGAGCCGCCGCTTCGGGCGGTCGTCACGCCGGCCTCAAGGGCACGTCTGGCCATGCCGACTGCTCGCAGGACCAGGCTCGGGAGGCCCTCGGTTCGATAGAGCGCGAAGGCATCCTCGACCGTGGGATCGAGCGTGTAATGGGCGTGGCAATCGATCAGGCCGGGCAGCAGGGTCGCGCCGCTGGCGTCGATCACGATTGCCCCGGCGGGCAGGGCGCGGGCCGGATCGGCCGAAGCGATCGAGCTGATCCGATCGCCTTCGATCACCACTTCGAGGCCCGACCGGGCATCATCGCCCAGGCCGTCGATGAGTCGCCCTCCGCGGATGACGACGACCGAGGTCATCTGACCCTCGCCGGCGTCACGTGTAGGTCGCCCGACCGCCCTCGCTGGTCAGCTGGCCGCCCCGCACGAGCTCGGCCACCTCACGCAGGTCCGCGAGGTAGGCATCCACGAACGGCTCGTGACCGGCCGATTGCATGAATCGAATCGAGCGGACCGGATGGCTGTCACGGAAGACCAGCCAGCCGCGCGCCTCCAGGCCGTCGGCGATCGCAAAGACGTCCAGCGTCCGGGACGTGTAGCCGAACACCGACATGGCCGGTTTGCCCATCACCTCGAGCCCGTCGATCGCCTCGATCCCATCCCACCAGCGACGCAGGTAGGCCATCGTCGCGCCGACCACGCGCAGGTAGCCCTCCTCGCCCAGGTAGGTCATCACCGCCCAGGCTGCCGCAATGGCACCGCCCGGCCGCGTCCCGGTCATCGACGGCGTCACGTACCAGTCGTCTGGACGCTGTGGGCCGCCGAACTGAAAGACCTGGTGGCGGAAGATTTCCGGATCGCGCGACATGATGACCGAGGCGCCTTTCGCCGTGTAGCCGAACTTGTGCAGGTCGGCGGAGATCGTGGTCACGCCGGGGACGCGGAAATCGAAGGTCGGCACCGGGTAGCCGAGCTTCTCCGCAAAGGGCAGGAAGAACCCCCCGACGCACGAGTCGACGTGGAAGTTGATGTCGCGCTCCGCGGCCAGCGGGGCGAGCTCCTCGATCGGGTCGACCATCCCGAGCGTCAGGCTTGGGGCGGACGCCACGAGCAGGACGGTGTCGTCGTCGATCGCCGCCCGGTAGGCGTCGAGATCGATCTGGAGATCGGGGGCCAGCGGCACGGGTACGAGCTCCAGCCCGAAGTAGTGGGCCGCCTTCCAGAACGCCGGATGCGCCGAGTCGGGGACGACCATTCGGGGCCTGGTGATCTCGGGATGGACGGCACGGGCCCTATCGCGTGCCGACTTGACGCCCATCAGGATGCTCTCCGATCCACCCGAGGTGATGCTCCCGATCGCGTCGGGACCGTGGAGGAGGCCGGCGGTGTAGTCGATCACTTCGCGCTCGAACCGGGCGAGACTGGGAAAGGTCGACGGGAGCAGCCCGTTGGTGGAGAAGAAGCTGAGATAGGCCTCCTTGGCGACCTCGACCACGTCGTCACCGGCCATGTAGTTGGTTCCGGCGGCGAGGCGCTCCAGCCAGCGTGCGTCGTGGTTCGATGCCTCGTCCATCCGGGCCCGGATCTGATCTCTGGACGTCCCGTGCTGCGGGAGTTGCACTCGCGGCTCTATCAGCGTCGTCATCCGCTCGGCCCTCTGACTGACCTCGCGCCTCGACGCGCGATTGTCGACAATCTACGATATCCACGAGCCCGACGGCAATGGCGGCCCCAGGATCGCGATCAGAGACCCAGCACGAACCGAAGCGCGGCATCGACCCGATCCAGTGTCTCGGGTTTGAGGCGGCCCGCCTTCCGGCCGAGGAACGCGGTCGGAAGCGTGAGCGGCTGGTCACATTTGACCCACCCGTCGCGCGGCAATGCGGCAGCCTGGGCCCCGACCTGAACGAGGAACGGAGGTCGGAATTCGGCGGCCTTGGCGGTGCTGGTCATCGGAACGACGACGACCGTCGACGAACGCTGCAGACGGTCAGTCTGGACGATCACCGCCGGGTGCGGGCCGCGGATCACGTGTCCACCCACCTCAGGGAAGTCGACCCAGTGGATATCGCCGCGTCGCGGTCCAACGATCCCGGGTTCGCGGCCGATCCCTACCACTCCAGCTCCGACCAGAGCTTCGCGGTGATCGGCAGATATGCCTGCGCCCAGTCGAGGTTCTCCTGGTTCTGAGCCTCGATTGCACGGTCGAGGCTGGCCTGCTCGGCGTCATCGAGGGTTCGGCGGAGCGAGGCGCCGATTGTCGCGCTCACGCTCAGGCCCGTCGCGGCGGCGCTGGCGCGCACGATCTCCACGAGATCGGCTGGCAGGCTGATCGAAAGCTTCGTGTGGGGCGTGGCCGAAGCCGTCGAGCCGTACGGTACGACCGCTTCCGCGAAGCGTCGGTGTTGGTGGGATCGTTGGTCATCCACGGTAGGATGCATGGTACGAAGATGGGTACGAACACGTCAAGGGTGTCATCTGCGCCCGGTTTGCGAGGCGTCAGGGGGTCGGCCGAAAGCGCTCGTCCGGCGTTCGACAGCCGAGCAGACGCTCTCGGGGCGGCGGGGCTGGTGGGTGGCGGGCCCATCGGCTAGCGCCGGCGATCCCAAGGCCTGTGCTGACTCCACGTCCTCCGTCGCGCTCGTGGCGGGCCGCAGCCCGGGCATCCGTGGGCTGGTGATGCTGTGTGACCAGGCCGAGCAGGAACCAAGCCGTGCGGGCCGCCATGAACCAGGTTCCTATGGGCTGGGCATCGATCCGGATAACGCCCAGATCGACTATGGGTTCCAGCCGATCACCTACACTCTCCGCCTGCGAGCGGGGAGTCAGGCGCAGACGAGCCGCGGAGGGCACGTCTTCCCGGCACCGGAGCAGAGAGGGAGCCAGGATGATCCAGGATCGAATCGGCCGGCAGCTGCCGGCGCTCGTCGTCGTCCTCGCATTGGTCGTCGGGGGGTGTGGCGCCTCGAGCGTCGTGCCATCGGCCAGCAGCGATGCGTCAACAGAAGCGGGTGCGCCCAAACTGGGCGGATCCATCGTCGTCGCGGTGGAAGGCGAGCCGGCGTCGATGGACCCGGCGTTCGACTATGACTTCGTCTCCGGGCTCGCGGTCGGCAGCGTCACCGAGCCCCTCCTGAAGTTCTGTAACAACGACCAGGAACTCTGCCCGAACCTGGCCGAGTCCTGGACCGTCAGCGCGGACGGCACGGTCTACACGCTCAAGATCCGTCAGGGTGTGAAGTTCCACGATGGTTCGACCATGACCGTCGACGATGTCGTCTTCAGCCTGAACCGGATCCGCGATCCCAACCTGGGATCCTACGTCGGCTGGATGCTCGCCAAGGTCAGCGATGTGGCGGCGCCCGATGCCAGCACCGTCGTGATCACACTATCCGAACCGGATGCCCTACTGGAGTACGCGCTGGCGAGCACGGCGGCGCACGTCGTCAGCAAGGCGTTCGTCGAGGCCAACGGCGACAAGTACGGCAAGCCGGAAGTCGGTTCAATCGGAACCGGACCGTTCACATTCGTCGAATGGCAGACCGGCGACCACCAGACGATTGCCCGCTTCGACGATTACTGGAACAAGGCCAACGGCGGTCCCTACCTCGACCAGGTCACGATCAAGATCATCGCCGAGCCGACGACCCGGGTCGCCGGGCTCCAGACGGGCGAGATCGACTTCATCATCAACAACATCCCGTCGGACCAGTACGCGACGGTCAGTGGCATCGCGGACGTGAGCCTCACGTTCACCGACTCGTACTACGGCGAGTGGATCACGTTCAACACGAAGAAGGCGCCGTTTGACAACGTGAAGATCCGCCAGGCGCTCAACTACGCGTTCGACAAGAAGGCCGTGCGCGAGCTGTTCTACGGTGCCGATGCGGATCCGACCAAGGCTACCCTCGTCAACCCGTCGCTGTGGACCTTCGAACAGGACGCCTGGCAGGCGGCCTGGGATCAGCTCCCGGCGTACGACCAGGACCTCACGAAGGCGAAGCAGCTGCTCGACGAGTCCGGCGTGGCCGACCAGCTCAATGGCACAGAGATCGCTTACTACGAGTCGACCCCGTCGGTCAAGGGCGCCGCTGAGTCGTTCATTGACACCATGTCAAAGCTCGGGATCACGATCAAGGCCCGCAAGACGACCTACCAGGAGAGCGTCGCGATCCAGTTCGGGCCGCACGACGACTTTGACATCATGGTCGGGAGCTGGGGCTCGGACTTCCCCGATCCCTCCGGGAACCTTCGCCCCAACTTCGCCTCCGAGAACATCGTGGCCGGCGGGGCCAACGTGACCTCCTACGACAACCCCGAGGTCGATGCGCTGCTCGCGAAGCAGAACACCCTGGTCGACAAGGCCGAACGAGCCAGGCTCCTCATCGAGGCGCAGAAGCTGATCGCCGAGGACTCGGCGGTGATCGTCATCTCATACCCGGGGTGGCCGCTGGCGGTCAACAAGCGGCTGGCCGGGCAATCGGTCTCGTCGCTCTGGTACTGGGGGTCTCTCTTCAAGGACATGTACGTCAAGTAGCGGGCGCTCGTCTCTGAACTGAACTCGATCAGGCGGCCCGCCCGCGGCCGCCTGATGAAGGGAGACACGCAGATCGTCGCCTATGCGCTGCGGCGCCTGTTGGCGCTCGTCCCCGTGCTCCTGTTCGTCTCGTTCGTCTCCTTCGCGCTCGTTCGGCTCGCGCCGGGAGATCCGGTGCTCATCGTGCTCGGCGGCAGGAGGGTGGACCCCGCCCTGCTCGAGGTGCTGCGCCACCAGTTCGGCCTGGTCGGGGATCCCTTCACCCAGTACGTCGCCTGGCTGGGCCGTGCGCTACAGGGCGATCTCGGCGAGAGCTACCGACTCCGCCAGGATGTGGTGTCGCTGATTGCCGGGCGGCTGCCGCTGACCCTGCAGCTCGTGGGCCTGTCCATGCTGATCGCGGTCGTCGTGGCGATCCCGCTCGGCGTGATCCAGGCCCATCGACGGAACTCGGTCATCGACTACGTGGGAAGCCTGCTCGCCCTGATCGGCCTGAGCTCGCCGGTCTATTTCACCGCGATCATCGGCGTCCTGGTGTTCGCGGTCGGGCT
The DNA here is from genome assembly GCA_964427285.1 of uncultured Anaerolineaceae bacterium. Taxonomy (GTDB): domain Bacteria; phylum Chloroflexota; class Limnocylindria; order Limnocylindrales; family CSP1-4; genus SPCO01. Next base: position 15,844 of record CAYRTS010000044.1, read on the forward strand.
CGGCTGGCTGCCGGCCTTCGGGTCCGGCCGGGATCCGCTCGACCAGTTGCGTCATTTGATCCTGCCGGCGGTCGCGCTGGCCCTGGGGACGATTGCACTCACGTCCCGGATGACCCGGTCGGCGATGATCGAGGCGCTCAGCTCCGACTATATCGAGGCAGCTCGCGCAAAGGGCCTGCCGGAGCGCACGATCCTGGTCAAGCACGCGTTGCGGAATGCGCTCATCCCCGTGCTCACCGTGACCTCGCTGCAGGTCGGCTTCCTGATCGTCGGCAGCGTGCTGGTGGAGACGACCCTGGGCCTCGGAGGTCTGGGGAGTCTGATCACCGATGCGATCCAGAACCGCGACTACCCCGTGATCCAGGCGACCATCCTCCTCCTGACCGTGGCGTTCAGCCTCCTGAACCTGGCCACGGACCTCCTCTACGGCGTGATCGATCCGCGGATCCGCTACGAATGAGAGCGGACACCATGCTCGTCCCTCGCGTGGGCCTCCTGTCCAGCGTCCGCCGCTCGCCGCTGGCCCGCAACCGGGCCGCGGTCGTGGGTCTCATCATCCTTCTCCCGATCCTGGTCGCAACGGTGGCCCCGGGGATCCTCACCTCCCTCCAGCCGAACGCGCAGGACCTGTCGGCCTCCCTGAAGTTTCCGGACAGCCAGCACCTGCTGGGCACCGACAAGCTCGGACGCGACATCTGGACGCGGATCGTCTACGGCGCACAGCCGACCCTCCTCGGCGCGCTGGTCGTGGTGCTCATCAGCGGCTTCATCGGGATCCCGCTGGGGCTGGTGGCCGGCTACTACGGCGGCCGGGTGGACGCGCTGATCATGCGCATCCTCGATGCCATGCTGGCCTTCCCGGCGCTGCTCCTGGCGATTCTCGTCGTGGCCACCTTCGGTCGGGGGCTGGGCACCGTGGTCGTGGCCCTCGGCGTCATCTACGTGCCGGCCATGGCTCGCCTGATCCGGAGCGTGACCATGGTCCAGCGCTCCCTGGCATACGTCGATGCGGCGCGCGCGCTGGGCTTCTCGGATGCCCGGATCCTCTTCCGGCACATCCTGCCGAACCTTGTCGCGGCGGTCGTCGTCCAATCCACGATCGACCTCGCCTACGCCATCCTGGACATCGCCGCGCTCAGTTTCCTGGGCCTGGGTCAGCAGCCACCCGATCCGGACTGGGGCTCGATGCTGTCCGACGGCCGGGCCTATCTCCTCCAGAACGCCTGGCCCGCGCTGTCCGCCGGGTTCTCCATCATGCTCACGGTGATCAGCTTCAACCTCGTCGGGGACGGCCTCCGTTCGCAGCTCGACCCGCGCGAACGGGAGCGCTGAGATGCCGACGGGATCAACCCGCGCGAGCGGCGCGATCGCCCCGTGGGGCCGGGACCGTGCCGTCAGGGACCGTGCCGTCAGGGCCGGTACGCCGCTGCTGCCCGGTGCGCCGCTGCTGCCCGGTGCGCCGCTGCTGGAGATCCGCGGGCTGGACGTGGAGTTCCGCACATCCGCGGGACGTGTCCGCGCCGTGAACGGCTTGGACCTGGACGTCCGGGCCGGCGAGATGGTGGGCCTGGTCGGCGAATCCGGTTCGGGCAAGAGCGTGACGAGTCGCGCGGTCATGGGGCTGCTGCCGCCCCGCACAAGCACGATCCGCGGCAGCATCCTGCTGGGTGACGATGAACTTGTGGGGCTCCCCGAACGGACCTACCGACGCGTTCGCGGTGAGCGGATCGCGATGATCTTCCAGGACCCGATGACCGCCCTCGACCCGCTGTACACGGCCGGGGAGCAAGTGTCCGAGGCGCTCCGGTTCCACTTCGGCCTGGGGCGTGACGCCGCCCGCGCGCGTATCCGCGAACTCTTCGGGCAGGTGGGACTCGGCGAGCCGGACAAGATGATCGACGCCTACCCCCACCAGCTGTCGGGTGGCATGCGCCAGCGGGTCATGATCGCCATGGCCATCGCCTGCGAGCCTGAGTTGCTGATCGCCGACGAGCCGACCACGGCGCTCGACGTGACGATCCAGGCGCAGATTTTGGAGCTCCTCCGGGACCTCGTGCGCGAACGCGGGATGGCCCTGCTGCTCATCACCCACGACCTGGGCGTGGTCCAGGAGTTGTGCGAGCGGGCGGTTGTCCTGTACGCGGGCCGGGTGGCCGAAACGGCACCCGTCGCGGACCTGTTCGCGGCACCCCGCCACCCGTACACGGCCGGGCTCGCCGCGTCCATCCTGAGCATCGGTGCGCGCCGTCGCCGCCTCCCGCAGATCCCGGGAACGCCACCCGACCCAGCATCGCTCCCGGCCGGATGCGCCTTCGCCCCGCGCTGTCCGGCGGCGCTTGATCGTTGTCGTGAAGAGCGGCCGGAGCCGACCGAGCTGGCCGTGGGCCGTGCGGCGGCGTGTCATCGGAGCCAGGAGCTTGGCGCCGGGCTCATCCTCAACTGGGGCGAAGGGAGTTCGGGATGAGCAACGACTGGACGATCGACCCGGCACTCGGCGCGCGGGAGGGGTTCGTTGAGTTCGAGGGCCTCCGAACCTGGTATGCGGTGGTCGGCGACGAGGCCGCCGAGCGGGCCGCCGGGAACGCGCCACTCCTGCTCCTCCACGGTGGTCCGGGGGCCGCGCACGACTACCTGGAGTCGATGGCGGCCCTCGCCGCGACCGGACGCCGGGTGATCTTCTACGACCAGCAGGGCTGCGGGAACTCGGACCAGCCCGACGACCCGGCGCGCTGGACGGTCGACTTCTACGTGCGCGAACTCGCCGTGATCCGCCGCGCGCTGGGGCTGGAGCGCTGCCACATCCTGGGCCAGAGCTGGGGCGGGATGCTGCTCATGGAGTACCTGGTCACCCGACCCGATGGCATCGTCTCCGCGATCATTGCCAGCTCTCCGGCGAGCATGCCGATGTGGATCGCGGAGACCGGGCGGCAGCGGGCGGCGTTGCCGGCGGACGTCGTGTCGACGCTGGAGCGCCATGAAGCGGCCGGCACCTGGGACGACCCGGAGTACGAGGCGGCCGTGGGTGTCTTCTACGAGCGCCACCTATGCCGGGTCGTGCCCAACCCCGAATTCGTCACGCGCTCGTTCGCCAAACTTGCGCGCAACCCACAGGTCTACCGCACGATGAACGGCCCGACCGAATTCCACGTCGTGGGGACGCTGAAGGACTGGGAGATCCTCTCGCGGTTGGGACCGGTGGACGAGCCGATCCTGCTGACGAGCGGCCGGCACGACGAGGCCACCCCCGTCCAGATGGCGGCGATCGCCGCCCGGATTCCGCAGGCCGAATGGGTCCTGTTCGAGTCGAGCGGCCACCTGTCCCACGCGGAGGAGCCGGATCGATACATGGCAGCCGTGGGCGACTTCCTCGCCCGGGCGGAGGCGGGACAGGCTCGACGCCGGGCCGACGCGGGGGCCGACGCCCAGGTGCTCGTCCGCGCCGAGGCGCCCGTCCACAGCCAGGTGCCCGCCGCCGCGGACCCGATCGGCCTGGCCCGCTCGGCCGGGCTGGGTCGCCTCACCGGCCGAGCGGGCGGCGCGTGACCGGTTCCCCAGGCGGCGCCGCCAACGAGGCCGGCGTGCTGCTCAGCGTTCGCGATCTCGTGGTGACCTACCCGGGGTCGTGGCGCTTGGCGGATCGCCTGCGCGGACGCCCGCGGTCCGACTTCGCGGCCGTTCGTGGCGTGGACCTCACGATCCGGCGGGGCGAGACGCTGGCGCTCGTCGGGGAGTCCGGCTCAGGCAAGACCACCGCGGGCCGGGCGATCATCCGGTTGGTCGAGGCGACGTCCGGGACCGTGATGTTCGACGGGATCGATGTTCGGGCCACCTCCAGCACTGAGCTGCGGCGCCTTCGTGAGCGCATCCAGATCGTGTTCCAGGACCCATATTCCAGCCTCAACCCGCGGATCGCGGTCGGTGCCGCCATCGAAGAGGTGCTCGTGGTGCACCGGATCGGCGCGAGTGCGGCCGAGCGACGGGAGCGTGTCGCGGCGCTGCTGGCGGACGTCGGTCTCGGCGTCGAGCATTTCGGGCGCTACCCGCACGAGCTCTCAGGGGGACAGCGACAGCGGGTTGGGATCGCCCGGGCGCTTGCGGTCGGCCCGGAGCTGCTGATCCTCGACGAGCCCGTCAGCGCCCTCGATGTCTCCGTCCAGGCCCAGATCGTTAACCTCCTGGACGACCTCCAGGAGGAGCATGGGCTGGCGTATTTGTTCATCGCGCATGACCTCGCCGTCGTCCATCACATCGCCGACCGCGTGGCCGTGATGTATCTCGGCGAGATCGTCGAGGAGGGCCGTGTCGACGAGCTCTTTGCCGACCCTCGCCACCCCTACACCCGCGCGCTGCTCGCGTCGATCCCGGGCGCTCGACCCGGCCGCGAACGGGCTCGGGGTGAGCTTCGGCTCGACCTTGCGGCGGGTCCTGGCTGTCCCTTTCGCAACCGCTGCCCGGAGCGTCACGACCGGTGCGAGGTCAGGCCGCCGTACGTCGAGCTCGCCGACGGCCGGCGGAGTCGGTGTTGGCTGGAGACGGAGGAATCGGCATGAGCCGTTCGCCATTTCACGTTCGTCGCGACCAGTTCCACCTCGCCTGGGACGGCTCGCTCGAGCCCGTCCTGCGCGTGGGCGATGGCGACGAGGTCGAATTCGATGCGCTGGACGCGTCGTGCGGCCAGATCACCGCCTCGTCGACCGTGGCCGACCTCGGCGCGCTCGACTTCTCGCGCGTCGACCAGGTCTGCGGCCCGGTCCACGTGGACGGGGCGATGCCCGGGGACACATTGCAGGTGGAGCTCCTCGATTTCGCTCCAGGCGATTGGGGCTGGACGGCGAGCATCCCCGGGTTCGGCCTCCTGGCCGATGAGTTCCCCGATGGCGCGCTTCGAATCACGCGGCTGAGCGGCGGCGCTGGCGAGTTTCTGCCCGGGATCCGAATCCCGCTCGCTCCCTTCTGCGGGGAGCTGGGCGTGGCCCCGACCGGTGAGCCGCGTTCCACGATCCCCCCGACGGAGCTGGGCGGAAACATGGACACCCGTCACCTCACCGCGGGGTCAGTGCTGTGGCTGCCCGTCGCGGTCCCAGGGGCGCTGTTCAGCCTGGGCGATGGCCACGCCGCCCAGGGCGATGGCGAGGTATGCGGCACCGCGATCGAGACGCCGATGCGCGCTCGTGTCCGTTTGAGCGTTCGAAGGGACGTCCGCGTCACCGCACCGGAGTTCCGGACGGCAGGGCCCCTGGGTCCCTCGACCAACACCGCCGGCTGGTATGCGGCGGACGGGGTCGGGCCGGACCTGATGATCGCGGCCCGCGATGCCGTCCGCCGGATGATCGACCGGCTCGGGGCCGAGCACGGTCTCGCCGGGCTCGACGCATACCTGCTCCTGAGCGTCGCCGGCGACCTGCGGATCAGTGAGATCGTGGACCAGCCGAACTGGATCGTAACGGCGTACTGCCCCCGATCCATTTTCGGCTGAGTCACCCGGGTAGTGCAGGTGGGCACATCCGAGCGACGTGGGTGGACCCCATGACGCCAGGAAGTGCCGAATGACCTGTCAAGATGCGGCGGTGTCCTCCCGCTCCGAAGCATCTCAGCGGCTGCCGACGGGCCCCAGTAGGCGATCGTGGCTGGCGCTCCTCGCGCCCGCCCGGCGCGGCGCGCTCATCTTCGTCGCGGCCAGCCTCGTATTCGCCGGCCTCGATGCACTGGTCAAGACGCTGGTCTCGGACGTGCCCGTCGCCGACGTCATCTGGGGTCGGCACATCGCCTACCTGGTGGCGGTCGTCGCAATCGCCGGGCGGCGCCACCCGCGACGACTCCTCGTGTCGTCGCGGAAGCGCATCCAGATCGCCCGTGGGTTGGCCATGTTTGGCGCGACGGCCACCTTCTTCGCGTCCCTGTCATTGCTGCCACTCGCCGAAGTGAGCACACTGGCGTCAACGACACCGCTGATCATCATCACCCTGGCCGGTCCCCTGCTCGGCGAGCGTATCGCCCGATCGGCCGTCGCCGGCGCCGTGATCGGGTTCGCCGGGGTGGTGATCCTTGTCGGGGTCGATCCGGCGAACCTGAACCCGGTGGTATTGCTGCCGCTGGCGACGGCGGTCTCGTTTGCGCTGTTCAGTCTCCTGACCCGCGAGCTCCATGCCGAACCCGCGGAGGTCACCTTGTTCTACGCGGGTGTGGTGAGCCTGGTCGCGGCGACCGCGATGTTTGCGCTCGGCCCGCGAGATCCGATGCCCGAACCGCTCCAGTGGGTCGCGATCGGGATCGTGGGACTGGCCGCCCTGGCCGGCCACCGCCTGCTCGTCGGCGCCTACCGCTGGGCACGGGCGAGCGACCTTGCGCCGCTGGGCTACCTCGGCCTGGTGTGGTCGTTCATCATCGGCGCGGCCCTGTTCGGGGAGCCGACCCAGCCGCAGGCCGTCGTCGGCGCGGTGGCGATTTCCATCGGTGGGCTGATCGCGCTTCGCAGCCGGCCGGAGGCCGACGGTGAGATGCCGGTGTCGGTCGACTTCGGAGACCCGGCTGATATCGGAATGTCGGGCGACCGCGCCCGGGAATGACGGCTCCTGCCCGAGCCGGGGCCGTCGACAAGGGCTAGAGTCCAGCCCAGGGCCCGACGCATGTTGGAGGAGCAGGTCATGGATCCACGAGCCGCCGATCGAGCTGGGCAGCCGGCCGATCCATCAATGCTCGTCGACGTCGAGCGACTCGTCGGCGCGTACTACGACCTCCGCCCGGATCCCGCCGTCCCAGGCCAGCGGGTCGCGTTCGGGACCTCCGGGCATCGCGGATCCGCGTTCAACACCGCCTTCAACGAAGCTCATATCGTGGCCACGACCGAGGCGATCTGCCGCTACCGCCGCTCCCAGGGGACGGATGGGCCGCTATTCATCGGGCGCGATACGCATGCGCTGTCTGAGCCGGCGTTCCGCTCCGCGCTGGAAGTGCTCGCGGCGCACGCGATCGATGTCCGGGTTGATGCCGCCGATGGATACACCCCGACACCGGTGATTTCGCATGCGATCCTCGTCCACAACCGGGGCCGGCGTGAGATGGGCCGGCGCGATGGCCAGGCCGACGGGATCGTGGTCACGCCGTCGCACAACCCACCCGAAGACGGCGGCTTCAAGTACAACCCGCCCAACGGAGGTCCAGCGGACACGGACGTCACAGGCTGGATCGGGGCGGAGGCCAATGGGCTGCTGGCCTCCGGTTGGGAGTCGGTCAGGCGTGTGCCGTTTGACCGTGCCCGCGCGACCGCCACTACCCATGACTTCGTCGGCTCGTACGTCGGGGACCTGGAGGCCGTGATCGATCTGGCGGCCATCCGCGAGTCCGGCCTGCGGTTGGGGGTCGATCCGCTTGGCGGGGCCAGCGTCGCCTACTGGCCTGCGATCGGCGAACGATACGGTCTGGACCTGACGGTCACCAACGATGTCGTCGACCCGCAGTTCGGGTTCATGACCCTCGACTGGGACGGGCGAATCCGGATGGATCCCTCGTCGCCCTACGCCATGGCCCGCCTGGTTGAGCTGGGCGACAAGTTTGACGTGGCCTTCGGCAACGACACGGATGCCGATCGACACGGGATCGTCACGCCTGGGGTAGGCCTGCTGAACCCGAACCACTTCCTGTCTGCGGCCGTCGCCTACCTGTTCGGTGGTGGGCGGGAGTGGCGGTCCGATGTTGCCGTCGGCAAGACCCTGGTCTCGAGCGGGATGCTGGATCGAGTCGCGGCCGACCTCGGCCGGCGGCTGCTGGAGGTGCCGGTCGGGTTCAAGTGGTTCGTGGACGGACTCCTGGCCGGTGATCTCGGGTTCGGTGGCGAAGAGAGTGCCGGCGCGTCGTTCCTCCGCCGGGACGGCACCACGTGGACGACCGACAAGGACGGAATCATTGCCTGCCTGCTCGCGGCCGAGATGACCGCGCGTACCGGACGAGATCCGGGTCAGACCTATGCGGACCTCACCGGGCGGTTCGGGACGCCAGTCTATCGACGGATCGATGCCCGGGCCACGCCGACCCAGAAGGCCGCGCTGGCTCGGCTGCCGCCGGATCGGGTGACCGCCTCTGAACTTGCGGGCGAGCCGCTCACCGGAGTCCTGACCACAGCGCCCGGCAACGGCGCGCCGATTGGCGGGCTCAAGGTCACGGCCGAACACGGCTGGTTTGCCGCCCGGCCGTCCGGAACGGAGGATGTCTACAAGATCTACGCCGAGAGCTTCCTCGGAGAAGCGCATCTTGAGCGCCTGATCGATGAGGCCCAAAGCCTGGTGGACAGCGCGCTGGCTGTATCGGACTGACCTTGACCGCAGCCTGACGCTCCGAAGCGCGTGGCGCTCAACCCTTAGCCGATCGGCTCAACCGCCGTCGCGCGAATCCGCTCCGTGAGGGCATTCAGAACCTCCAGACGCAGGACCGGGATCCGCTCGATCAGGTCGAGGAACCCCGCGCGCTGGATCGTCAACGCGCGAATCGGCTCGAGGGCCACGACCGTGGCGGTTCGGGGACTTCCGTCGACCAGCGAGATCTCACCGAGAAAGTCGCCGGGGCCAAGATCGCGGAGCAGGCCCCCGTCACGTTCGACTCTGGCCCTGCCGCTCGTGATGATGAAGAAGTCCTCGCCTGGGTCGCCCTGGCGCACCAGCTCCTGGCCGGCGTCGAAGGTCACTCCAGACGCCAGAGCGGCAATCGCCTCAAACGATCGGTCCGTCATTCCGCTGAACAGGGGAACAGTACGGAGCATCTCCGCGGTGACTGGCATGGTGTCCCTCGATCGTGACCGCCTGGTTGGCGCCCCAAGGTACGACCGATTTGTTAACTCCTCGTCAAC
>CAYRTS010000045.1:0-1671 GCA_964427285.1 uncultured Anaerolineaceae bacterium
GGGCTGGTCGTCTTCAGCAGCTGTTCCCACGCCGGCGCCGTCAACGTCCTGCGCAACGCGCAGGCGCTCACCGGAATCGAGCGCGTCCACGCCTTCGTTGGCGGGATGCACCTGACCGGCGGCCTGTTCGAGCGGATCATCCCGGCAACGATGGATGCGATCGACGCGATCGCGCCGGACTACCTGGTGCCCGGCCACTGCACGGGCTTCCGCGCGGTCGCGGAGGTCGTCTCCCGGTTCCCGGATCGCTATCTCGCTTCGTCGGTCGGCACTCGCCTGGTCTTCGAGGCGTCGACCACCTGAGGCCTACCCGGGATCAGGCCGGTCGCACGACTGGAAGACCGACGGCCCTGGCTGCCTCGGCGAGCCGATCGTCGTAGGTCACGAAAGCGTCGATTTCAGCGCCCAGGGCTAACCCGCTTGCGAGGTGGATCGCAGCGAGCGTCCGCAGTGATGGCGGAGCCACCGTCGCGGCTTGGCGCGCGATAGCAGCATCGAACTCCACCAGCTCGACCGACCGCATGATGACGTCGAGGTGTTCCGGATCGTGCATTCCGCGAGCCACGGCGCGCCGCGTTTCGACGACGCCGATTCGGCTGCACAGGACCCTCTGATGCTCCACATACCACCGTCGCATCGCGATTGACTCGGCCTCGTCGAGCACCAGCTTTGTGAGCGCCGACGAATCGACGTAGGCGGCCGTCATCGATACTCCTCGTCGCGCATCTCAAGCAGAATCTCCGTCAACGTCCGGCCCGACGGATCCAGGTTCGGTGAGGGTGGCGGGATCTTCCGGTGATCGAACGTGGCTGGCGCGATCCGGCCGTCCGCGATCATCTGGTCGATGATCGAGATCGGTTTCACGGGTCGCGGACCGATCTGGGCGACAGGCTGGCCGTGCTCGGTCACCTCGAGCGTCTCGCCCGCCTTGACCCTGGCCAGGTAGACGGAGAGGTTCTGACGGAGCTCCCGCACGCCGACGCGTGCGGGCTGGTGACTGCCCTCACTCATGTAGCACATGGTAGCACATTCCCTCAGACGTGCCCACCGCGCCTGATCCGGCTCTGGCTCGCTACACTCGGCGGCGATGGATCTGCATGTCATCGGGCCACTGGCATTGCCGGCTGAACGCGCCGCCGTGGATGCGGTGCTGGGTCCGCCGGAGTCAGGCTGGGTTGGTGGCCGGCGGGACGGTGCCGGGCCCGACGGCCACTCGGCACGTGGCGGGCATGCCGTCCGTGCACGACGGTCGCAGTTGCTTCCCGCGCTGCACGCCGTCCAGGACCGGATCGGCTGGATCAGCCAACCGGCCCTGAACTACATCTCGCGACGGCTCGCCGTCCCTCCCGCGGAGGCGTACGGCGTCGCTACGTTCTATGCGCTGTATGCGACGAAACCGCGGCCACCGGTCATCGCCCACGTCTGCGACGACATCGCCTGCCGGCTTGCGGGCGCGGAGCGGATCTGCGAGGACCTGCAGCGCGCCATCGGCCTGGAGGGAGCGCCCGCGCGGGATGGCGCGATCGGGTGGCTGCGGTCGCCGTGCCTGGGGCTGTGCGACCTCGCGCCCGCCGCAATGTTCACCGCCGCCGGGGAAAAGGCCCGGATTGTCAGCGCGGCTCCGGTTGACGCCGCCGGAATCGTCGCCCGGCTCGAGTCGGGGGGTGGCAC
>CAYRTS010000045.1:1771-24166 GCA_964427285.1 uncultured Anaerolineaceae bacterium
CCTCGCTCGACGAGTACCGCGCCCATCGCGGGTACGAAGCGCTCGCGAAGGCGATCCGGATCGGTGCCACCGCCGTCATCACAGAAGTGACGCAGTCGAGGCTGATGGGCCGTGGCGGAGCGGCGTTTCCGACGGGCCGAAAGTGGGCAGCCGTCGCCACCCAGCAGGCCCAGCCCCACTACCTCGTCTGTAATGCCGACGAATCCGAACCCGGCACCTTCAAGGACCGGGTGCTCCTGGAGGGCGATCCATTCGCGATTGTCGAAGCCATGACGATCGCCGCGTTCGCGACCGGGGCCAACCTCGGTTACCTCTACCTCCGCGGCGAATATCCGGAGGCGGAGGCAGCGGTCCGCGGCGCGATCGAAGCCGCTCGCAACGCCGGCCTTTTGGGCCCGGACATCCAGGGCTCCGGCTTCGCCTTCGATATCGAGCTGCGCCGCGGCGCCGGCGCCTACATCTGTGGCGAGGAGACGGCGCTCCTTGAATCGATCGAGGGCAAGCGCGGCGAACCGCGCAATAAACCGCCATTCCCGGTCGAAGTCGGGCTGTTTGACAAGCCGACCGTCGTCAACAACGTGGAGACGCTCGCGAACATCCCGCTCATCATCGAGATGGGCGGCGAGGCGTACGCCGGGATCGGGACGGAAGGCTCAACGGGCCCGCGGCTGTTTTGCCTGTCCGGGCACGTCGCGCGACCCGGCGTCTACGAGGTCGAATTCGGGGCGACGCTGCGTGACCTGATCGAGCTGGCAGGTGGCGTGCCCGGGGACCGGGCGATCCGGGCCATCCTCCTGGGCGGCGCGGCGGGCGTCTTCGTCGGAACGGACGCGCTGGACATGCCGCTGACCTTTGAGGCGACCCGGGCGGCGGGCGCGACCCTCGGCTCGGGCGTGATCATGGTCTTCGACGAGTCCGTGGACCTCGTCGACACGCTGCGCCGGATCGCACAGTTCTTCCGTGACGAATCGTGTGGCCAATGCGTCCCCTGCCGGGTCGGCAGCGTCCGCCAGGAGGAGTTGCTGGCCAGGCTGGCCGCCGGCTCCCGCGTCCGCCCGCGCGAGGAGGAACTCGCGTTGCTGCGCGACATCGGCCAGGCGATGCGCGACGCGTCCATCTGCGGCCTCGGCCAGACGGCGTCGTCCGCAATCGAATCCGCACTCCGGCAGCCCGAGCTGGTCGCCCTGTGACCGACCTGGTGGCGCTGTGACCGACCACGGCCACGCGACGCGCGAGGAGCCCGATGCGCCCCTGTCCGCCATCCTGCTCTCGCCGCCGGCGCGTCCGTCGCGCCCGCCTGCCGCGCCAATCGTCGAGGCCCCGCTGCCGATCCTGGTCACGATCGACGGCCAGGCGGTCAGCACGCCCGCCGGTTCCACCATTCTTGATGCCTGCCGCGCGCAGGGTATTGATACGCCGACCCTGTGTTACGCGGAGAACCTGACCCCGGTCAACGTCTGCCGCGTCTGCGTGGTAGAGGTCGCCGGATCTCGCGTGCTGGTGCCGGCCTGTTCCCGGGTGGTCGAGGCCGGGATGGAGATCCAGACGGACTCGGAGCGGGTGCGGCTGTCGCGCAAGGTCGTGCTCGAATTCCTCGGTTCGTCGGTTGACGTGTCACTGGCCGGGCCGGCCGTGCCGGATGGCTCGATCGCCGCGTATGCCCAGCGGTATGGCGCTGACGCTACCCGCTATGGCCCGTCGGCGCGGGCTGCTGCTGCAGGCGAACGAGATGCCCATGAACCGGGCCACCACCATGCGCCCCCCGGCGATGCCACCGCCGCCACGGTCGCCCAGCCGACAAAGATCGACAACGAGCTGTACGTCCGCGACTACTCGAAGTGCATCCTCTGCTACAAGTGCGTCGAGGCCTGCGGGGCGGATGCCCAGAACACCTTCGCCATCGCGGTCGCCGGGCGCGGGTTCGACGCCCGGATTTCGACCGAGCAGGCCGTCCCGCTGCCCGAGTCTGCCTGTGTCTACTGCGGCAACTGCATCGGGGTCTGCCCGACCGGTGCCCTCATGTTCAAGTCCGAGTACGACATGCGCGAGGCGGGCACCTGGGACGAGTCCGCCCAGATCGTGACCGACACGATCTGCCCGTACTGCGGCGTCGGCTGCGCGGTAACGCTCCACGCGCAGGACGACCGGATCGTCAAGGTGACTTCGCCGCTCGATTCGTCGGTCACCGAGGGGCACCTCTGCATCAAGGGTCGCTTCGGCTTCGAATTCGTCAACGAGCGCCCACCCAGGTAACTGGCGGTTAAGCGCGGCTGGCTACGATATCGGCTGACTAGTTACATCACCTGTGCTTGGGTTGTATCATGGCGGCCGTGGAACGGACCCAGATCTCGCTCGTCCCGGAGCAGGCGGCCAGACTGCGTCGATTGGCCCGCGAGCGCCGAACGTCGATGGCGGCGCTGATCCGCGACGCCGTGGATCGAACGTATCCGGCCGAGGCCAACGACTCGCTCGACGCTCGCTGGGAACGGGCGATGTCCATGGTCGGCGGGTTCCAGGGGGACGGAGCCAATGTCAGCGAGGAGCATGATCGCTACCTCGAGGAGGCCTACCTCGATTGGCGGTCCTGATTGACACATCGGCGTTCTATGCTCTCCTGGACGAGCGCGACCCGTACCATGACGCCGCTGTTCGGGCCGCTGCCCGAATCGGTCGGGATCAGGAGCGCCTCGTCGCCCACAGCCACCTGATCGCCGAGGCGATTGCGCTTGTGCAAGCGCGCTTCGGGGTTGCGGCCGTCCGGCGCCTCGCGACGGTCTGGTTCCCGCTGGTCGACGTCCTGTGGGTGGGCAAGGACCTGCATGAGAGAGCCCTTGGCGCCCTGCTGGCAGCCGATCGGCGAAATGTCTCCCTGGTCGATCACACCAGCTTCGTGCTCATGCGCGACCTTGGCATCGGGACGGCCTTTGCATTCGACGGTGACTTCGCGGCGCAGGGGTTCGAGCTGGTACGCGCGTGACCGCCTCATTGACGTCAGCCGAGGTCAGCCGAGGCCGCTGAGGTCGCGCAGGTCCACCCGCCCGTCGTGGGCGTAGACGTTGAAGCCGTTGCCCCGCAGGAAGCCGATGAGCGTGACCCCGAGCCGCTCGGCTGTATCGATGGCCAGATCCGACGGCGCTGACACCGCGGCCAGGATGGGGATCCCGACGACGGCCGCCTTCTGGACGATCTCGAAGCTCACTCGTCCGGACACCATCAGGATCCGCTCGCGGAGAGGCAGCACGCCCGCCAGCACCTGGGAGCCGATGACCTTGTCGAGCGCGTTGTGCCGGCCGACATCCTCGCGGAGGACCAGCAGTTCGCCGTTTGGGGCAAACAGGGCGGCGGCGTGGAGACCGCCGGTCTCGTCGAACGCGGGCTGGGCCGCCCGCAGCAGATCGGGCAGCGCCAGGATGACCGCTCGGGCGACCACGGGACCGGGCGCGAGCGGCTCGCAGCGGAGGGCGATCTCGTCGATGGACGCCTTGCCGCAGATCCCGCACGAGGCGGTGGCGATGAAGTGGCGCTCGGCGACCTGGGCGCTCTCGAACGGGATCGACAGGCGGACGATGATCGTGTCGTCCGGCTGGCTGAGCTTCGCTGGGTCGCCGGCGGTCGTTCCAACCACCTCGGTGCCCTCGATCAGCCCTTCCGTGCGCAGGAAGCCGACCGCCAGCTCCGCTTCGTGGCCCGGGGTCCGCATCGTGACGGCGACCGCGACCGGATCCTGGCGTGGCCCGGCGGCCCGGATTTCCAGCGGCGCCTCGCCGACCACCCGGTCATCGCGGACCTCAAGCGCGGAGCCGCGCACCGCCACGATCCGCCGGGTCGTCACGTGGCGGATCGGGGGGAGCTGGGTCTCGCGCATGGCGGCATGATACGGGCGTGGCGATCCCTGACCCGGTGCTGACGGTCGTGGAGCGGGCGTTCCTGGCCGGCGCGCGACGCGCGATCCTGGCCACGATCGCGCCCGCTGGGCGGCCCCGCCTCGTGCCCATCTGCTTTGTCCTCGATCCGGTTCGCCCGGTTTTCTACACGCCGCTCGATGAGAAGCCGAAGCGGGTCACCGATCCGCGGGGCCTGGCCCGGGTGCGCGACCTGCTGGCCGACCCGCGGGTTGCCGTCCTCGTGGATCGGTGGGATGAGGACTGGACGGGACTCGCCTGGCTGCGTTGTCACGGGATGGCATCGATCGTGGAGCCTCGCGGCGCCGGCGGCGCGGCCGGTGGCGTGGACAGCAGCGACGAGCACGCCGCGGCCACGACGGCGCTACGGGCCAAGTACCTGCAATACGCGATCCACCGCCTTGAGATTCGCCCGATCATCCGGATCACGATCGAACGGCCAACAAGCTGGGGCGTCCTGGACCGGCCCGAAACCTAGCGGTCCAGGAAAACCGCGCCGGCCATGGGGCGCAGGCAGTGGGTCGAGCTCATCGCCTGGTGGTAGCCGCCGGCGTTGAGCAAGGCCACGAAATCGCCCTCTTCGACCCGGGGCATCGGGTAGTCCTCCGCCAACAGGTCGCTCGCCTCGTTGATATGGCCGGCGACCGTGACCACTTCGGTCCGCGGTGCGTCCGGCGCCCGGCACAGCACGAGTTCCTGCGCAAGCTTGTAGATGAAGTACGAGCAGTTGACGTTCCAGCCGAAATCGAGCCCGACGAACGTCACCTCCCGACGGCGCTCGACGGTAACCACCTCACCGAGCAGGATCGCGGCGTCCTTGGAAAGATAGTCCCCGGGCTCACAGGCGACGACGACGTCCAAGGCCCCGAGATGCCGGGCGAGCGTCGCCGCGTAGGCAACCAGGTCGATCGGGCGCTCCTCCTGCCGCGCCGGACTGCCGAGCCCGCCACCGACGTTGACCTCAGCGATGGGACAGCCGGCGGCGCGCAGGTGCTCGACCGCTTCGACCGCGATCCGCAGCGCCGCCTCGAACCGCGGCAGCCCATCCGCTAGCCACCCAGAGCCGGCGTGGAAGTGGACCGTGTCAATCGTCAGGTCGTGGCGCCGGGCCGCGGCGACGGCCTCGTCAAGCCGTTCAGGCCCGATCCCGAACTTGGTCGGTCGATCGCCAGCGTATTCGAGGTGGTCGTTGTAGCCGGCGCCGACGCCGGGATCGATCCGGACGCCGATCGCGGTACCGGGCGCGCGCCGCCCGTACCGTTCGATTTGGCTGATCGCGTCCAGGTTGACGTGGACGCCCCGGGCCAGGAGCACGTCCAGATCGCGCTCGGAGACGTTCGTGCCCGTGTAGCTGATCTCGTCGACCCGCCAGCCGCACTCGATCGCGCGCTCGACCTCGCCCGGCGAGCAGGCGTCGATCCCGATGCTGTCGGCCGTCCCGGGCTCACCAAGGCGGCGAAACACCTCGAGCACCTCCGGCAACGGATTAGCCTTGAGCGCAAACCGAACGCGGAACGGGAGGCTTGTCGAAGCGAGCGCGCCCTGGAGCCGCCGTGCGTTCTCGACGAATCGTATTCGGTCGTAGACGAAGAGCGGCGTGCCGTGCTGGCGAGCCAGCGCTTCCGGGTCGTGCCCGGCAATCGAGAGGCGACCTTCCACGATCTCCATGCCGGGGCGGACCCACCATGGCCCGGCGGTTACGACCATGCGGTCACGATCGTGGCGACGAATCCTGCGAGACGCATTGCGACCAGGAGAGCCTGGCTGCCCGGTTCAGCCGACGGCCGGTGTGGCGCGAGTCCGCTCCCCGGTGCTCCGGCCAGAACCGGATCCGGGTATCCACCGATTGGGTCCGTCCTCGACTGGCACACCGAACGCCTCGAGCAGACGATGCGAAGCCGCGGCCACGTCGGCGATGGCCGCCTCGAAGGCATCGGCGTTCCGGGCGGACGGGGTTCGATAGCCGCTGATCTTGCGGACGAACTGGCGGGCGGCGGCCTCCAGCTCGCCCGTCGTCGCGGCCATCTCGGCGCGGCGCAGGGTCTTGATGCTTCGGCACATGGCCGCAGGGTACATCGACTCGGCGGTACGGTAGGGGGCGATGGATCCCGTCGTTTGGCGCCGTCCCCGCCCGGTCTCCGGCCTCGCCGCGGTCGCCCTCGCGGTCGTCGCGGGTCTGCTGCTCGGCCTCGGGATCGACGTCGTGCGCTCCGGTGGCCCGGCCGGTTGGCTGGCTCGCCACCCGCTCCTGGGTCCTTTGCGGCCCGAGTACGAGGCGTTTGCCGACGGCCTGCGCGACACCGTCTCGCGCGTCGACTCGCTGGACTGGCCGGCCAGCGAAGCCCAGCTCCGAGCGTCGTCCGTGGCGGGCATCCCGATCGAGGTGTTGAGAGCGCCCCGCGCGGAGCCCCGCCTGACCGAGACACAGAACGCGGAGATCGCCGCGGCCTGGCAGGCCGCCTTCGAATGGCTATCGCCCGGCTTCATTCGATGGACGACGGCGTGGGGCGCCGGTCACAACGTCCAGATCGACCGTCCGGACCTGGTCGACGAGGCGGCGCGTCGCCTCGTCGACCTCGACCGCGACGGCTGATTGGCACTAGCCCGGCACGATGGCCGCACCAAGCTGTTCGGCGATTTGCTCTGCCAATCGACAGACGTTACAAGTGCTACAACCCCGAAGCGTCAGGCCCAGGCGAGCTCATGTTCGGCCCGATCGAGGTCAAACACCTCGGGGTCGAACCGGCCCTCCACCAGGTCGAGCATCCAGCGACGGTCGGGATGGCGCGGGTCGAGGACGATCGCGAGGAAGTCGAAGTAGCCGGGCGGGCCACCGCAGTTCTCGGGCGGGCACGCCCGCTCGCCGCCGACCAGCCGCGGATAGCGGATGCCGGGCTCGGGCTCGAGAATCCGCTCCAGGACGATCTCGTGACGCCAGTTGTCGCCGAAGTCGTAGCGGTACTCGATGGTCGCACCCAGCGTTCTACCAATCCTCGAGGCGCGAATCCGTCGCGCGTCGACGATCTCCTGGCCCAAATCCGGGTCGGGAGACCCGTACGCGATGTCGTCGATGATGAACTCAAAGAGGTGCTCCTGGCGCCAGCCCATCGACGCCTGGATCACTCGGTGGAGCCGCTCCAGGCTGATCCCCGCCGGCACCTGGACGCGCCGCCAGATCGGCAGAGCGAGCTCGAGCAGCCTGATCCGCAGCTCGTAGATGGAGTAGGAATCGCCGGGCTCAAGATCGAACGACCACAGCTCGTCGTGCTCGGTCCAATCCGTTCCGGGCGGCGCCGCATAGTAGCCGTGCGCTTCGAAGCCGGCTGCGGCGAGCGCGTCTCCCAGCGGGAGCCTGGGCCGTCGGAACACGGTCGAGTCGCGCGCGAGAACCTCGGCGACGATCTCCTCGATGCGTACGCCGGGTTCGTATGCGTCCGGCGCGTGGATGGAGAACCGCCGACTAGCAGCGCTGGCGAGGAGCCTGACAAAGGATGCATCGGTGTCGGCCGGCTCTCGAAGATTCTCCAGGTCGAGCCGAGCATCTCCGGGACCGACCCCGACCAGGCGGACGCCCAGCAGTTCGCCCGCACGACGACCTTGAAGCCAGCCCTCAGGTCCTCGCAGCACGCGAGATCGGGGCTGGATCTCGTCGGGGTCAGCCCGCGAGGCTGAGGCGAAGCGGTGGTTGGCGATCACGGGCTCGTCTGGTCGGACATTTCGATCGGTACGCCAGTGAAGTGCCGACCAGATGGGCGTGAGGTCCGGGTCGAGCCGGAGCGCCGCTGCTTCGAGCTCGTCGGCCGTGAGCCGATGCACGAACATGCTGCCATCGAGCGCGGTCGGCAGGTGGAGCCAGCGCCGGTCGACAAGGCGAACAAGGGAAAGCTCACCGCGCAGCGCGCCACCCACGGATGTGGTCGGGTTGCGCGCCCTGGTCAGACCGAGCTGAACGATCGCGTCCACAAGCTCGGACTCCAGCAATGGACCGCCATGCTCCGCGATGAGCCGGATAGCGGTCGTGGCGATGGTCGGCTTCGTCATCGCGAGCCTCTCCAGTTCTGACGGGCGGACGCCTGTGATCCTATTCCGTCGCACTCACTTGGTGCTCACCAACGGATCGGATGCCGTCGCGTTCGCGGAAACCGCTTGCCGGCCCGTGGCCCGCAGCCTGAATGCCCACGCGCGCATCGAAACGTAAGTACCGAGTGAGTCCGGCCGGGTAGATTGCGCTGGTGCAAGACGAGCCGACCCGACGATTGCCCGTGACGGGTGAGGTGGTGCACCTCATCAAGATCGGCACGGACCTTCAGCGCTAAATGACGTTGCCGGTTGTCGCACCTTGACGTGCCGCGTCGCCGAACGGCAGCCCGATCGGGGCGCCGCCTGGATCGATCTTCGAACATGAAGGCGGCGTACGGAAAAGGGCCGTCGAAGGCGCCTTCGACCGAGCCGTCGTTCAAGTCTTATGGATCGAAACGCCACGGCGAGAATCCCGAACTCGTCAGGATCGGTCCGATGTCCGCCGCCACCTACGCCATTCTGGGTCCGCTTGACCTGCGGCGGACGCTGGCGCCGCTTGGACGCGGGCCGGGCGATCGGACGATCCGATTCAGCGCGGGGCGAGCGTGGTGGGCTACGCGAAACCGGGACGGCGCAGTAACGCTGGCGCTGGCCCACGCCGGGGACGAGATCCAGGCGGAGGCATGGGGCCCGGGAGCCGAGCGCGCGCTGGCCGGCGTACCTGCCCTCCTTGGGCTACCGGGCGAGCACGGGAATCTGAGTCATGGCCACCCGACGATCATCCAACTCGCGCGCCGCTTCCCAGGCGTCCGAATCCCGCGGACCGGCGCCGTTCTCGAATCCCTGGTGCCGGCCATCCTCGAGCAAAAGGTGATCGGCGGGGAGGCGCGCCGCGCACTCTTCGAACTGCGGCGGGTCCACGGCGAACCGGCGCCCGGACCGCCGGAACTGGGCCTCAGATTGCCGCCGGCGTCGGCCACGCTCGCGGCCCTCCCCTATTACGCCTGGCATCCATTCGGCGTGGAGCGGCGCCGGGCCGAGCTGATCCGCCGGGTCGCGTCGAGAGCCGCCTGGTTCGAGGCGATCGTGGACCTGCCGCTCCCCGAGGCGTATGCCCGCCTGACCACCGTGCCCGGCATCGGCCCTTGGACGGCCGCGGAGGTTGGCGTGCGCGCGCTGGGCGACGTCGACGCGGTGAGTGTCGGCGACTTCCACCTGCCCAACCTCGTCGCGTTCGCGCTGGCCGGCGAGCCGCGCGGGACAGACGCCCAAATGCTGGAACTGCTTGAGCCCTATCGAGGCCAGCGCGCGCGAGTCATTCGTCTGCTTGAACTCAGCGGAATCAAGGCCCCTCGGTACGGGCCGCGGCTATCCATTCGGCGGATCGAAGGAAGCTGACGAGCGGACTACACTCGGGACTCATTCATCCGGAGCACGATGACGACCGCGACCACCCCAACCGCAACGACCACATCGCCGTTCACCCGGACCTCCCGGCTCGCCCGGCTCCAGGAACTGCTCAAGACGCGGATCCTCGTGCTGGACGGCGGGATGGGGACCCTGGTCCAGGCCTACACCCTGACCGAGGCGGACTTCCGCGGCGAGCGCTTCCGCGACCATGCGCGTGACCTGCGCGGCAACACGGACCTGATCAACCTCACCCGTCCGGACATCGTGGCCGCCATCCACGGTGCGTACCTGGATGCCGGCGCCGACATCATCGAAACCAACACCTTCACGGCGACCAGCATCGCCCAGGCTGACTACGGCCTCGAAACCGTCGTCGGCGAGATCAACCGCGAGGGCGCGCGGATCGCCCGCCAGGCGGCCGATCGTGCGGAAGCCGCCGACCCCCTCCGCCCCCGCTACGTCATGGGCTCGCTCGGGCCGACCAACCGGACCGCCTCGATCTCGCCGGACGTGACCAACCCCGGGGCCCGCAACGTCACCTTCGAACAGCTCGCCGAGGCCTACGCCGAAGCGGCCCGCGGTCTGATCGAGGGCGGCGCGGACCTGCTCGTGATCGAGACGATCTTCGACACGCTCAACGCCAAGGCGGCGATCTTCGGCGTGGAGGCCGCGTTCGATGCGACCGGCGAGCGGATCCCGCTGATCATCTCGGGGACGATCACCGATGCCTCCGGGCGGACGCTCTCGGGGCAGACCGTGGAGGCGTTTTACACCTCGATCGCCCATGCGCGCCCGCTGGCCGTCGGGCTCAACTGCGCACTGGGCGCTCGCCAGCTCAGGGGCCACATCGCGGACCTCGCCCGGATCACGGAGCTTCCCGTCATCGCGTACCCCAACGCCGGCCTGCCCAACGAGTTCGGCGGTTACGACGAAACGCCCGAGACGACCTCGAGCCTGCTGGGAGCCTTTGCCCGCGACGGGATCCTCAACATCGCCGGGGGCTGCTGCGGGACGACCCCCGCGCATGTGCAGGCCATCGCGGCCGCTGTGGCCGGGATCCCGCCCCGCGTCCCGCCGGTCCCGGAGCGCAAGACCCGCCTGTCGGGCCTCCAGGCCGTCGCCATCCCCGGACCGGGCGGCGTCTTCGTCAACGTCGGCGAGCGGACCAACGTGACCGGCTCGCGCAAGTTCGCCAAGCTGATCCTGGAAGATCGCTACGACGAGGCTGTCGAGGTCGCCCGCCAGCAGGTCGAAGCCGGCGCCGGGCTGATCGACGTCAACATGGACGAGGCGATGCTCGATTCGGTCGAGGCGATGAGCCGGTTCCTGCGCCTGATCGCCGCCGAGCCGGACATCAGTGCCGTCCCGGTCATGATCGATTCGTCGCGCTGGGACGTCATCGAGGCCGGCCTCCGCTGCGTCCAGGGCAAGTCAGTCGTCAACTCGATCTCGCTCAAGGAGGGCGAGGGCCCATTCCTCGAGCATGCCCGGCTGTGCCGCCGCTACGGCGCCGCGGTCGTGGTCATGGGCTTCGACGAGAGCGGCCAGGCGGACACCGCCGATCGCAAGGTGGCCGTCGCGACGCGCGCGTACCGGCTGCTGACGGAGGGGGCCGGGTTCGATCCGGAGGACGTCATCCTCGACCCGAACATCTTTGCGATCGGCACCGGGATCGAGGAGCACGCCGGGTACGCAGTGGCCTACATCGACGCGACCCGCCGGATCAAGGCGTCGCTCCCCGGTGTGCTCGTGTCCGGCGGCGTCTCCAACGTGTCCTTCTCCTTCCGCGGCAACGACCCGATCCGCGAGGCGATCCACTCGGTCTTCCTGTACCACGCGATCGCTGCCGGGATGGACCTGGGAATCGTGAATGCCGGGGCGCTGGCGATCTACGACGACATCGAGCCCGCCCTGCGAGAGCTGGTCGAGGACGTCGTCCTGGATCGTCGACCGGATGCGACGGAGCGGCTCCTGGCTGTGGCCGACCGCTACGCCGGCGAACGGGCGAACGCCAGCGGACCCGGCGGTGACCGCCTGGCGTGGCGCGCCCTGCCGGTCGGTAAGCGGCTGACCCACGCGCTCGTGGAGGGAATCGATACCTTCGTCGTCGAGGACACCGAGGAGGCCCGCCAGGCCGCCGCCCGCCCGATCGAGGTCATCGAGGGCCCGTTGATGGACGGGATGAACGTGGTCGGCGACCTGTTCGGTGCTGGCAAGATGTTCCTCCCCCAGGTGGTCAAGAGCGCCCGGGTGATGAAGAAGGCGGTCGCCCACCTCGTGCCCTTCATCGAGGCCCAGCGCGAGCCCGGCGCGTCGCGCTCGAATGGGCGGATCGTGATGGCCACCGTCAAGGGCGACGTCCACGACATCGGCAAGAACATCGTCGGCGTCGTGCTCGCCTGCAACAACTACGAGGTGATCGATCTCGGGGTCATGGTCCCCGCCGGCCGGATCCTGGAGACCGCGCGCGAGACCGGGGCGGACCTGATTGGCCTCTCCGGGCTGATCACCCCGTCACTGGAGGAGATGCGCCATTTCGCCACCGAAATGGAGCGTGAGGGCCTGGATCTGCCCCTGCTGATCGGCGGCGCGACGACCTCTCGCACCCACACGGCGGTCAAGATCGAACCGGGGTATCACGGCCCGGTGATCCACGTGGCGGATGCCTCCCGGGCGGTCGGGGTCGTCGGGGCGCTGATGGACAAGGATCGCCGGGTTGCCTATGCCGCGGGTGTCCGAGCGGAGTACGAGGCGCTGCGGGTCGAGCGGGGGGCTCGCCAGGAGAAGGTGGCACGACACCCGATTGCCGAGGCGCGACGCCATCGCCTGGCGATCGACTGGACCGGGGTCGTGCCGCCGCGCCCGTCGTTCCTGGGCGTCCAAACGATTGAGGATCAGCCGCTCGCCGAGCTGGTCGAGCGGATCGACTGGACGCCGTTCTTCGCCACCTGGGAACTCAATGGGCTGTATCCCGGGATCCTGTCGGACCCGCGGATCGGCGAGGCGGCGCGGTCGCTGCATGCGGACGCGCTGGCGCTGCTGGATCGAATCGTTGCGGAGGGGCTGCTCCAGGCTCGCGCGGCGGTCGGCTTCTGGCCGGCCAACAGCGTCGGTGATGACATCGAGCTCTACACGGACGAGGAGCGGCGCGGATCGGTCGGGACCATCCACACCCTGCGTCAGCAGATGGTGAAGCCGCCCGGTCGGCCGAACATGGCCATGGCCGACTTCACCGCGCCGCGAGAGACCGGCGTGATCGATTACGTCGGCGGGTTCGCGGTGACCGCAGGACACCGGCTGGATGGCCTCGTCGCGGCGTTCGAGGCGGCGCATGACGACTACTCCGCGATCATGGCGCGCGCTCTGGCGGACCGTCTGGCCGAGGCCTTCGCCGAGCGGTTGCACGAGGTCGTGCGCCGCGAGCTGTGGGGGTATGCCACGGACGAGGGCGGCCTGACCAACGAGGACCTGATCGCGGAGCGTTACCAGGGGATCCGGCCGGCGCCAGGGTATCCGGCTTGCCCGGATCACACCGAGAAGGGGCCGCTGTTCGAGCTCCTGGACGCGGAGGCGCGGGCCGGGATCCGGCTGACCGAATCGTTCGCGATGCTTCCGGCGGCCTCGGTCAGCGGCTACTACTTCTGGCATCCGGGGGCTGCCTACTTTGGCCTTGGCCGGATCGGGAGCGATCAACTCGCGGACTACGCCCACCGCAAGGGGATGCCACTGGACGTCATGGCCCGCTGGCTCTCCCCGAACCTCGCAGACGACTGAGCGGGCCGCCGATCACGGTCACGGCCGTCGCCCTGACAAGCCGCCAGAAACCGATCTTGCGCCTCCGTCGTATTCTCTGACCATGCGACCGTTGCCGACTCAACGACCCCGCGCCTTGCGGCGGCGCCTGGCCACCGGCAGTCTCGCCTGCCTCCTCATCCTGGGCGCCCTGCCCGCACCAGCGACGGCCGCCACGAAGCCGTTCACGATCGACCTCGCGGATCGCAACGATTTCGTGGCCCAGACCAACTTCGTGCAATGCGTCGGCGCCAGCATGCAGATGATGCTGAACATCATTGGGCCGGAAACGGATCGCACGGCCGCGACCCAGTTGGAGCTGCAGCTGCTCGCTCGCAAATGGAGCGGCCGCCGCCCCGATGGCGATGAGCGCCAGGGAGCCAGTGTCCGGGGATGGACCGCGGGTCTGAACCTGCTCGGGGCCGGACCCTACCGGCTGGCCGGCGAAGCAACCATTGACGAGGCCCTCCTCCTGGCAGCTCGGGCCATCCGATTGACCGGCAAGCCCGTCGGCCTCCTGATGTGGCGCGGCCGCCATGCCTGGGTGATGAGTGGCTTCGAGACCACTGGCGACCCGCTCCTGGCCGATACACGGGTCACATCCGTCTACGTGGAGGATCCCCTCTATCCGCACGGCTCCAGCGTGTGGGGGCCCAGCCCGCGGCCGGGCGAGGAGCTGACGGTCGCGGAACTTGGCCGCCAGTATGTCCCCCGGAACGCATCGAACAATGTGTTCAACAACGGCAACGGCAGCACCCCAACGGGCGGTTGGGGACGGCAGTTCGCCGGCAAGTACGTGCTCGTCCTGCCGTTCGTGGCGCTTCCAACGCTGCAGGCCAACGCCGACATCTGATCCCGGTTTCGCGAAACGGCGCCCGCATGGCGTAGCCTTAAACCGGAGGTGCCCGATGCCGAGTTTCACCAAGTCCCCGCCAGAGTTGATCGAGCGATTCGCTTCGGTCGCCGTCGCGTTTCCGGATGCGGAGCGCCGCCAGATGTTCGGCTACCCATGCCTGTTCGTCGGTGGGAACATGGTCCTTGGGCTATTCGATGAGTCATGGTTCGTCCGCCTCGGCGAGCCGGAGCGGAGCGAGTTGCTGGCAATGGAAGGGGCCGGGCCGTTCGCCCCGATGCCCGGGCGCCCGATGAGCGGCTACTACGTTCTTCCGGCGGGGGTCATCGCAAGCGACGCGGAGTTGCATGCCTGGGTGGCGCGTTCGCTCGAATTCGGGCGTAGGCTGCCCCCCAAGGTGCCCGGGGTCGCGAAGTCCAGGCGCAAGGCCTGATGGGCGAGGATCGAGTCGATCTCGCGATCGTCGGCGGGGGAATCCTTGGCCTCGCGACCGCCTATCGACTACTCGAACGGCGGCCCGACCTGAGACTCGTGGTTTTGGAGAAGGAGACCGAGCTCGCCACCCATCAATCCGGCCACAACAGCGGCGTGCTCCATGCCGGCCTGTACTACACACCAGGATCGCTCAAGGCGAGACTCTGTCGCGAGGGCCAGGTCGCGGTCAAGGCGTTTGCCACGGAGCACGACATCCCGTTCGAGACGTGCGGCAAGCTGGTGGTCGCGCTCGACGAGTCCGAACTGCCCCGGTTCGAGGCGCTGCGGCAACGGGCGGAGGCGAACGGCGTTCCCGGACTCGAGGTCGTCGGCCCCGAGCGCTTGCGCGAGATCGAACCGCATGCCGCCGGCATCCGGGCGTTGTGGAGCCCGACGACCGGGATCATCGACTTTCGGCGGGTTGCGCTCGCCATCGCCGATGAGGTTCGGGCGCGCGGTGGCCGGATCGAAACCGGCCGGCTGGTGACGGCCATCCGCGAACAGGGCGGCGAACAGGTCCTGGCCACCACGCGTGGCGACCTCCTGGCCCGCGACGTGATCGCCTGCGCCGGACTCCATGCCGATCGCGTGGCGGCGATGACCCAGGATCCCGGCAAGGAACGGATCGTCCCGTTCCGGGGTGACTACTACACGCTCACCCCCGATGCCGCCAGCATGGTCAACGGGCTGATCTATCCGGTTGCGGATCCTCGATTTCCATTTCTTGGGGTCCACTTCACGCGGCGGATGGGCGGCCAGGTGTGGGCGGGTCCGAACGCCGTCCTGGCCTTCGCCCGCGAGGGCTACCGGCGTCGTGACGTCAGCCCGGCGGACCTGGCGGGCGTCCTGACCGACCGCGGCTTCCTGCGTCTGGCCCGGAAGTTCTGGCGGATGGGCGCCACCGAGATGTGGCGCGACATATCGAAGGGCGCCTTCCTGGCGGAGCTGCGCAAGTTCATCCCGGTGCTGCGGGGTGATCAGCTCATCTTTGGGCCGTCGGGCGTGCGGGCGCAGGCCCTCGATCCCGACGGAACCCTGGTCGATGACTTCCGCCTTGGCGGCTCACGTCACGTCCTGCATGTGCGCAA
The DNA here is from genome assembly GCA_964427285.1 of uncultured Anaerolineaceae bacterium. Classification (GTDB taxonomy): domain Bacteria; phylum Chloroflexota; class Limnocylindria; order Limnocylindrales; family CSP1-4; genus SPCO01. The sequence goes on from CAYRTS010000045.1 coordinate 17,311, forward strand.
CGCCCCATCCCCGGGTGCAACGGCGTCGCTCGCGATCGGCCGCGAACTGGCGGAGACAGCGATCGCTCGTTTCGAGCTGGCCGGCAGCGTCGCATAGCCGGGCGGCCGGGGTTCGCAGGCCCCGATTGACGCTCACTGCCCATCAACACGCTTGCGGCCGAGGGTTGACGGTCCTGCCAACATGACCACGCCAATGGAGGGCTCAATGACCGAACGAATCACGATCGACCAGTTGCTCGCCTCGGCCCGGGCCGGCCTCGACCGTCTCAGCCCAACGGAGGCGCATGAGGCCCAACGTTCAGGTGCGACCCTGGTTGATACCCGCTGCGCCGAGCAACGTCACATGGACGGCGCCGTCCCCGGGGCCGTCAGCATTCCGCTGTCGGTGCTGTACTGGCGCCTGGATCCCTCGTCGGCCTCGCGTGATCCGTCGCTGGCCGATCTGTCCAGAAGGATCGTCCTGCTCTGTGCCCATGGCTATTCGTCGAGCCTGGCAGCAGCGACCCTGCGCGCATTCGGATACGAGCAAGCGACCGATGTCGACGGCGGCTTCGAGGCCTGGGCTGCGGCCGGCTTGCCGGTCACCGGGCCGGACGCGTCTCCGCCATTCGAATCGCCACGGTCAGGCCCGAGCCAGCGGTAAGCGCGGCGACGACGAGGATGGCCGCGTCGGCTCCGAACGCCGTGGCTACGATCCCGATCAGGATGGCGCCGATCGCGATCCCGAGGTCGCGCCAGAACCGATAGATGCCAATCACCGCTCCCCGCTGGCGGGGTTCGGCGATGTCGGCGACCACCGCGATCAGGGTCGGGTAGACCATCGCCGTGCCCAGCCCGAGTGCGACGGCGGCCGCGAGCCACGGCAGGAACCCTGTCCAGATGACAATGGCTGCGATGGCGGCGGCCTGCGTCAGCATCCCCGCCACGATCAAGCGGCGTCGCCCGATCCGATCCGACAGCGCCCCCGTCGCGATCTGGGTCAGCCCCCAGGTCGCCGGGTAGATCGCCGCGAGCACCGCGATCTGCCCGATCGGCAGGCCCGCGGCCGCCTGGACGATCGGGAGGAGACCCCAGGCCAGCGCGTCGTTCAGGTTGTTGACCAGGCCAGCCTGCGACGCCGCCGAAAGAGACGGCTCGGCCACCGTCGTCCGCCAGGCCAATCGGCGCCAGGTACCGGACACAGCAGGCTCCGCCGACGCGGGCGGTGAGGCGGCGGACTGCTCGGCGGCCACGTGGTGCCGCGTCTCCCGCACGAACAGCACACTGCCGCCCAGACCCAGACCGGCGATGACGATCCCGATCAGGAACGGCGCGGGCCGGAGCCCGGCTGATTCGGCGACCAGGCCGGTGACGAAGGCGGCCGTGGCGACCGCGACATACCCAGATGCCTCGTTCAGGCCCAGCGCCAGGCCCCGACGACGTGGGCCCACCAGATCGATCTTCATCAGCACCGTGGTCGACCACGTCAGACCCTGGTTGACCCCCAGGAGGAGGTTGGCGGCCACGACCCAGCTCCAGTCGGGCGCAAGGATCAGCAGGATCGGGACCGGCAACCCAACGACCCAGCCCGCGACCAGCACCGGCTTGCGACCGAACTGATCCGCGAGCGCGCCGGCGACGAGGTTTGTCACGGCCTTGGCTACGCCAAACGCGATGAGGAAGGTCAGCGCGGTCGACGCCGTCGTGAGCCCAAAGACCTCGGACGCCAGGAGCGGGAGCACGACGCGCTCCTGGCCAACCAGACCGCCGACGAGCGCATTGACGCCGACGAGCAACACGAACTGTCCGGCGTTCGCCCGCAGGCCGAGGCTGATCCCGGGTCGCGGCGTGACAGACACGGCCGGAGGCTACCATTCCGAGGCACCCTGAGCGCTGGTGTCATAGAGTAGTATGGTCTTCGAATACATTGGTATCATCGCCACTCCGACTGAGGTACATCAGGATGCAGGACTCCGAAGCAGCCGCTGGCATCCGGCTCCGGGTGGGGCTGGCGGCGGAGATGCTCGGCGTGACGGTCGAGACCGTGCGTCGATGGGAGGGCGAGGGACGCCTCCGACTCGAGCGCTCCAGCGGAGGCCAGCGGCTCGTGCCGATGGGCGAGGTGACTCGCCTGCTCGCTGAACGGCGACGTGCCGGCTCCGAACGCCCGATCGTGGCGGGCTCGGCACGGAACCGGTTCCCCGGGGTGGTCACCCGGATCGAGCGTGATGGGGTTGCGGCCGTCGTCGAAATCGTCGCCGGCCCGCACCGCGTGGTGAGTCTCATGACCGCGGAGGCGGTGATCGAGATGGGCCTTCAAGTTGGAGATGAGGCGATTGGTGTCGTCAAGGCGACCAATGTGATCGTCGAGGTCCCGTCATCGCGAGAATCGAAGCGTTGAGGCGTGGCCTCGGCCTTCTTGTGGCGGCTGTGCTGGCCGTCGCAGTCGCCGGCTGTGCCAGGCAGAATCCCGATGTTCACCTCACGGTCTATGCGGCCGCATCCCTGCGGGACGCCTTGAGCGTTGTCGGTGGCGCCTATGAACGGATATCTCCCGGCACGTCGATGGTGATTGGAACGGACTCTTCCGCCACGATCCGGACGCAGATCGAGCAAGGGGCTCCGGCGGACGTGTTCCTGTCCGCGGACCAGAGGAACCCGGACCTGCTGGTCGACGGTGGGTTCGCCGATGGCGAGGCCGTCGATTTCGCGCGCAACACCCTGGTGATCGTCGTGCCTCCCGACAATCCGGCGGGAGTCACGAGCCCGCGCGATCTGGCCCGGGCCGGCCTGAAGATCGTGGCCGCCGGCGACCAGGTCCCGATCACCGCGTATGCCCGGCAGGTCGTGACCCGGCTGGCAGCGCTGCCTGGCTACCCGGCCGACTTCACCGCCGCCTACGAGGCCAACGTGGTGTCGATGGAGGAGAACGTCGGGGCGGTCGTGGCCAAGATCGAGCTCGGCGAGGGTGATGCGGCCCTCGTGTATCGAACGGATGCGCTCAGCGCGTCGGCGGTGACCGTGATCGAGATCCCGCCCGAGGCGGCAGTTACGGCGACGTATGCCGGCATCGTCCTCAGGGCGTCGCGCGAGCGTGCCGCCGCCCATGGCTTCCTGGACTGGTTGCGAGGCCCCGACGGCGGCGCCAGCCTGGCCACGTTCGGGTTCCTGCCGCCGCCATGACCACGGCCATGACCGCCGCCACGACCGCCGCCAATACCCCAGCCCCCCGCGGTCGGCGCAGCCTTGGCCTGACCGCCCTGACGCTGCCGCTGGTCATCTTCCTCGCCCTGCCGGTCATGGCCCTGATCGCCCGCGCCGTGCTGGGGGGCGGGCTGGAGCATGCGCTCGGCAGCCGGGTCGTGCTCGACGCCCTGGCACTCAGCCTGGCGACGACCGCGGTCAGCCTCGGATTGACCCTGGCCCTGGGCACGCCGCTGGCCTACGTGCTGGCGCGTCGCTCGTTCCGCGGCTCGTCCATCGTGGAGGCGATCGTCGATCTGCCGATCGTCCTGCCGCCATCGGTCGCCGGGCTCGCGCTGCTCCTCGTCCTGGGCCGACGGGGCGTCCTGGGTGGCGCGCTGGATGTCGTCGGCATCTCCATTCCGTTCACGACCGTCGCCGTCATCCTGGCCCAGACGTTCGTGGCCGCGCCGTTCTTCATCCGCTCGGCACGGGCCGGGATCGCGGCCGTTGATCGCGACATTGAAGACGCGGCGCGGGTCGATGGCGCGTCCGAGCGCGACGTCTTTCGATGGGTCACCGCACCGCTGGCCGGCACTGCCCTGGCCGCAGGCGCCGTGATGAGCTGGTCTCGGGCGCTGGGTGAATTCGGCGCGACGATCATGTTCGCCGGCAACATCGAGGGCCGGACCCAGACCCTGCCGCTGGTCGTCTATGCCGAATTCGGTGGCGGGGACCTTGATGCCTCGATTGCCGCGGCGGCGATCCTGGTCCTGGCGGCGTTCGGAGTCCTCGTGTCAGTCCGCGTCCTTCGCTGGGGCCGCGCCCTGGACATCCGCGGGAGCTGAAGCGGAACGACGTGATGCGGCGGACTGCGTCGCCTTGCTCGATCGAACCGCGATCCGGCTTCAGGCGCGCGGCGAGGATCCACCCGGCGCGGTCGCTGCGGCCGGGATGCCCGCGTCGGCGCCGTGCCGGTAGAACCCGACCGGCTCCGGGGCCAGTGGCGTATTGCCAGCGATCAGGTCCGCGGCCTTCTCGGCGAGCATCATGACGGGCGCGTAGATGTTGCCGTTGGTGACGTAGGGCATGGCTGACGCGTCCACGACACGGAGCCCGTCCAGGCCGTGGACCCGCATCGTCAATGGATCTGTGGCCGAGTCCTCCCCTACCCCCATCCGCGCGGTGCATGAGGGATGGAGCGCGGTCTCGGCATCGCGGGCGACCCAGGCCAGGATCTCCTCGTCGGACTCGACCGCGGCCCCGGGCGACGTCTCGCCGCCATTGAACGGTTCGAGGGCGGGCTGGTTCAATAGTCGCCGCGCGACGCGGACCGCCTCGACCCACTCCCGGCGGTCCTGCTCGGTGGACAGGTAGTTGAAGCGCAGCGCCGGATGGACGCGCGGGTCGGTGGAGGTGATCGAAACGGAGCCGCGAGCGTCGGAGTACATCGGGCCCACGTGGACCTGGTAGCCGTGACCGCCCTTCGGCCCGGAGCCGTCATAGCGGACCGACAGCGGCAGGAAGTGGAACATCAGGTTCGGGTACGCCACGTCCTCGTTACTGCGAACGAACCCGCCGGCCTCGAAATGGTTAGTCGCGCCCGGCCCGCGCCGCAGGAAGAGCCATTCGGCCCCGATAAACGGCCGCCGCCAGAGCGCCAGTGCGGGCTGCATGGAGACCGGCTGGAGGCACTTGTACTGGATGTAGACCTCGAGGTGGTCCTGGAGATGCTGCCCGACCGCCGCAACATCGGCTACGACATCGATCCCGAGGGCGCCGAGCGCCGACGCATCGCCCACGCCCGACACCTGGAGCAGCTGCGGCGAGTTGATCGATCCGCCACACAGGATCACCTCGCCGGCTTCGATCCGTTCGACGCCGCCCCCGCCACTCGCGCGTCCGCCGCCCGCGCGTCCGCCGCCACGCCAACCCGCTCGAGCGACTTCCACGCCGACCGCCCGAGTTCCGTCGAACAGGACGCGGGTGACGAACGCCCGCGTCTGAACCGTCAGGTTCGGACGACCCATGACCGGATGCAAATAGGCCCGTGACGCCGACAACCGGCGCCCGCGATGGATGTTCCGATCGAACGGTGCAAATCCTTCCTGGCGGTAGCCGTTGACGTCGGCGGTGAGTGGATAGCCCGCCTGCTGGACCGAGTCGAAGAAGGCCTTGAACAGCGGCCCGCTCGCCGGTCCCCGCTCCAGCACGAGCGGACCGTCATGGCCGCGGTACGGATCGTCGCCCGCAGCGGCCAGGCAGTTCTCCATCCGCCTGAAATACGGCAGGCAATGCGCGTAGTCCCACGACTCCATGCCCGGGTCGGCTCCCCAGCGCTCATAGTCGAGCGGGTTGCCGCGCTGGAAGATCTGGCCGTTGATGCTCGATGAGCCGCCGAGCACCTTGCCCCGCGCGTGGTAGATCCGGCGACCGTTCATGAACGGCTCCGGTTCCGACTGATACCGCCAGTCGTAGAAGCGACTGCCGATCGGGAACGTGAGGGCCGCCGGCATGTGGATGAAGACGTCGAAGAGGTAGTCTGGTCGCCCGGCTTCGATAACCAGGACGCGAGTCGACGGATCGGCGCTCAGGCGGTTGGCAAGGGCGCTGCCGGCAGAACCGCCACCGACGATGATGAAGTCGTATCGCGCCGTCATGGGCATTGATGCTAACAGGAGACCCGGCCGCGATGACAACCCTCGACTATTCGGCCTTCGACGCCATGACGTTCGACTGCTACGGGACACTCATCGACTGGGAGACCGGCATCCTGGCGGCCCTGCGACAAACGCTCGCGGCGCACGGGGTGAATCCGCCCGACGACGAGTTGCTTGAGGCGTTCGGGCGGGCGGAGGCGACTGCGGAGGCCGGACCATACCGGCCCTACCGCGCGGTCCTGGCGAGCTGTCTCCGCGAGATCTGCGGGGGCTACGGCATCGATCCGGGTGACGACGCCGCCAGGGTATTCGGCGGCTCGGTTGCCGACTGGCCTGCATTCGCGGACTCGACCTCGGCTCTGCAGCGGCTCAAGACGCGCTTCCGGCTCGGCGTGATTACCAACTGCGACACCGACCTGTTCGCGGCATCGAACGCGCGACTGGGCATCGAGTTCGACTGGGTTGTGACAGCCCAATCGGTCGGCAGTTACAAGCCGGACCCGCGCAGCTTCGAGGCAGCGTTCGCCGCCATCGCCCGGGCGGGCATCGCGCGCGAGCGAATCTTGCATGTCGCCCAGAGCCTGTTCCACGACCACGTCCCGGCCAAACGCCTCGGCCTGTCCACCGTCTGGATCGACCGACGCCAGGGCCGGGCCGGAGCCGGCGCGACACCACCGGCCAGCGCGACTCCCGATGCCACCTTCCCCGACATGACTTCGTTTGCGGCAGCCGCCACGGAGCAGGCTCACTGAGCTGCCGGGCGACGGGCCACCATCGCCTGGAGCGGCGCGGTTCGCAGGACCTGCTCGGGCACACTCCCCATCACGAGCGCGGGCGGGCCGGGCGCCCGCGTGAGGCGACGACGATGAGATCGACCGCTTCCACGATCGCCGCTTCCACGATCGACTCCGCGGGGTCACCGCTTCCACGATCGCCGCTTCCACGATCGACTCCGCGGGGTCACCTTCCCAGATCAGCGGGCGCGGGGCGATGGCGCGGGGCGGGCTCCAAGTCCAGCTCCCCGTCTCCCCACC
>CAYRTS010000046.1:0-19378 GCA_964427285.1 uncultured Anaerolineaceae bacterium
GCGGCCGGGGCAATCACATCGGACTTGGCGGCGGCCGCGGCGGCATCAGCTTTCGGGGCGGCCGCGGCGGCCGCGGCATCAGCATCGGACTTGGCGGCGCGACCAGCCCCAGCCTCCGCCCCTCCAGCCTCCGCCCCTCCGGTCCCGGTCCCGGTCCCGGTCCTCAAATGACGTTCCATGGTCGTGGCCTCCAGGCCGTACGCCGGAGGATGTTTCCCATCTTCGCGGGAAACCCCCGGTCGATGAGTGGGTATCGGTCGCTCAGCCTCGCGACTTGAGGAGATCGCGGATCTGGCGGCGGGCATCGGCGGCGCGCAGGACCTCGGCCGACACGGCATCGAGGAGCTCCCCGCGAAGGACCCGCACCGCCGGCGGCGCCACGATCCCAAGGACCACCCGGTCACCCTCGATCCGGACCACGCGCAGCTCGATCGAATCGCCGATCTGCAGGACCTGGCCCGCACGGCGGGTGAGGACCAGCATCAGTCGAGAAGCGTTAGTGGCGCCCGGAGCGGGAACTCATCCCCTTCGAGTACCAGCTGACGCCCGGTCTGGTCGGTCGGATCGATCACGATCGGGCCCGCCAGGTTCGCGGTGACCGTTGGCGGGTCCCCGTGGACGCCCAGCAGGACCAGGATGATCTCGTCGGGCGTGGCGTGGCCGAGCTCCACCATTCGATCGCGCAGACCGGGTCGGATCTCCTCCAGTGACGCGGCGAGGAAGCCCAGCCCGGACGGATCCGGCGGGACGAGCTCCACGATCGGCGACGCCGCTTCCACATGCAGCGTGAACTGCGTGGCGTCGGGCAGGCCGATCAGCCCATCGGGCAGGGTCAACGGTGTGATCGAAGCGTCCATCATCGGGGCATCTGCGCCTATCAGCCTATCAGCGGAGGTGATCGATCAGGCTGTTCTGCAGGATACGACCATTGATCGCCAGCGAGGCTTGGTAGACCGCCTCGCGCTGACTCAACGTGCTGATCGCCTCGGCGAGGTCCACGTCCACCAGCTCCGACAGGACTCGCTCCGTGGCCAGCTGGGCGTCGCCGATCGTCGTCGCTGTCTGGTCCAGCCGGTTCTGGCGCGCTCCAAGCAGCGCACGACCGGCCACGAGTGCGTTCTGACCCGCGTCGAGCAGGGTAATCGAGGTCGCGCTTGCGGCTGCGCCGCCGACCAACTCGCCGTGGAGCTGGGCCATCGCCGCAAACGCGGGGCCGAACACGTCGTCCGCCGTCACGTTGATCTCGACCTGCACGCCGGGGCCGATCCGGGCGATTAGCGCGCCACCGTCACCGAGGTACCCGCCGACCACTGCGGTGCCGACCGGGGGCGCAGCGTACGGCGCGTTGTCCGTCTGGTGGCCACTGAACAGGTACTGGTCGCCGACCTTGGTCCCGGCCAGTGCCACCAGTTGGCCCGCGAGCTGTTCGATCTCCTGGGCGATCAGGGTGCGGTCTGCCGATGACAGGGTACCGTTGGCGCCCTGGATGGCCAGCTCGCGGGCACGCTGGATCACTTCGCCGGCACCGCTCAGCGCGGCCTCGGCGGACGAGATCGAGCGGTTGGCGGTCGTGATGTTGCGCAGGTATTGCTCCATCTCCGCTTTGGCGTCGCTGGTCTTGATGGCGGACCGAACCTCGGTCGGGCTGTCCGACGGGCGCAGCAATCGCTTCGAGGACGCGACCTGTTCCTGGACATGCGCCAGGGCCTCTGTGTTGCGCCCGAGGTTGGCCATCGCCCGGTTGTGGAGCATCTGGTTGGTGACGCGCATCTTCGGGACCCGCTCTACCGACCAACGATGCCGGTGCGGTTGATCAGCGTGTCGAGCATCTCATCGACGACGCTGATGACGCGCGCGGCGGCCTGGTAGGCGTGCTGGAAGCGGATCATGTCCGTCGCCTCCTCATCGAGCGAGACGCCGCTCATCGATTCGCGTCGCTCGCGCAGGTGATTGGTGACCATGCCCTGGTTGCGCGACATTTCGATGGCCTGGCGGGTGTCGCTCCCGACCTGGCCGACGAGACCAGCGTAAGCGTCGGTGGTGGTCTGCGTGCCGGCCCCGAACAGGCGAGCCAAGCGCAGATCCGCGATCGCGCCCGCAACCGTCCCGTTGCCAGGTTGCCCGGCGGCACCGGCGGCGGCCAGCAGCCGCGGATCCGCGGCAATGGGCGCAGCGATCGCCAGGGTGGCGGCGGCATTGCCCGCGGTGTAGGTGAAGAAGGCACCGCCCGGGGCGCCGTTGGCATCGAAGCCGGTCAGGTGGATCGCGTTGACCGCGTCCGCGATGGTCGAGGCCATCGTATCGAGCCTGGTCTTGTAGGCTGCCAGCTGCACGTCTCGAACGTTGATCAGTGTGCCCAGGCGACCGGTCCCGGTCGCGACGGCGCCGCCCATCGCCCATTCCGGGTTGGTCTGTCCGGCGAGATTCTGGACCGTGGTCATCGGGCGGTTGCGGCCGTGGTTGACCAGGTCGATCCCGCCGACCAGGACCGTGACGCTGCCGTCCGCCTGTGGCTGGAGGGTAACCGGAATGATCGTCGCCAGCTCGTCGAACAGCGCGTCGCGCTGGTCCTCGAGATCGTTGGCGTGGTCGCCGCTGACACTGACCCGCTGGATCTGGTCGTTGAGCGTGGCGATCCGGGCTGCGAGGTCATTGATCTTGTTGACCTCGGCGCCGACCTGGTAGTCGATCCCCTCGGCGACCGCGGCCAGTCGCGTGGCGTCCCGGTTGATCCGGCTGGCGAGGCTGGCCGCCCCTTCGAGGACGGTGGCGCGGGATGCGGCGGAGCTGGGATCGGCGGCGAGGTCCTGCCAGGCATCCCAGAACCGGCCGAGGACCGTGCCCAGACCGTTGGGATCCGGCTCCGGGAAGATCCCCTCGACCTTGGCCAGTTCATCGCTCCGCGTCGTCCAGGAACCTTCAAGCGAGAGTTGACCGCGCAGCTGGAGGTCCAGGAAGGCGTCGCGGACTCGCGTGATCGTGGAGATCGAAACACCCGTTCCAACCTGGCCGGGGAGACCGCTGCGGTTGAAGGCGGGGTACGCGAACGGCGACGACGCGACAAGACCGACACGCTGACGGGAGTACCCCGGCGTGCTCGCGTTGGCCGTGTTGTGCGCGGCGATATCGAGCATGACCTGGCTCGCGACCAGGCCGCGCAGGGCCGTGTTGAGGCCGAACCAGGCAGAACTCATGTCAGGCGCGCCGCTCGATGTTGGCGGCGGGGACCGGGACGTATGCGCCGGCGAACGGCTCGCTCGGATTGCGACCCAGGCTCAGCAGCAGGCGGGTCGTGGCCGCGTCGATCGCCCAGGCGCGCTCGATAAGGAACGCGTTGCGCCGGACGCCGGTCCGCAGGCGCGCCAGCAGGTTCGTGATCTGGCCGGTCGGGCGAACCCGCTCGGTCGGGTCGAGCGCCGCGATCTGGAGCGCCAGCGACGCCTGGATCTCGGTGGCCCTGGCGTTGGCCGCCGTGAGGGCGGCCAGATCGTGTCTCCCGACGGCAATCGCAATCACGTCGATCACGTCAGCGAGGCCGGCCAGGCTGGCGTCGAGATCGAGCGGGGCTGCCGGCTGCGCCGTCGGGCGAGCCATCAGACTTGCAAGTCCAGGATCCCGCCGGCGGTCGCCTCGGAATCAAGGTTGTAACGGCCTTCCGCGAGGCGCGTTCGAACATCGGCCACGACCTCCGCGCGGACATCGGGGGCGTCCTGGACGGCCCGCAGCGCGGCGTGCAGCTCGCGGGCGCGCGCCGACAATTGGACCGTGGCGGCCGGCCGGTCCGCGCTGCTCGCCCCATGTGTCGCCAGGTCCGCGCCATCTGTGGAGGCCGGGCGGCCGGCGGCGGGTCGGGCGGCGGCAGGCTGCAGGCCGAGCTGGGCGAGCACGTTCGTATTCGGATTTCGATCTTCGATCTTCATGCAGTTCTCCTTGCGTTACCGGAGGAGTCGGCCGACCGATCCCGCAGGTTGAGGCCCACGAAGTCCCTGAACGCATTCACCGTAGCCGACCCAGCTGAATTGCATCCATCAGGGTGTCATCCTGGATGGACAACGCCCGCGACGACAGCGAGAAGTGACGCTGGAGCGCAATCAGCTCGGTCATCGCGGAGGCCGTGTCGGTGGTGCTGCCTTCGAGCATGCCCTGGCGGATCTGGCCGTCCGCCGGAGCCAGCGTCCCGGCCGCCGAAAAGAGCGTCTCGCCGATCCTGGTCAGTTCGCCGGCAGGCCATGCGACGAGGGCGATGCGCTGGCCGGTGGCCAGGACCGTGCCGTCGGACGCGACGTCCAGCTTGCCATCGGTCTGGATCGAGCGGCCGGCGGTGTCCAGCACCATATAGCCGCCCTGGGTGACCAGCAGCCCGGCGGCGTCGATCGTGAAGTCGCCAGCCCGGGTGTAGGCGACCCCGGACGGCGTGGCGACAACGAACAGCCCGTCACCCTCGATGGCCAGATCGGTGGCGCTGCCGGTTGTCTGGAGTGGACCCTGTGAGCGGTCCATGGTCAGCCCGGTCGGAATGGTGGCAGTGCCAAGTCGTCCGATGGGCCGGCCGCCGGACAGCGCCAGGGCGTAGCCGAAATCGGTCGTGGTGGAGCGCGACTGGTGGAAGCCGACCGTGCTGATGTTGGCGAGGTTGTCGGCCACGATTGCCTGGCGCGTCATCGACGCGAGGATGCCGGACGTCGAGGTATAGATGCCCCGGATCATCGGCTGGCCCTCCGTTTCTTCATGCGCGCGATTTCATCGGGAGCGACAAGCCTGGTGCGCAGCCCCAGGACGGCCTCGGTGTGGATCTGGCAGACACGCGACTCCGTGACTCCCAGGACCTCGCCGATCTCGCGGAAGGTCAGCTCGTCCCGGTAGTACAGCGACAGGATGAGCTGGGAACGCTCAGCGAGCCCGCGGATCTCCTCCCCGAGCGTGGCCACCAGGTCACGTCGGACGGCGTTCTCCTCGGGGTCGGTCGCGAAGGGGTCGGCGGTACTGTCCTCCAGCGCGCCGCCGTCCTCGTCCTCGTGCAGTCGAAGCTCACTGATGGACACGGTGACCATGCTGGCCGCCTGCAGCTTCTCGCGATAGCGCCCCAGGCTGACGCCAATCCGTTCCGCGATCTCCGCCTCTTCCGGTGCCCGGCTCAGCTCGGCGGAGAGGGCCCGGATCGCCTCTGCGATCGCGCGCCCGGCCTCGCGCCCGGCTCGACTCACGGTATCCAGGCTGCGGACGGCGTCGAGGATGGACCCACGGATCCGGGTGATCGCGTAGGACTCAAATGATGACGCCGAGGTCGGGTCGTAGCCGTCCATCGCCTTGAGCAGACCGATCGTCCCCACCTGCATCGCGTCTTCGCGGTCGAACGCACCGCCGACCGACACCCCCAATCGCCCGACCACGTATTTGACCAGGTGGGCGTAGCGCGTCACCAGTTCATCACGCGACACACCCGGAACCCGGCTCGCGGCCGATCCTGGACCCGTTTCGGGGCCTACCCAGGCGATCGGCGGCAGGGCGTGGCCCGGCGCCCCGCGGCTCGTTGGCGCGGTCATGCCTTGTCACGCTTCCTGGCTTGGCGGGCCATCAGTCGACGTATCCGGCGATCCGGCGCTTCGATCCGGGTCATCACGTATTGCCCGCCGATCGTGAACGCGAGGGCGGCGGCGACGGCCCGCAGGACCGCGTCGAGTGGTGGCGTGCCGACGGACAACGAGATGGCACCCACCGCCAGCGCGGCCACAGATGCAAGGCGGGCGGACCAGACCGCAACGTACAGCTCCATGATCAGACCTCAACCTGGGCATGGACGTTGACCGGGACGCTCGGGACGATCTCCTCGTAGGCGAGGACCGCAAGCTGGGGCAGGCGTCGCTCGACCAGGCCGTGCACGGCCCGCCGGACACGGCTCGTGCAGAGCAGGACAGGCTGATGGCCGATCGCCCCCAGGTTGTTCACCTCGCGGTCGATGGCGTCGACGATGGAGCGGGTCTCCGCAGCATTCAGGTCGAACCCGATGTAGCCAGGCTCAAGCACCAGCGAGCCGCCAAGACGCGTGTCAAGGGCGGGCGCCAGGGCGATCGCGTGGAGGGTCCCGTCGGCCGAGCGGTAGCGCATCGAAATGGAGCGGGCCATCGCGTGGCGCACCGCCTCGGTCAGGAGCAGCGGCTCCCGGGTCGTCCGGGCCGTGTCCCCGATCGTCTCGCAGATCGTGGTTAGGTCGCGGACGGAGATCCGTTCCTGGAGCAGCCCCTGGAGCACCTTCTGGACATCGCCGACGCTGACCACGCTCGGCACCAGTTCCTCCACGAGGCTGGGCTGATCGGCCTTGAGCCGGTCCAGCATCTGGTGGGTCTCGTGCCGACCGAGGATCTCGTGGGCGTAGCGCCGGATGGTCTCGGCGAGATGGGTGGCCAGCACGGACGCCGGGTCCACGACGGTGTAGCCGAGCAAATCGGCCCGCTCGCGATCGGCATGGCCGATCCAGACCGCAGGCATCCCAAAGACCGGTTCCGTGGTCGGGATGCCGTCGAGCGCCAGCTCGCCGCCGCTGGGTGCCATGGCCAGCAGGCGGGTCGGGTCGATCCGCCCGCGGGCGATTTCCGAGCCACGCAGGCGGACGACGTAGGCGTCCGGCTCCAGCGCGATGTCGTCGCGGATACGGACCGTCGGCGTGATGAGCCCGAGTTCCGCGGCGATCTGGCGGCGAACCAGGGCCACTCGCTCGATCAAGCCGCCGCCGAGACCGCCGGACGCATCCACGAGGCCGACCAGGCCGTAGCCCAGCTCCAGCTCGAGCGCCTCAAGACGGAGGCTGTCGACTGGCGTCTCGACGGGCCCGCTCAGGACCGGCGGCGGAGCCGGCTCATCGAGCACGGTGACCGCGGCGGGCCGGGTTGAGATGAACGCGCCAAGACCCGCGACGGCGATGCCCGAGGTCGCGAACACCAGGGTCGGGAAGCCCGGGACCAGCCCGATCAGGATCAGGATCCCGCCAGTGACGATGAACAGCCGCGGCCAGGCCAGCAGTGAGCTGGCGAGATCGGTGCCAAGCCCATGCTCGGAGCCGCCGCGGGTGACCAGGATGCCCGTGGCGACGGACATGAGCAGGGCGCCGATCTGGCTGACCAGCCCCTCGCCGACGGTCAGGACGGTATAGGTGGTGAGTGCGTGACCGGGATCAAACCCGAGCTGGACGATCCCGATCGTGAGGCCGCCGACGATGTTGACCACGATGATGACCATGGCCGCGATCGCGTCACCCTTGACGAACTTGCTGGCGCCGTCCATCGCCCCGTAGAAGTCGGCTTCGTTCTCGATCGCGCGACGCCGGGCGCGCGCGTCCTCGGCGGTAATGAGGCCGGCGTTGAGGTCGGCGTCGATGCTCATCTGCTTGCCTGGCATCGCGTCCAGGGTGAACCGTGCGGTCACCTCGCTGACCCGGCCGGCGCCGTTGGTGATCACCACGAACTGGATGACCACCAGGATCAGGAAGATCACCACGCCGACGATCGTGTTGCCGCCCACGACCACATTGCCAAAGGCGTTGATCACGTCACCCGCGTGCGCCTCCAGCAGGATCAGGCGGGCCGCCGAGACGTTGAGGCCGAGGCGGAACAGGGTCGCGAGAAGCAGTAGCGGGGGGAAGGCGCTGAACTCGAGCGGCTCGCGGACGTTGAGCGCGACGAGCAGGACGGTCAGCGACAGCGTGATGTTGAGGATGATCAGGACGTCGAGCAGCGGTGCCGGCAGCGGGATGATCATCATGGCGATGACGCCGACGACGGCGGCCGCCAGGACCATGTCGCTGCGTCGGATGAGACCGGTCGCGCGGACCGCTGGTCGATTGGCCGGCGTGATCATCGGGTGGCCTCAGAGGTGATGGCGCGGGTGCGTCCAAAGCGCGCCTGGTTAACGACGACGAGGATCCCGGCCACGGCTCGGTAGAGCTGCGGCGGAACCTCAGCCCCGATCGGGCGCCCGAAGAGGGCTCGGGCAAGCGGGACGTCCTGAACGATGGCGACGCGGTGCTTGAGGGCCACTTCGCGGATGCGGGCGGCCATCAGGCGCTGGCCCTTGGCCACGATCCGCGGCGCGCGCATCGTCAGCGAGTCGTACTTGAGGGCGACGGCGAGATGGATCGGGTTGACGATGACGACGTCGGCGGTTTCGACCGCGGTCATCATTCGGGCGTTGGCCATCTCTCGGGCGCGGCGGCGGCGCATGGCCCGGATGAGCGGATCACCTTCGCTGTCCTTGGCCTCGCGCCGGACGGCGTCCTTGGACATCTTGAGCTGGCCCTGCGCCTTGCGGCGCTGGACCACAAAGTCGATCAGGGCGACCATGCCCAGGAAGATCACCATGGTCAGGCCCATGTCCTGAATGGCGTTCAGGGCCGTCGCCATCGTGACCGACACCTCCACCCCGCCTAGCAGCAGCAGGCCGGGCACGTGGTCGGCCAGCACCAACCAACCGATCGCGAGCAGCAGGACGAGCTTCACCATCGCCAGGGCCAGACGAATCATGGCCTGCTTGTCCATGATTCGCTTCAATCCCGCGATCGGGTTGAGTCTGGCCGGTCGAAACGCCAGTGAGCCGATTGACAGGACGAAGCCGCCCGCGACCAGGTAGGCGACCACACCCGCGGTGGTCAGCAGCAGCGACAGCGGCAGGATGAGTTCAACCAGCTTGCCGAACCCTTCACCGGTCCGGTTCATGAGATGGGCGTCAGGGACGCGCCCGTCGCCCATCTCGATCAGGGCCACACGCAGCTGCGCGGCCAGCACGTTGGCCATCGCCGGGAGCATCGCCGGCAGGGCCATGACGGCCACCCCGAGCGTGATGCCCATGGCCAGTTCCTGGCTCCGGCCAACGCCCTCGCCCTTGCTGCGCGCCTCGTGGCGGCGCTTGTCGGTTGGTTGTTCGGTCCGCTCTTCGCTCATGACCTACCTCGCCACACGCGAGACGGTGCCGTAAATGGCCTCGAAGATGCGCGCACCACCGGCGACCATGGACGGCATGGCGATGGCCAGCGCCGCGACCCCCACGAGGATCTTGGCCGGCAGGCCCAGGATGAACACGTTGACCTGCGGAATCGCGCGCGAGATCAGGCCGACCAGCAGCTCGACGAGCAGCAGGACCAGGGCGATCGGCAGGGCGATCCGGGTCCCGAGTTCCAGCATCAGCACGATCAGCTGGCCGGCGACCAGGCCAAGCTCGACCGGCCAGGCGCCGCCGATCGGAAACGACACAAAGGTTCCGGCCAGGATCTGGATCGTCGCAACGTGCAGGTCGAGGGCCAGAAACAGGATCCCCGCGAGGACCCCGAAGAAGGGATCGAGCGCCGTCGAGGGGTCCGGGTTGAGCGGGTTCAGGATGGCTTCCAGCGAAAGGCCAAGCTGGAGCGCCAGCAGCCGCCCGCCGAGTTCGATCGCCTGGAAGCCGAGCGACAGCATGAAGCCAAGGCTGAGCCCGAGCAGCAGTTCGATCGGCGCGGCCAGCGCAACCGCTTGCGCCCCCGGGGCGACCGCGGCCCCCGACAGCATGGCAATGGCGAACCCGACGGCGAGGGCGGCCTTGACCGTCGCCGGCAACGACCGATGACCAAGCAGCGGCGCGGTCACGATAAACCCGGTACAGCGCATCAGCACGAGGAAGAAGGCGGTTACTTCGCCGCCGGCCAGGTTGATCGCGGGCGCCATCGTCATCGGGCCACCTCGGACGCGGCCTGGAACGTGAGCCGGGTAAAGGTCACCATCCGTTCGATCATCCCCGGGCCCATGATCACCAGGATCGCGGCCACGACCAGCAGCTTCGGGACGAAGGTCAGCGTGGCTTCATTGATCTGGGTCGCGGCCTGGAGCACGGACACGGCGAGACCGACGACCAGGGTCGCGATGAGGATCGGCCCGGCGACGGCGAGCGTGGCAAAGAGCGATTGCTGGAGGACGATCGTCAGCTGTCCGGTGTCCACGGTCAGGCCGCCGAGAAGCTGCGGACGAGCGACTGGACGACGAGGACCCAGCCGTCGACGAGGACGAACAACAGGAGCTTGAATGGCAGGGCGATCTGGATCGGCGAGACCATGACCATGCCCATGGCCATCAGCGCGGCTGCGACCACGAGGTCGATGACGAGGAACGGGATGAACAGCAGGAAGCCCATCGTGAATGCGGTCTTCAGCTCACTGACGACAAACGCCGGCAGGAGCACGTCCGTCCCGACATCGGCGGCCGTGGCCGGGCGCGGCTTGTTGGCTAGATCCAAAAAGACCGCGAGTTCCTTCTCGTGCGTCTGGTCGAGCATGAACGCACGCAGTGGCTCCATGCCCTTTTCGATGGCCACGTCCTGGGTCATCGTGCCGGCCAGGTAGGGCTGGACGGCTTCGGTGTTGATCCGAGCCCAGACCGGCGCCATGACGAACAGGGTGAGGAACAGCGCCAGGCCAAGGAGGACCTGGTTGGGCGGCAGCTGGGGGATGCCGACGGCGCTGCGCAGGAGCGACAGGACGATGATGATCCGGGTGAAGCTGGTCGCCAGCAGCAGGATCGCCGGCGCGACGGACAGGATCGTCAGCCCGATCAGCAACTGCAGGGACAGGGCGAACTGCCCTCCGCCCGATGCCGCGGTGCCGTCGCCCAGCTGAACGCTCAGGTTCGGGGAGCCCTCACCGGCGCAGCCGACGAGCATGGTCGCGAGGACCAGCAGGCCTGCGAGCCGGATCGGGTGTCGGAAGCGCGCTGGCAGGATCATCGTCGCAACTGAATTCATCGGGCGCTGGTCCGGCGTCCGCCGAGATCGGCAATGATTCGGGCAAACAGCTCGGCCGGTCGGGCGCCAAGCAGATCGGCGCCGGGCAGCTTCGGGCTGCGGTCCGCGGCGGCGACCTCGTCGGGCAGTTCGTCGGCGGTCAACTCGGCCAGCGACACCAGGCCGCTCTGAGTAAGCCCAAGGACCAGTCGACGATCGCCGATGGCCACCAGGTGGAGGGTCGCCCGCTGCGCCAGCGGTCGCGATTCGAGGATGGTCATGCGGGCCGTGGCCGGATTCCCTGCGGACGAGAAGCGGCGCAGGACGTGCAGGGTAATCAACAACAGGGCCAGGACCAGGATCCCCTTGCCGACCAGGTCGAGCAGGCTCGGCAGCTCCGTGCCGGATCCCTGGCCGAGGAGCGCCGGGCCACCAGAGGGATCGGCGACTAGGCCTGCGCCCGTCCCCGGATCGCTCGCCGCTCCGACAGGGGACGCGTCAGGCGTCATCGTCGGCGGCGCGGTCATGGCGACCACCCCGACGACGAGCAGGAGCCCGGCCCCGGCGAGCAGCCGGGAGGAGAGTCCGGCAGCGCGAACGCGATCGAAGGCGGCTCCGATTCGAGGATCGATCGCCAGTCGGTGGTTCACTCGCGCCCGTCCGGCAAGACTCGTCGCTCACGAGCGATGACGTCCGTGATCCGGACGCCGAAGTTCTCATCGACGACCACCACCTCGCCGGTCGCGATGTGATAGCGGTTCACCAGGACGTCCACCTTCTCGCCGGCCAGCTTGTCCAGCTCCACGACGGAGCCGGGGGTCAGCGACAGGACGTCGCGGATGCTCAGGCGAGCTCGACCAATCTCGACGGTGACCTCCAGGCTCACCCCCAACAGCAAGTCCAGGCTCTGGCGCCCGTTCGAGGCTGGAGCCGGCGGCAGCGCCGGGAAGTCGACCGTCCGGATCGCGGAGGCCTGGGCGGCGCTCAGAGCCGGAGGCGGCGGCGCGGCCGCGGGCGGCGGTTGTGGGGCTGGAACGACAGGTGGCGCGACGGGCGCGGGAGCCGTCACTGCGGCCATGGCCGTGGGCGTGAAGTCCACGATGGCCGGCGCCCCGGCCGCTTCCAAGGCCGCGGCGAGGACCGCATCGACAGCGGCCTGATCCAGGATCGATGACGCTTCGGCGGCGGTTTCGCTCGTGGCTCCGCTCGTGGCCCCATTCGTGGCCCCACTCATGGCATGGAGGGCAATCAGGTGGCTGGCCAGTTCAGCCTTCGCCGCGCCCGCCATGACCACCACCACGGCGACCTCGGGCTCCACGTCCGGACCAGGCTGGGAGCTGATACCAAGGCGGATGAGCAGGAGTTCATCATCGAGCGGCAGACCGTTCGCCGGCCCGAGCCCCAGGCCGTCGCCGAGGAGTGCTCCGAGGGCCTCATCGATCGCCGTCAGCAGCGCCTGACCCATGGTCTCGACGGTCACGGCCGTACCACCGAGTTCCGCGCCGGCCGTCGGATCGAGCGTCGCCCCGATCGGGCGGCGATCCGTGCCAAGCAGTTCGAAGGTGGACAGCGCGACGAACCCATCGGGCAGGTCGGCCCGGGCACAGGTGGCCGTCTGGATGCTGATGATGGCGGCCGGTCCAAGGATTGCGGCCGCCGCACCCTCGTCCATCGCGGAGCGGATCAGCGGGCCGTGGGTGGCCAGCGATTCGAGCAGGGTGTAGTCGTCAGGCCCCGGATACGACCATTCGATCTTTGTCCAGTCCATCGCTGTTCAGGCCTCCACGATCGTGAGCGGTGCAATCAGGCGCATGGCCAGCCGGTCCTCGACTCGCCCGGGTATCCCCCAGGCGCGCACCTGGTCGCTGATCCAGATCGTGATCGGATCGTCGATGCGCTCGTCGAACCGGATGACGTCGCCGGTCTTGAGGTCGGCCAGCATCTCGACCGGCAGGTCAACCGTGCCGAGGACGGCCGTCAGGGAGATTTCGACCCGGTCGAGGGCCTCCTCGATCTTGGTGCGGGTTGGACCGTTGTCCCCCTCGCTCCCGGACTGGGCGTACCAGGCGGTTCCCGACAGACGTGGCAGCATCGGTTCCAGGGAGGCATGCGGGTAGGTCAGAGCCAGCGTGGCCGTGCTACCGCTGAAGCGGACCTCGAAGGTGAGGACCGCGACCACCTCGGATGGCGCCGCGACCCGCAGCAGCACTGGGCTGAGGGCGGTTTCGATCGCGTCGAGCGGGAACGCCGTGAGGTGCGACCAGGCGTCGGCGATCGGCGGGATGAGCTCGCCGGAGAGCTGGGCGATCAGGGCCGCCTCGATGGCGGTCGGCTCGCGACGCTCCGTGGCAATGGCGCCGTGTCCGCCGAGCAATCGCTCGATCCCGGCCAGGGCGAAGCGAAGGTCGACCTCCATGAGCATCGGCCCGGCGAGCGCGCCGGCGCGCAGGAGCACCAGCTGTGTCGGCAGATCCAGCCCGGCCACGTATTCGTCAAAGATCATCTGCTCGCACGTGGCGAGCTGGATGGACACCGGACTGCGCAGTGCTGCGGTCAGCCGGGCGCCGGCGATCCGTGCCACATTCTCGTGGATGGCCTGGAGCGTTCGAAGCTGGTCCTTGGAGAACTTGTCGGGACGTCGGAAATCGTACGTCTTGACGACCCGACCCTTGGCCACGATGGACGACGGCTCGGCCTCGGCCCGCTTGACGGCGGTCCCAGCCCCCATGAGTGCATCGATCTCTGCCTGTGACAACATGTTGGGCACGTCCTACTGCATGACCAGGTCGGTGAAGTAAACGTTGAGCACCTCGTGCTCACCCAGGACGTGGCGCATGGCCTCGATCAGGTCGTCCTTGAGATGGGTCCGGCCTTCCAGCGCGACGAGTTCGTCCGACGTCCGGGACGCGACAACCTGTCCGAGGGCATCGAGCAGCAGTGGCACGACCGTCTCATGGTCCTTGTGGACCAGCTCCTCGGCGACGGCCCGGGCCTCGCCAATGAGTTCGTAAAAGGCCTTGTCGGCCGGACGCAGCTCGACGGTCACGCCGATCTTGGCGTAGCGGAAGGTCCCGCCGTCGAGGAGGTTCACGACGCGCTCCTCGAGCGCGAGCATGATCCCGTGCTGGCCCTCAGCGGGGTCCGGCACGGGCGGCGGCGCGGCCGGAGCGGCGGACAATTGGGTAAAGGCAATCCCACCCGCGGCCGCCACGCCGATGACGACGCCGAGGAGCAGGACTTTGCGGCCGGGTTTCTTCACGGGATGCTCCCAATGGATGTGGCGGATGGGGCGGCCGACGTGTCGGCGGCCGGGTCCTTCGGATAGAGGACGAGTACGTCCACCCGGCGGTTTGAGGCTCGGCCCGCGTCGTCGGTGTTCGGGGCGACGGGCCGATACTGGCCATAGCCGGCGGCCGACAAGCGCGACGGATCGATGCCGGTCGCGATCATTGCCTCAAGCACTGCCGTGGCGCGATCGACGGACAGGCGCCAGTTGTCCGTGTAGAAGGGCCCATTGGGCGTCTCAGTGTCCGTGTGGCCCTCGACCCGGATCATGTTGGGCAGGGGGGCGATGACAGCGAGGACCTGGTCCAGCAATCCCGGAGACGAGGGGTTGAGGCTGGCCCGGCCGCTCGCGAACAGGAGCGCGTCGCTGATCCGGATCGCGATCCCCTCGGGAACCCGCTCCACCGTGACCTGCCCCTCGACTGCATGCTCCACCGCGTAGTTCTTGAGGGTGGCCTCGATCGTGCGCTGGTCGGAGGACAGGACACCGGAGCCGGCGTCGAACGAATCAGTGTCCGGTGCCGTCTTCTGGCCGCTGGTCAAGGTGATCGCCTGGGTTCCCCTGAAGATGTCCGTATTGAACGCGGCCGAGACCGACTGGGCGAATTCGTTGAACTTGCGGACGTTCGTGTCGGACAAGGCGTACAGCACGATGAACACGGCCAGCAGCAACGTGATCATGTCCGCATAGGTGATCAGCCAGCGCTCGTCAACGTGGAATTCCTCGTGGCCGCCGGCGTGCTTTCGACGCGCCATCAGACGGCCTCCGGCTGGCCGACGCCAGGCGAGGTTGCGGGGGAGGAAGCCTCATCGGTCGGCTTCTTGGCGGCCTTGGCGGCGTGCGGGTCGATGAACGTTGCGAGCTTCTCCGCCACGATTCGCGGGTTGTCACCGGCCTGGATGGCCAGGATTCCGGTCATCGCCATCCGCCGGCCGACGACCTCGGCGGCCGACTGGGACTTCAGGCTCACGCTGATCGGCATGTACAGGATGTTCGCGATGCCGACCGCCATCAGGGTCGCGATGAAGGCGACCTGAATGCCGGAGCCCAGCTTCTCCGGCTCGGACAGGTGGGCCATGACTGCGACCAGGCCCATCACCGCGCCGAGGATCCCGAAGGTCGGGGCGTAGCCGGCCATGGCGGCCAGCATCATCACGCCGTGGGCGTGGCGGCGGGACATCGCCTCTACCTGGAGCTCCAGGACCTCCTCGACCGTCTCGGGCTCCAGGCCATCAACGACCATCTGGAGGCCGCGCTTGACGAACGGGTCCTTGACCGATTCGATGTCCGACTCGAGCGCCAGGAGGCCTTCCCGTCGGGCGCGATCTGCGAATGAAACCAGCTGGGTCTGGAGCTCGTGCGCGTCCGACTTGGCGGCCTTCATGCCGATCATCAGCAGCTTCGGCAGCTTCATGAACTGGGGAAGCCCGAAGGAGGCGATCGTCGCCCCGAAGGTCCCGAGCATGACGATCGAGATCGACGGCATGTTGATGAGAATCGCTGGGCTGACCCCCTTGAGCAGGAAGGTCATGATGACCGCGCCTACCGCAAGGCCGACGCCGATCATCGACCCGGAGCCTCGGGCGACGTTGCGGTCCCCGGCAGGCGATCCCCGGGGTGACCGTGCAGCGCCGCGGGCAGTCCGTCGTTGGGCTGCGCATGCACCGCGCGGAAGTGCGCCAGGAAGCGCGATGCGACCTCATCGGCCGTCTCGCGAACCAGCAGCTTCTTGCCGTCGGCCAGGGTGACGATCGTGTCCGGCATCTGCTCAACCGTCTCGATGCGGCTGGGGTTCACGAGGAGGCTGGAACCGTCGGGGCGGGTCAGGGTGATCATGGCGATTGTTGCTGTTGGTTGGCCCGGCCTCAGGCGACCGGTACGCCCATGGCGATACGCATGAGTCCCGAACGGGATCGGATATTCAGCTTGCGGCTCACGTTGCCCCGGTGCGCCTCGATGGTCTTGACCGACAGGCCAAGGACCTCGGCGATCTCCCGGTTGGACAGCCCCTCCCCGATGAGGTACAGCATCTCGCGCTCGCGCGGCGTCAGGCACGCGGTTGGCTGCTCGTCGACCGCCACGGTGCCGGCGTCGGTCTGCTCGCCGCGGAAGCCGGAGGTCACCGGGCCCTTGCCGTCAATCACATGCTGGAGACAATCCAGGATGGACTCCCGGGTGGCGCCTTCGATGGCGATCGCGGCATCGACGCCAGCCGCCAGGCACTCCCGTGCGCTGGTCGCGGAACCCGGCCCAACCAGGGCAACGAGCACCGGTCGCGGCCACAGACCGGCGAACAGGCGGCTCGCCTCCGGTCCGTGGCCACTCTCGAAGTCAAACAGGACGATCTGG
Organism: uncultured Anaerolineaceae bacterium; assembly: GCA_964427285.1. Lineage (GTDB taxonomy): Bacteria > Chloroflexota > Limnocylindria > Limnocylindrales > CSP1-4 > SPCO01. The sequence continues at coordinate 16,373 of CAYRTS010000046.1, forward strand.
GGCGGATGGACCACCGCGATGCGCAGGGCATCAAAGGTGGTGGTGCTGGAGCTCACCTGGCCCACCGTGCCGGAGCCGAGCACGGCGCCGAGGCCGGCCCGGATCACAGCGATCGGGTGAACGATAATCGCGTGCGCAAGCTGGCGATGTGCCCGGAGCGGGGAGCTGATCGCGAGTGAGCGGGTGCTGGTCATCGGCCGAGTCGCAAGTGTCATTTAGGTGTGCTCCAAGCTGAGAAGGTTGATCAAGGTGTGGACTGGACCGCTGGGCTGTAGTGTCGGGCCGGATATCAGGGTTTCGGAAGGACCGGAACGGGGCTCCCCGTCGTGGAGGGTGGAAAGTCCCGCACCCGCCGGCTGAAGGTACCCGTGCGTCACGGGCCGCCCCGCCAACGTGCCGGCGTGGGAGCCGGGCGTGGCCGCCGGGTCAGTGCGGCGCCGGCGAGTCCAGCTGTTGAATCGAGCGCACGGCGTAGCGGTTGACCAGGGCGATGTCGGTGTAGCGGTCGCTGACCACCCGTCCGCCGCGCCGGACAGATGGCTCCGTGATCGGGAGGAACAGCTGCCCGGCACGGTGCAGGGCGAACTCCGGGGTGTTTCCCGCGAACACGTGCATGGCGCCGACGATCTCGAAGTTCTGACCCTCGATGATCACCGGGTACTGCACTTTGTGAATTCGCTTGGCCAACCGGTCCGCCATTGGGACCACGCTGGCGTGGCCGAGCACGAACTCAAGATCGAACGGGTCGATGATCACGTCGCCCTCGGGTCGCGTCGGCCAGCCGGCTGAGCGCAATCCGTGGATCTTCGGCTGGTCCACCTTCAGCGGTTCGCGCCGGTTCAGCGCGTCAGACAGACGCTCGGAGTCGGCCACGAAACCGCTGATGTACAAGTCCTCGGTCCAGGCCCGGAAGAAGTGCGACCCGCCCTGGCCGCCCGGCTCCGGGGTGGTCCTCGGCTGGGGGACGGTCGGTGAGATCGACTGGGTTCGCCAAAGGGTCATCGGTCGTTTCTCCACGTCTACGGTGTGTGCAGGAGCCCACCGTCGGGACGATCGACGAGGCGCACGAGTGCCCGGTCGTGGGGGGCAGGACGCCACTCGGGGTAGGGGTCCACCCTGCCCCGGCTCGCAACGGCGCCGTCGCCACCGGCTGGAGTCCGGGGAAACCCCCGAAGTGCGGTGCCCCGTCGCACCACTCCGGCGATTCGGTCGCTCGGGCGCGGCGATTCAGTCGAGCCGGGCCCTCCGAGTGGGTGCCTGTGCGCCATCTCTGGCGTGCTGCTCCGCCGCTTCGAGACGCCTGCCCAGGAACGCGCGCTCTGGGGCACTCGTGGTGAGCGCGAGCGCGCGACGATAGGCGGCCGCCGCCTCGGACCAGCGCTCGAGGCGACGCAGCAGGTCGGCTCGCGCGCCATGGAAATAGGCATAGTCGTCAAGGGAGCCCTCTGCCCCGATCCCGTCCATCATCGCCAGGCCGATGGCCGGCCCATCGCGCATGGCGACCGCGGCGGCCAGGTTCAGCTCCACGACCGGCGTCGGATGCATCCGGATCAGCGTCTCGTAGAGCCGGGCGATCTGGGCCCAGTCCGTGTCCGCAACGCTGTGGGCGGTGTCATGCAACGACGCGATCGCGGCCTGGACCTGGTACGGGCCCGGCCGGCCCAGCGCGAGCGCATCGTCAATCAAGGCCAGGCCCTCGCCGATCTGCACCGCGTCCCAGCGCGTCCGGTCCTGGTCCTCGAGCAGGATCAGTTCGCCCGAGGCGCCCACCCGCGCTTCACGTCGGGCGTCGTGGAGGAGCAACAAGGCCAGCAGCCCCAGCGCCTCGGGCTCGTCGGATAGAAGCCCGGCTACCAGCCGCCCCAGGCGGATCGCCTCGGCAGACAGTTCCCGGCGGACGAGCGAGTCGCCCGAGCTGGCGGCATAGCCTTCGTTGAAGACCAGGTACAGCACGTGGAGCACGCCGTCGAGCCGCTCGGGCAGCAGCTCCGCGGGCGGCACGCGGTACGGGATGCCGGCGTCGCGGATCTTGCGCTTGGCGCGGACCAGGCGCTGGGCGAGGGTCGCCTCCGGTACCAGGAAGGCCCGCGCGATCTCCGGCGTCGTGAGGCCGCCCAGCGTCCGCAGCGTCAGCGCCACGCGTGCATCCATGGCAATCGCCGGATGACAGCACGTGAAGATGAGCCGGAGTCGATCGTCACTGATTGGCATGTCGTCCTCCGCAGGCCCGCCATCGATCGCGCGCAGGTTCGCCTCGATCGCCTCTTCGCGCGTCAACAGCTCGGTCTTCTCGGCGAGTCGCCGGCGACGGCGAAGGCGGTCAATGGCCCGGTTGCGCGCCGTGGTCGTGATCCACGCCCCAGGGTTGGTTGGCACGCCCCGGCTCGGCCACGTCTCGAGGGCCGAGATGAACGCATCCTGGACAGCCTCCTCGGCAAGGTCGAAATCGCCCAGGACGCGGATGAGCGTGGCGACCGCGCGACCTTGCTCGTCGCGGAAGACGCGGTCGATGACCTCGTGCGTGGCCCCGGTCGCGGTTGGCTGCTCCGTGGCCTCGGGCGGACCGCCCGCGTCGTCAGTCAGTTGGGGCTCGCCGCGCCGACGGCTCCGGCCTCAACCGGACCCGCCGTGTATTCGAAGATTGGGCGGATCTCGATGGACCCGTGCTGCGCGCCCGGGATCATCGCCGCCCAGGCGATGGCCTGGTCCAGATCGGCGGCCTCGACGATGTAAAGGCCACCCAGCGCTTCCTTGGTCTCCGCGAACGGACCGTCCGTGGCCAGGGTCCTGCCGTCGCGCACCCGAACGGTGGTCGCGGTCGAGGTGGACTGGAGCGCTTCGCCGGCCTCCATGGCACCACGCTCCCGTATGTGCGCGGTAAAGGCGTTGTAGCCCTCGAACTCGGCCCGCATGACCTCATCGGGCACCGCTGTCGTCGCCTCGCCGGTGTAGATCAACAGTGCGTAGCGCATGGTTGCATGCCTCCATTTCGTGAGCCGAACCGTT
>CAYRTS010000046.1:19478-23373 GCA_964427285.1 uncultured Anaerolineaceae bacterium
TTTCGTGAGCCGAACCGTTCGGCCCGTCACCTTTCCGACGAACAGGCTGCCCCCGGATCGACCGGCGCCGGCCCGGACTGTAGTCGTTTGAAGGCGAGCCGTCTGGCGGCCGCACGGTATCGTTTCGCCATGGTCACCGAGCGCGAGGTCCTGACGATCGGCGGGCAAGAGGTCTCGATTTCGAACCCGGGCAAGATCTACTTTCCGGAGACGGGTCACACCAAGCTCGATCTCGTCCGGTATTACCTGGCGGTGGCCGACGGAGCGTTGCGCGGCGCAGGCGGGCGGCCGATGGCGCTCAAGCGATTCGTGGACGGGGCCGCCGGGCAGCCCTTCTTCCAGAAGCGGGCTCCGGACAACACGCCGGACTGGATTCGCACCGCGACGCTGACGTTTCCGTCGGGCCGCACCGCCGACGAGATCGTGATCGATGAGGCGGCCGCCCTCGCCTGGATCGTCAATCTCGGCTGCATCGACCTCAACCCGCACCCGGTCCGGGCCGATGACCTGGATCATCCCGACGAATTGAGGGTGGACCTCGATCCGGTCCCGGGTGTGCCGTGGTCGCAGATTCGCGACGTAGCGATGGTCTGCCGGGATGCCCTTGGGGCGGTTGGGCTCGTCGGCTGGCCAAAGACGTCGGGATCGCGCGGGATCCACATCAATGTCCGGATCGAGCCGCGGTGGACGTTCCCGGAGGTCCGCCGCGCCGCCCTGGCGCTGGCGCGAGACGTGGAGCGGCGAGCGCCGGGGATGGCGACCTCGAAATGGTGGAAGGAGGAGCGCCATGGCGTCTTCCTCGACTACAACCAGAACGCCAAGGATCGGACGGTCGCGTCCGCGTATTCCGTGCGGCCGCTGCCGGATGCGCGGGTCTCCACACCGCTTTGGTGGGATGAGGTGCCGGGCGTGGAGGCGGAGGTGTTCACGATCGATACCGTCCCCGGGCGGTTTGGCGCCATCGGCGATCCGGGCGCCGGGATCGACGCCGCCGTCGGATCGCTGGATGCCCTGCTCGAGCTCTCCGCGCGCGACGAGCGCGAGGGCCATGGCGACGCCCCGTGGCCACCGAACTACGTCAAACAGGCCGGCGAGCCGCCGCGGGTCCAGCCGTCGCGGCAGCGCCGACCGTCATCTGGGTACCAGGCAGGGCGCGGCGAGGCCGGTGGCCCGCGACCCGAGGTGGCGGCCGAGCGTTCCCAGGCCGTGGCTGCCGGCGACCCCAACGCGGGCCTGCCAACGCCGGCGGAATGGGCGGGCCCATCCTCGCCGGCTGACGGGCCAGCTGGCGCAGGTTCGCGGGCTGTGGGCGCGGGCTCGCGGCCAACCCCTACGGGACGTCGGCGCAGCACCATCCCCGTCGTTGAGATCGCCCGGGCGGAGCACAAGGATCAGGCACTTGCCGGCCTGCAGCGGTGGAAGGAGCGTCACCCTCGAGCCGCCGCCGCACTTGAGCCCGCGGACGTCCTGGTCGATTCCATGCGCGGCCGGTCCACGACCTGGACCCGCATTCGCGTCAACCTGATCCACGTCCCCGAGGCGGATCGACCAGCCCAGGAGCCGCTGGAGGTCGACTACGACCCGTGGGCCGGGTACGACTGGCCGGACCGGGCAGGCCGACTTGAGCGCGCCCCGCGCAAAGCGAAAGCGGCGCCGGAGTGACGGTCCGGGTCGTCGGGATCGATCACGTCCAGCTGTCGATCCCGCCCGGCGAGGTTGCACGATGTCCGGGTGGGCGCCCATAGGCAGCACCGAGGCCCAATTCATGAAGAACGTGCGCCCAAGCCACGCTATGACCGAAGCAGCCCGGCGCCACGGCGATGCAACCGGCCCGCGACGGCGCTTGAGCCGTTTCGGGCGACCTACCGTGCACGAGGCGCCAATTCCGCAGGGTCACAGTCGGGATCGGGCCCCGGTCAGACCACCGACCGGCCATACCGTGGCCCACATGCAAGTTGCGCAGGAACACGCGGCGTGGCATGCGTGGCGTGGCCGGGGCTTTGGCCGGGGCGGCAGGGCGTGACCGGGGCAGGCAGGTCGTGGGCGGGCGGGTCGCGGACGGACGCGCATGACGTGGCTGGGACAGCCCACGCAGCCCGGCTACGACCCGAAGATGGAGCCCAGCAGGTACGGCGCAGTGACCTCCAACTGGTCGTAGCGGCAGGCCTCGGGCGGCTTGTCCGGGCGCCAGCGCTTGAACGTCGTGGCATGGCGGAACCGCGAGCCCTGGAGGTGGTCGTAGGCCACCTCGGCCACGCGCTCTGCGCGGAGCGGCTCCCAGGACAGGTCCTTGCCGCGGTTCCAGCGCGAGGTGGCACCCGGCAGTCGCTGGCCAGAGGCATCCGCGTCGCCGGCGGTGGCCCACTCGGCCCATTCCTGCCAGGGATGACCCTCCAAAGCCCGCTCACGGAGCGGCCCCAATTCCTCCACCAGGGACGCCCGTCGATCCCAGGTGAACGACGACGTGATGCCCACGTGATGCAGGGTGCCGCCGTCATCGAACAGCCCCAGGAGCAGCGACCCAACGTGGGTGCCCGGACCGTTCTTGTGCCAGCGGAAGCCCGCCACGACGCAATCGGCCGTGCGTTGGTGCTTGATCTTGAGCATCGCCCGCTTGCCCGGCTGGTATGGCGCAGCGAGCCGCTTCGCAATCACGCCGTCCAACCCCGCCCCCTCGAAGCGATCGAACCAGTCGGCCGCGACCGAGCGGTCCCGCGTCGCCGGCGTCAGGTGGATCGGTGGGGTCGCGTCGCCGAGGAGACCCTCCAGGCGCACCCGTCGTTCCTCCTGCGAATGCTCGCGCAGATCCTCGTCCCCGAGCGCCAGCAGGTCCCAGGCCACAAAACTCGCCGGTGATTCCGCGGCCAGCAGCCTGACCCGTGACACCGCCGGGTGAATCCGCAGGAGCAGTGCCTCAAACGCCAGTGCGCCGTCCTGGGCGATGACGATCTCGCCATCAAGCACGCAGCGCTCGGGCAAGGCCGCGCGCAATGGATCGGCGAGCTCCGGGAAGTAGCGGTCCAGCGGCTTGAGGTCGCGCGACTGCGTGTAGACCTCGTCGCCGTCGCGAAAGACCAGGGCGCGGAAGCCGTCCCACTTGGGCTCGAACAGCCAGCCATCGTCGGTCGGCAGACCGTCAACGGCCTTCGCCAGCATTGGCTCGACCGGCGGCTGAAACGGCAATCGAAGGGTCACGGTGCAGGCGAGTGTACGCGGCGACCCTGCGGTCACGTGGACGCCAGGTCAACGGTCCATTCGGAGTCGAAGATGGCGAGAGCTCACCCCGCGGAACCCGGGTAGCATGCCCGGCGTCAACGCGGAGCCGCGGCGGCCATTCGACCGCGTCACGCAACGGAGGGCCATTCCATGCGCACCATCCGTCCCCTCATCGCCCTGACCGTGCTGGCCATCGTCGTCGGCGCGTGTGCCGGTAGTGCCGCGCTCCCTGCCGGGGCCGACGGCAACGTCGGCCAGGAGGTGCCCCCCGCGGGTGCCCCGGCGCCCGGGCAGGATACGAGCGGCGAGAACGCGTCCGGCTCGGGCTCCAACGCCATCGGCCCGCGCGACGACGCGATGATCATCCGGACCGGCACGATCCAGCTCGAGGTGGAGGACGTGCCCCGGGCGCTGCCCGTCGCGCGCGCCGCGATCGTGGCTCTGGGCGGCTACGTCGGTGCTTCCAGCACCAGCAACTTTGATGATCGCCCGACCGCCCAGATCACCTACCGGATCCCGGTCGACCGATGGGAAGAGGCGCTCGAAGCGCTCCGCGACCTTGACGGCCTGACGAAAAAGGTGGTCACGGAAGATACCCAGGCCGTCGAGGTGACCAGCCAGATCATCGATCTCGAAGCCCGGATCAAGAACCTGCGAGCGAGCGAGACGGCCCTCCAGG
>CAYRTS010000047.1:0-23019 GCA_964427285.1 uncultured Anaerolineaceae bacterium
GTCACCCTCCAGCATGATCGTGTCGGGCCGGAGCGGGATCGCCACCCCATCGCGGATCACCGCAAACAACGAACACCCGTCGGGGATGGCGAGGTCCTTGGGCGCTCGTCCGATCGCGGGCGAACCCAGCTGGAGGTGCGCCTCGATCAGTTCCAGCTCTCCCTCGCCCAGCCCGGCCAGGTGCAGCAGTTCGTGAACCGGGATGTCCTGCTCGATTGAGCTCAGGATCATCCGTGTCGGGCTGATCAGCTCGTCCACCCCGAGGTGGCGGAAGAGCGCCTCGTTTTTTGGATTGTTCACCCGGGCGATCGTTCGCGGCACGTCGAAGTGGTGCTTGGCCATCTGGCAGATCACCAGGTTGTCCTCGTCGTCGCCGGTCACCGCGGCCACCACGTCGGCCCGGTTGCAGCCGGCCTCGGCCAGGTACTTGCCCTCGCAGCCATCGTGCGGGATGACGATCGAACCGATCTCGTCGGCAATCTGTCTGGCCCGTGCCGCGTCCTTCTCCATCAGCGCGACCTCGTGGCCGGAATCGATGAGTTCCTTGGCGAGGTAGTAGCCGACCTTCCCGCCACCAACGACCAGTACGAACATGACTCAGGCCTCCCGGGCTGCGATCGGCCGCGCGCCGACCGACGCCTGGGCCTGCGTGGCATCGGGCGCCGCCGCATCCCTCGGGGTTATCGAACTGACGCTCGCGTGGTGATCGCCGTCGCCGTGGTGACCGGTCGGCGCCAGCATGCCCGGCAGCCCGGACGCTGGCAGGTCGAGGTAGTGGTCCAGCGCATCGACCATCAACCCGGTCCGGCACAGGGTCGCGATCCCGAGCTGGGCGTACGCCTCGGCCCGCAGCGGGTCGTTGATCTTGGCAACCACCTTCCGGGCACCCAGCGCCTCGGCCGCGAGCTGGGCGGCCATCACGTTGCGGTTGTCACCCTCGGTCAGGGCCACGAACACATCGGCGTCGTCTGCGCCGGCGCGGCGCAGCACGTCCTCGTCCGTGCCGTCGCCACGGATCGCCCGGCCTCCAAAGGTCGACGGGAGGCGGTCGAAGGCGGCGGTCGTGCTGTCGAGGATGATGACCTCATGACCGGCGCGGTCGTAGCTGTCGGCGGCGGATGCACCCACCCGGCCGCATCCCACGATGACGATCTTCACGCTGGTCCCTCGCTGATCGGGTCACGCACCACCCACACGGCGGACGGCGCGTTCTGGAGCACGTACGGAATGGTGCGGCCGATGGCGAACTCGCCGCCGAACCGCTTGCGATATGGCAGGCCCACGATCAGCAGGTCCGCCTGGCGCTCGACGGCCTCGTCGACAAGCGCGGCGCCAACGTCGCGTGCCTGGAGCAGCACCGGTTCGAGCCGGACCTTGGACTCCTCGGCGATCGTCTCCGCGATGTCGAGGACTCGCTGGACCTCCTCTGACCGCCCCCCGAGGTCCGAGTCAAGCGGCAGCGTCCAGTCGATCTCGACCACGTGCACTGCGATCAGCTCGGCCTTCGTGCGCGCGGCATGCTCGGCGGCGAGGCGCACGATCCGGGCGTCGCTCGGTCCGCCGTTGAGGGCCACGACGGCACGGCGGAAGGGTGGCGTCGAGTCGGGCATCGCGGGCCACGATACCACCGCGCCGCCCACCAGTCGGGGCGCCGCGCTCAATCGGACCCGGTTCAGGTCGGGCGGCCCCTGGCCCAGCCTGACCCTGAGCGAATCAGTCGGGCGCTCGCTCCGACTCACTCATGGCCGTCTCGAACAGCTCGCGGTCCTCGCGCCGGTATGGCACGTTGACAACGACCGTGTGCGGTCGACCAAGGAGCATCGCGCGCAGGCGTTTGGCAGCCTGGTTGTACAGGACGCGTTCCCACCAACTGCGGGCCACGTACTCCGGGATCACCACGAACGTGATCGGCGCGGCCTTGTCCGGCGGCCACGCCGCATCCAGGACATCCAGGTAGGCCAGGAGCGGGCCGGCCAAGGCTCGATAGGGCGAGTCCACGACCACCAGCGGCACGCCGGGGATGTGCCGCTCGAACGCGGAGCGGACCTCCGCGGCACGGGCCTGGTCAACCGAGATGAACACGGCCCGTACGTCGTCATCGATCGAACGGGCCACATTGATGGCCTGCACGACCGCCCGGTTTACTCCCGGAATGGGGACCACCACCCGTTCCTCGCGTTGGGGCATGGCGACCACGAGGTCCGGGTGGACGGCCAGTTCCGTGGCGGACCGTGCGTACTGGGCGTGGATGAACTGCATCATCGCGACCAGCAGGGGCACCACGATCACGATCAGGTACGCGCCATCCTCGAACTTTTCGAACACGACCACGCCAAGGACGACGGCCGTCAAGACGCCGCCGGTGGCGTTGACGACTAATCGCCAGCGCCACCCGGCGTCGCGGGTGGTCAGCCAGTGACGGACCATGCCCACCTGGCTGACGGTAAAGCACAGGAAGACCCCAACGGAGTAGAGCGGGATGAGAGCGTGGGTGTCGCCATCGAAGATCCACAGCAACCCGAACGCGACACCGGCCAGCAGCGCGATGCCCCACGAGTACGCCAGCCGATCACCGCGGAACGAAAACTGGCGCGGCATGTAGCCGTCCTCCGCCAGGATCGCGGCGAGGCGCGGGAAGGCGTTGAAGCTCGTGTTCGCGGCGAGGAACAGGATCAGGGCCGTGCTCGCGACAAAGGTCACGAACAGGACGGACCCTTCGCCAAACGCGGCCTGGGCCGCCAGCGCGACGACCGACGGCCCGCCCTCTTCGGATGGCCGCAATCCGAACTGCACGGCAAACACCGTCAGGCCGACGAACAGGATGGCAAGGAGCACAGCCATCGCCGTCATCGTGTTGGCGGAATTGCGGGACTCAGGTGGCTTGAATGCGGGGACGCCGTTGGCGATGGCCTCGACACCGGTCAGGGCTACGGATCCGCCGGCGAACGCCTTGAGCAGCAGCAGGATCCCGAGTGTCTCCGTCCCGAACGGCACCGGGTCCGGTTGCACGGGGACGGGAGTCGCATCCCCGCCCAGGATGCGGACCGCGCCGATCGCCACGATGGCCAGCGCGAGCCCGACGAACAGGTAGGTCGGGACCGCAAAGATGTTTCCAGATTCGCGAAGGCCCCGCAGGTTCGCCACCGTGATGAGCACGATCGAGACCAGCGCGATCTCGATCCGGAATTCATACGCAGCCGGGATGACTGACTGGATCTGGGCGATGGCCGACGCCGTCGACACGGCCACGGTCATTACGTAGTCGATCAGCAGCGCTGCGGCAGCGACCAGCCCGAGCAGCGGCGAGAGGTTGGTCCGGGCGACCACGTAGGCGCCGCCGCCGTTGGGATAGGCACGACAGACCTGGCGGTACGACACGGACACGACGGCGAGCAGGACCGCGATGGCAATCGCGATCTCGATCGACACGAGGAGCGCCCCGGCCCCGGCCACGAGCAGAACCCGCAGGATTTCCTCGGTGGCATAGGCCGACGAGCTGATCGCGTCCGAGCTGAAAATGGCCAGGGCCTTCTTCTTCGACAACCGCTCGCCGATCTCCTCCTCGGTCGATAGCGGCCGTCCGAACGCGACGCCGCGAATGCGGGCGAGGAGACGGGCGCCCGGGGTCAGCGCGACGCTGGCGGCAGGCTTGGCGGTGAGTTGGCCCGGTCCCGTGTAGCGGAAGTAGGGGGAGTGCGGCCGTTCGAGCCGGACCCGACGATCCGCCGGTTTGCGCCCCTGAATCGGGCGTCTTCCTCCGATCACCGAGACTCCGATCTGCCAACGCGGGGCCGAAAATTCAATGGCCCCGTCGATACGGCACATCGGCGATCACGGTGTGTTCGCGTCCCACGAGTGCCGATTTCAGTCGCTTTGCGGTCTGGTTATACAGCAAACGGTCCCACCAGTGGCGGGCGACATACTCCGGCAGGACCACGATGGTGAGCGGCGCCTCCGTATCCGGCGGCCACGCCTGGTCAAGGATGTCGAGATAGGCGACCACGGGCGAGATGACCGCCCGAAAGGGTGACTCGACGATCACCAGCGGGACGTCCGGCAGCTGCCGTTCCCAGCGGATCCGCAGGGCCTCGGCCACCTCGAGGTCGTCGGTCACGTAGACCGCCCGTAGGTCGCGGGTTAGGGCGCGGCCGAAGTTGACGGCCTGGACGACCGCGCGGTTGATCCCGTTGACCGGGATGATCACCCGCTGGTCGCGGTGCGGACCCGGAAGTGGGCCGTCGTCGCGGACGTGCAGCTCCGCCTCCTGGAGCTCGTACTGGCGGTGGACGAACGCCATCAGGGCGGCCAGCACGGGGATGAGCACTAGTACCAGCCAGGCGCCGTCGAAGAACTTGACCGTGGTGACGATGACCGCCACCGTGCCCGTCAATGCTGCTCCAAATGCGTTGATCGACAGCCGTCGCCGCCACCCCGGGGACCGCTCCCGCAGCCAGTGGCGGATCATGCCGGTCTGGCTGATGGTGAAGTCGATGAACACGCCCACCGCATACAGCGGGATCAGGAGGTGCGTCTCGCCGCGGAAGATGACGATCAAGCCCGCCGCCAGGGCGGCCAGCACCACGATCCCGTAGGAGAAGGCGAGGCGGTCGCCCCGCCACCCGAACTGGCGCGGCACGTGCCCATCGCCGGCGAGGATCGCGAGGAGACGCGGAAAGGCGTTGAAGCTGGTATTGGCCGCCAGGAACAGCAGCAGCGCGGTGAAGCCCTGGAACACGTAGAAGGGGATCCCGTCGCCGTAGACCTCACGGGCCACCTGCGCGATCACGGTCTGCTTCGCCTCCAGCGTTGCTGGGCCGATCCCGAAGTTCACCGCCAGGAAGGTGATGCCGATGAACAGCACGCCGAGGAGGAGGGCCATCACCGCAAGGGTCGTCGCGGCATTCTTCGATTCGGGTGGCTGGAAGGCCGGCACACCCGTGGCGATGGCCTCCGTGCCGGTCAACGCGACGGCCCCGGCCGCAAACGCGCGCAGGAGCAGGATCAGCGTCAGCGGCTGGAGCGTCCCGCTGACCTGCTCGTTGAACTCCGGACCGTACGTGGATCCCTCACCGAGAACCACGATCCGGAACGTCCCGACCCCGATCATCAGCAGAGCCGAGCCGATGAACAGGTAGGTCGGAATGGCGAAGATGTTGCCGGCCTCGCGAAGGCCCCGGAGATTGCCCACGGTGATCAGCGCGATCGCGACGACACCGATCAGCACGCGCTCGTCATACAGGATCGGGAACGCCGAGGTGATCTGCTCGACCGCGGACGAGGTGGACACCGCCACGGTCATGACGTAGTCGATCATCAGGGCGGACGCTGCCACCAGCGACACGGTTCGCCCGATGTTCCGGCGCGACACCGAGTACGAGCCGCCGCCCCCCGGATAGGCGATGCAGATCTGGCGGTAGCTGATGGCCACGGCGATCAGCAGCACCGCGATGGCGATGCTGATCTCGAGTCCAAAGGCCAGGGCGGCCATCCCACCCAGGATCAGGACCCGCAGGATCTCCTCGGTGGCATAGGCGGACGAACTGATGGCGTCCGAACTGAAGATGGCCAGCGCCTTCTTCTTCGATAGCCGTTCGCCGAGCTCATCCTCACTCGCCAGTGGACGGCCGAACAAGAAGCCACGGATCTTCGCCCAGAGCTGCCCCGCCGGCGTCGTCGGCGCACTCGCCGCTTCGCGCGCGGTCAGCTGGCCGCGTCCCGTGTAACGGAAGTACGGGGCGTGGGGTCGCTCCAGGCGGACCCGTCGGTCGCCCGGTTTCCGACCCTGCAGTGGCCGCCGGCCGCCGATCATGGGCGGGCCTCAGACGCCACGGGGGAGCCGATCGATCAGCCGGTCCGGCAGGCCCACGGCCCGCATGTGATCGCGAACCGACTCGATGTCGTAGGGGACGCGATTCCAGGTCGCCGTCTGTGCGGCCAGGTCAAGCAGGAGGTAGCTGGTCCGCGGGTCGCGATCGCGCGGCTGCCCGACACTCCCAGGGTTCAGCAGCAGGCGCTCGCCGTCCAGACCGAGCGGCACCCCCGGCGCCACGTCCCGACGCACCACCCGGCCACCGCGCGCCTCGAATGCGGCCGGCACGTGGGTATGCCCGTTGAGCCCGTGCGCGGTCGACGTCTCGGCCAGGCTGTCGCGCGCCTCGGACGGGGAGCTCACATATTCCCACGTGGGGTCGACGGCGCTCCCGTGAACCAGCGTGAAGTCGCCCTCCGACCGCCGCATCGGCAGCATGCGCAACCACTCGATCGTGGCCGCGGAGATCGTCCGACGCGTCCATTCCATCGCCGTCCGGGGATCCGGGTTGAATCGGTCGAGCCCGATCTCGCCACAGGCCGCCAGGTCGTGATTTCCGCAGACGCCAACCGCCCCGATCGCCCGGAGCCGGTCGACGACCCCGTCGGGATCCGGGCCGTAGCCGACGATGTCGCCGAGATGCCAGACGGCATCAACGGGGCCGGCGTCGGCGAGCACGGCATCAAGCGCTGGCAGGTTGGCATGAACGTCCGAGATGACGGCGATCCGCATGGACGTCCAATCTACCAGTGCGCCAGTCACCAGGACCGGCGCTTGCGGGCGGCCGGGTCGCGGGGATAGGCGGCCGGGACCCGCCCGCTGGCCGTCGCGACGACCAGGCAGTGACGATCGAGGCCCGGTACCGCGACCTGGCGCACCTCGAGCCGGCCTCCGCCCATGGCTGCCATGGCTCGCTCGGCGGCCGACAATTCGACCTCGATGTCGCCGCGCTTCCAGGCGATGAGGCAGCCGCCCGGCACCAGGAGGGGAAACGCGAGCTCGACGAGTTCCCCAAGCCCCCCGACCGCCCGGGCGACGACCGCGGGCCAGACGCCCCGGTGCCGGGCATCGGCGGCGAGCGCCTCGGCTCGGACCGGGGCAGCCTCGACGGACGCTTCAAGCCCGGCTGCGGCCACGGCGGCAGTCAGGAACGCGGTCTTCTTGCGCACGGGCTCCAGCAACAACGCTCGTAGAGCCGGGAGCGCGGCGGCCAGGGGCAGGCCCGGGTAGCCGCCGCCCGACCCGATGTCCAGGAATCGGTCTACCCGGCGCTCCCGCAGGACCGGGATCGCCGACAGGCTGTCCACCACGTGGGCGAGCGCCACGGCCGCAGGGTCGCGGATGGCCGTCAGGTTGATCGCGGAGGTCCAGGCCAGCAGCAACCTGGCATGATTCTCGATGGCCGTCCGCGCACCAGGCGTGAGGGTCAGGCGGAGCGCGTCAAGACCCGCATCGAGGGCGTCGTGATACCCGGGCGGGAGTGGCTGAGTCGCCTGGACGCGCGTCGGGAGCGGCTCGCGCGGCTTGTCCACGGCCCGCCTTTCGTGGCTATGCGTGCCGTTCATCCACGCTGTGCCGCTCCCGGCGTCGGCATCGTTTCGCACTACGGGCGCGGCATCGGTCTTCCCCGATCCGTCCGGTTCGCGGCCGGGTTTCCCCGAGCCCCTGTCGGACCGCGTTACCCTTGCTTCGGCCCCAGTGCGGATGCCGGACGGTACCGGTCTCGGCCTTCAGGCGTCAACGGGCTTTATCCACGATCTGTCCGCGGGCAAGCAATTCGTGGATAAGCGGCGGCCGCGCGTCAGCCCCCGCGACTGCTGGCGCGGATCGGCCGGCCGAGCGTTCGGCGGACGACGTCGATGACCTCTTCGACATAGACGTCCGCATTGCCCTGCTCGGCCGCGGTCCGGACACACCCACTGACATGGTCCTCGAGGACCAGGATGGATAGCGCGTCCACCGCCGCCCTGAGCGCGGCCGTCTGCTGGAGGATGTCAACGCAGTACTCCTCGCGTTCGATCATCCGCGCGATCCCGCGAACCTGGCCCTCCATTCGGGACAATCGTCGGATCAGCTGCGCCTTGTCCTTGGAGTAGCTGTGCCGGAAATGGCTGGGGTCCTGCGGCGCGGTGGGACGGCCGGCGTCGGTCGGGCTCATCGGCTGTCGGGTCCTTCAAGTCGGGCGCCCTGGGCAGGCACCGCCTGCGGGCCATCATACTCCCCAGGGGTATCGAGTCCCGGAGTCCAGGAGTCCCGGACCACTCGCGCGGCAGCGCTCCGCTAGACTGGCGCCCGATGGCTCCCCGCGATCATCCTCGCTCGCTGCTGGACGGCGACTGGCTCGTCGCCCCCCGATGGATTGCCGGCCGGTGATGGTGCCCTTCGCCCATGCCAGCGAGGCGGAGATGGCCCGCATCCTCGACTTCTACGCGGTCCGCTGGGAATACGAGCCACGCACCTTTCCGATCCTCTGGAACCTGAGCGGCGACGTGGTCGAGAGCTTTGCCCCGGACTTCTTCCTGCCGGATCTGGAGCTGTACCTCGAGATCACGACCCTTCGCCAACGCCTCGTGCGCAAGAAGAATCGGAAACTGCGCCGCCTCCGCGAGCTCTACCCAGATCTGCGGGTCAAGCTCTTTTACGCGCGGGACTTCCGGGCGCTGATGCTCAAGTACGGTCGGCTGGCACTGGTCGAAGGCCTGTCCGGAACCTCTGGCCAGGTCGCCACGCCGTACGGAGTCGCGCGGGCCATTCGGCCCCCAACAGGCGACGGTCGGGATGGAGGCGGGCCACCAGCCGGGCACGAGGGAATCGGCATCCCTGCGCGCGCGCCATCCCGCCGCCGACGGGTTGATCCCGCGGCCGCGGCCGCAGCCAGCATCGAAGGAGTGATCCAGACATGAGCCCGACCACTCAGCTTCATGAAGACGTCGCGGAGATCCTGCTGAGCGAGGCGGAGATCGCGGCCGAAGTTCGTGAGCTGGGCGCACGGATCAGTGCCGACTACCGCGGCCGGGAGCTGACGCTGGTGTCGGTGCTGAAAGGGTCGCTCCCGTTCATGGCCGACCTGATGCGCAGCATTGACATCCCGGTTCGGATCGACCTGATGGAGGTCAGTTCATACGGCGGCGCGACCACGGAGTCATCGGGCCTCGTCCGGATCCTCAAGGACCTGTCATCGAGCATTGAAGGTGCGGACGTCCTGATCGTCGAGGACATCATCGACACCGGGCTGACCCTCAACTACCTGATCCGCTATCTACGCGGCAAGGGACCGGCGTCGCTGCGGATCTGTACGCTGCTGGACAAGCCGGCCCGCCGGCTGGTGGAGATCGAGGTCGATTACACGGGCTTCCGGATCCCGGATCAGTTCGTCGTCGGGTATGGCCTCGACTACGGGGAGCTCTATCGCAACCTGCGCTACGTGGGCGTCCTCAAGCCCGAGGTCTACTCAGGGGTGGGCGCCGGGTGACGCTGCATCGCCGGCCCTTGGGCCGCGGAAGGACGCTGGCCGCACTGTCCGCGCCGTTGCTGATCGTCGGCTGCCTCCTGCCCTGGTGGCAGGTCGGGGGAACGCCGGGGATCCCGGTCGAATCCGGGAACGGCCTGGCCGGCCCGGCGATCGTCGTCTTCCTGGTGGGCGCCGCGAGTGCCGCGCTGGCCGCCCTGCCCTACGCCATGGGCGATCGCCCGGCGCCCCTGGATCGCTGGGTCTCCTTCGCCATCCTTGCCGGGGTTGGCTGGATCGGGTTCGGCTGGCGAGTCGTCGAGCTGGCCCAGGCTGGCGCGTTCCAGTTCAACGAACCCGCCGCGGTGCTCACCAACGGGCCGGGCATTTGGTTGGCCGTGGTCGGGCTGATCGTCCTGTCGCGGGCTGTCTTCGAGGTTGCCGAGGAGCCGCCACGCGGCTGAGGAGCGGCGGGTGCCTGCGCGTCGGCCCGGCAACCCGCCTTATGGCAGCTGACCGGTTCTCGCCCGGAGCTCCACCTGGATGGCAAACCAGGCTTCGACTCCAGCGGCGGTGCTGTAGCGGAAGACGTAGGTTCCGTCGAGCCATGAATGGAGCGGAGCTGGCGCGGCGCCAGGAGACCCGTCTATGTCTGCTACCGCGCCCTCGGAGTCCGTGGGAGCCGCCGGGGAGGTCGCTGTTGCCGGCGGGCCGTAGAGGGCCCCGAACGCCGAGTTGCCACTGGTTGGGCGACTGCGGACGAGCCCGATGACTGCAGACCCCGGAGCCGTCCTCCGCCAGGCCTCGACCCTGGCGGACAGGACTACCGGATCGTCGTCGATCACGGGCGCGCACCACCCCACCTCCGGGAGCCCCTCCGAGACGATCACAATCAGCGGGATGGTCGGATCGTCCGGACTTGTCGCCGTCGCTGCAGGATCAAGGGCGCGCCACACCCGGATCATCTGGTCGCGCCACAGCTCGATCGACGCGACGCGCCAGCCTCCGGGGTCCAGGCAAATGGCGCTGACCGCCGCCTCGACCGCTCCGGGTCGGACGGTCGGCGACGGCGTAGCCAGCTCGGTCGCGTCCGCGGGGGAGCTCGGCGATTCACCCGGAAGCCCGCCGCTCCGCCCGCCCCCACCCGTCGATTCAGACCCGCCCCACGGCTTGGCAATGGCGACCAGCAGGAGCGTAGCCGCGATGATCAGCCAGCGGCCAGCCGCTGGTCGCCCGCGTGAGAGCGCGGCCGGAGCGAACGCCCGGCCTCCGCTGCCCTCCGAAGGGCCTTCGCCAGCTCGCGACCCGCGGCCGTTCATCGCGACCTGCGGCCGTTCATCGCGACCTGCGGCCGTTCATCGCGACCCGCGGTCAGTCCTCCCCAAGGTAGGCCTTGCGGACCGACTCGTTCTCCTTGACCTCGGCTGCCGGTCCGGACAGGACCACTGTGCCGGTCTGGAGGACATAGGCTCGATGGGCGATCGACAGCGCCTGGAGCGCGTTCTGCTCGACGAGAAGCACCGTCGTGCCCTGGGCGTTGATCTCGGTGATCGTGCGGAAGACCTGCTGGACCAGGATCGGGGAGAGCCCCAGGGAAGGTTCATCGAGGAGCAACAGGCGTGGCTCGGACATCAGCGCACGGCCGATGGCCAGCATCTGCTGTTCTCCGCCGGACAGGGTCCCGCCCAACTGGTGCGTCCGCTCGCGCAGGCGGGGGAACAGCTCCATGACTCGGTCAACATCTGGCCCGATCGTCGTCTGGTCTCGCGTGAACGCACCCATCAGCAGGTTTTCCAGCACCGTCATGCGGGAGAAGATGCGGCGACCTTCGGGGGCGTGACCGATCCCATCGCGGACGAGGTGATGCGCCGCGCGCTTCGAGACGTCAGTGCCTTCGAACGTCACGGTGCCGATGCGCGGATGGAGCAACCCGCTGATCGTCTTGAGGGTCGTGGTCTTGCCCGCGCCGTTGGCTCCGATCAGGGTCACGATTTCACCCTGGCCGACCGTGAGCGAGATTCCCTGGAGCGCCCGGATGTTCCCGTAGTAGGTATGGACGTTGTCCAGCACCAGCATCGTCGGACCCGGTTGAGCCGTCGGGACCGCGCCTCCGCTGGTGGTCATACCGGTGGTGCCCCGAGATAGGCTTCGATCACCTTCGGGTCGTGGCGGACCTCGTCGGGGGTTCCCTCGGCGATCTTCTCACCGTGGTCGAGCACCGTGACCCGGTCGCTGATCCCCATCACGACCCGCATATCGTGCTCGATCAGCAGGATCGTCAAGCCAAGGTCCGCTCGAAGCCGGCCGATGAGGCCGGTGAGCTGCTGCGTCTCATTCGGGTTCATCCCGGCGGTCGGTTCGTCGAGCAGGAGCAGGACTGGTTCCGAGGCGAGCGCCCGGGCGATCTCGAGGCGACGCTGATCGCCATACGGGAGATTCTTGGCGAGTTGGTCGTCTGTGCCCTTGAGACCCACGTATTCGAGCAGCTCGCGGGCGCGCACCCTCGACGTCACCTCCTCCGTTCGATCCCGCGAGGTAGACAGCAGGGCGTCGATCCAGGTGGCCTTCAGGCGCGAGTGCATCCCGACCAGCACGTTCTCCATGGCCGTCATGTTCGGGAAGAGGCGGATGTTCTGGAAGGTCCGACCCAGCCCCGCGATCACCATGTCATTCGGCCGTGCGCTCCGGAAGATGCCAAACCTGCCCAGCTGGCGCTGGTACCACGGAGGCCGAGCCACGCCGGTGACCAGCACGATCAGGAGCAGGATGATCGAGACGAAGATGCCGATGATCAGGACCACCTCCGGCGCTCCGGCTGATGCCAGGAACGCCGTGACGAGGCCGGTGATGGCCGCTGGAAGCAGCCACAGGACCGGCTCCAGCCACGCTCGCCGAGCACGCGCGATCTTCGTCTCGCCGTGGAACTCGATCCGTCCCTCGGTCGGGTCGTAGATCCCGGCGATGATATTGAAGAACGTCGTCTTGCCGGCGCCGTTTGGTCCGATCAGGCTGACGATCGATTGCTTCGGGATCGTGAAGTCGATGCTGTTCACCGCCACCAGGCCACCAAAGCGCTTGGTCACCCCTTCCGCGCGAAGCACCTCGTCTGTCATCGAGTGGTTCCGTGGCCGTCGGGCCCGGCAGGGTCGTGGAGCAGTTCGCTGGCGTCGGGCGCCTCGCCCATGGCCCCGACGATCGCCGGATCGTCGCCGAACTCGTCGGCGATGTGCAGCTCGCGCCGTCGGCGCTGGCTTGGGAATAGGCCTTCCGGGCGGAACAACATCATCAGGACGAGGGCGACGCCGAACAGCAGGAACTGGTAGTCCGTGAAGTTGATCTCCGAGATGATCGGGATGGCGAGGGCCTCGGAGATCGCATTGAGCTGCTTGAGCACGACCACCTGGATCATGTACACGATGAACGCACCCGCCGCCACGCCCCACAAGTTGCCCATCCCGCCAAGGATGACCATGGCCAGGACCGTGAATGACACGGTGAACAGGAACTGGTCCGGTGACACGATGGTCAGCTTGGAGGCATTGAACACGCCGGCCAACCCGGCGGTCGTGGCGCCGAGGGCGAAGGCCAGCAGCTTGGTAATGACGGTATTGATCCCGTTGGCCGCTGCCGCGAGCTCGTCCTCCCGGATCGCATTCCAGGCTCGGCCGACGCGTGAATCCTGGAGCCGGTAGAGCAGGGTCATGGCGATCGCCACGATGCCGGCGACCAGGACGAAGTACGCAAACTGGGTCAGCGCTGTGAACTCCCCGAGACCTGGCAGCGGCTCTGGCCGGAAGATGCCGCCGATCCCGTTGGTGCCCTCCGTCCAGGGCTCCAGGTTGAGGAACATGATCGGCACGATCTCGCCAAAGCCCAGCGTCATGATCGCGAGATAGTCGCCACGCAGCCGCAGTGTCGGGGCCCCCAGCGCGATCCCGAAGACGGCCGCCACCGCGGCACCCACCACCAGCATCGGCAGGAACGGCAGGTCAACGCCAGAATAGGGCGAGTTGGAGTAGGCATAGACGTATGCGCCGATCGCGTAGAAGGCGGCGTAGCCAAGGTCCAGCAGGCCGGCCATGCCGATCACGATGTTGAGGCCCATGGCGAGCAGGACGAACACGCCGGCATTGGCGAATGAGCTGTACCAGGACTGCTCGGACAGGATCTCGGAGAACGGCGGAATCTTCGGCAGGACGATCATCAGCAGGGTGATGATCAGCATGCTGACGATCACACTTGTCGAGCGATGCTGCTCGGCGAAGTCCCGCACCCGGTCGCGTGGCGAAGGAGACGGAGCCAGGGTCGTGCCCTGTGTCACAGCGGTCATGCACGGTCTCCCGACTGCTGTCCGAGGATGCCGGTCGGCTTGAAGATCAGCACGAACGTCAGGACCATGAAGACGAGGAACTCCGACCAGCGCGAGTAGCCGAGGGAGGCGGCGAAATTCTCGATGAACCCGATGATGAAGCCACCAAGGACGGCTCCGGTGATGTTGCCAATCCCACCGAGGACGGCGGCGGTGAACGCCTTCAACCCGGAGTTGAAGCCGAGGTCGAAGCGGACGAACCCGAAGCGCAATCCCCAGACGACGCCGGCCGCGGCGGCCAGCATCCCGCCAAGGAGGAAGGTCAGCGCGATGGTCTGGTTGGCGTCGACGCCCATCAGCGCAGAGGCCTCACGGTCCTGGGCCGTTGCGCGCATGGCCCGCCCCAGACGCGAGCGGTTCACAAACGTCTGGAGGGCAACCATCAGCGTCAGCGCCAGGCCGAAGATGAAGATCGACAGGACGGAGATGGACGCACCGCCGAACGGGATCTGCCATTCGAGGGGGAAGACCTGGGGCGACGCTCGGTCGCCCGACCCGGCGACGGTGAGCGCCACGTTCTGGATGATGAACGACACGCCGATCGCCGTGATCAGCGGCGCCAAGCGCGGGGCGTTGCGAAGGGGTCGATAGACCGTCCGCTCGATGGCGACGTTGATGAATCCAACAATCGGCATCGCGAACAGGAGCGCTCCGACCAACAGGAACACGAGCATGGGCACGTCGACCACGCCCCCGCTCTGACCCATGATTCCACCCAGGAAGACCACGGACAGGAACGCTCCGAGCATGAAAATGTCGCCGTGGGCGAAGTTGATCAGCTCGATGATCCCGTAGACCATCGTGTAACCAAGGGCGATGAGTGCGTAGATGGCGCCGATCGACAGCGCGTTGACCGTCTGCTGCAGCGCTACCGGCAAGGCAGCATCGAGCGGGATCCCTTCCACCAGGTAGAGGGCGATCCAGAGCACGACCAGGTACAGCAGGACGCCGCCAACCGAGAGCCCGGTGAGTCGAAGCCCCTTTGCGAGGGAGTTCGGGGTGGCGGCGGGGGTTGCGTGAGCGGTCACAGGAAGTCCATAGCCATCGGGGTTCCTGGTGAACGTGGATATTGAAAGGCCGGGGGTCCGCTGGACCCCCGGCCGATCAGTATTGGACGGCTACGAGGCGTAGTCGACCTGTGACTCGAACTTCCAGTCGCCCTTGCCGTTCGCGCCGGCAGGATCGACCGAGTAGAGGGAAACGATCCTCTGGCTGGTATCGCCCCCGGCGTCGAGGGTGATGTCGCCAAGGATCGTCTTGTAGGTCACGGTGGTGTCAGTTGCGGCGACCCGGACTGCCTCGCGGAGGCCGGCCATGTCCGCCGGGTTGGTGGCACCGGCGCGGTTGAGCGCGTCGATGACGATCTGGGCGCAGGCATAGCCCATGCCCGCGTAGCCGGTTGCGTCGATGTTGTACTCGGCCTTGTAGTCGGCATCGAACTTGGCCTTGCCGGCGAACTCACCGATCCCTGCCAGGGTGCTGTAGGCATTGGCTGCGGCAGCCGCGCCCAGGTTCAGGAAGGAGTCGGCGGTCTCGCCGTTGCCGTCATTGATGCCGTCGCCGGCGAGGAACGGAACGTCCCCAAGCCCAACCTGGGCGGCGGCCAGCAGGATTCTGGCACCGCCGGTGGCGGTGACGCCGCCGAAGTAGATCCCCTCGGGATTGAGCGCCTTGGCGGCGGTCATGATCGAGACGTAGTCCTGGGTGGTCTTGGGCGCCGCATCGTGCGCCACGACCGTGCCGCCGCGTGACACGAAGTCCTTCTCAAACGCATCGGCGATGCCCTTCCCGAAGGTCTCGGTGTCATCGATGATGTAGACGGACTTCTTGCCCAGGACATCGTAGAGGTACTGGGAGGCGGCCGGACCCTGGACGTCGTCCGTGGTGACGACGCGGATGTAGTTGTTCGGCTTGGTCCGGAGCTGCGCTGCGGGTGCGCCCTTGGTCAGATCCGGGTTGGTGTTCGCCGGGGAGCACTGCAGCAGGCCGCTGGCGTTGGTGATCGGGATCTGCGCCTTGGCGACGCTCGAGTTGAGTGGGCCGATGACCGCGATCGCGTTGGGCTCGCCGATGATGGTGGTCATGTTGTTCGCGCCGGTCTGCGCGTCATGGACGCCGTTGAGCGCGTCGTCGAAGACCATCGAGTCCGGGATCTCGATGGTGTAGCCGCCGGCCGTGCCGCCGGCCTGCTTCACCGCAAGTCGGATCCCGTTGACGATCGGCTGGGAAGCCGCGAGCTCGCTGCCCTGGAGCGGTAGCTCGATCGCGATATTGACGGTGCCCTTGCTGGCGCCACCGCCCGGCGCCGTGCTGGCGGCTGGCGTGCTGCACGCTGCGAACGCCAGGATGCTGACGCCGACTAGCGCCCCTACCTTGTGCAGTTTCATCCATTCTCCTCCTGTGGTGGGGCTGTCCGGCGGTCCCGGAGCAACCGTCGTTCGAGGTCCTTCGTACCCCGTCCCGAGGCGCAGAACCCAGTTGAGCGCCCGTTGACCTCGCCCGGCAGACCGCGACGGAACCCTCCCAGGGCGTTCGCGGGGCCGGGTGGCGGTGCGTGACAGGCGATGTACCGGGTCCACGTTCGGGCGGCGCGCAGGTGGCCACCGAAGCGATGACGTATATTACCCACCGGCGACCTGAATGCAATACCGGTCGGCCGCGTCCCTCGGCGCGTCGCGAGCGTCCTTCGCTCGCCGCCGGCGGTGGATCGCGGGCCCCGGTATCGTCTCGGTCGAACCTTTAGGTCGAGGACCATGGTCGCCCGCCCTGCGAGGTTGGACCCGTCGGCGTGGAATACCTGGTCCGAGCGGCCCGTGTGACCGATATCGATCGTTTCGTCGCGTTGAGCGAGGTAACGACGCGTCCGGACGGTGCTGCGACGCCACTCGGCGCGGCCGACCTGCTGCGGCAGCTCGTCTACCTGCCGCAGGCGAGCGTGCTGATCGCCGAGGCGCAGCGGACCATCGTCGGTGGCGCCGTCCTCGCCCTGCGACCGTCGGTTAGTGCGGGCGGGTATATCGGGACGATCGACCTCCTGGTCGTCGACCCCGCGTACGATGTCGAGCGAATCGGCGAAGCCCTCGTTGATGAGCTGCTCCGATCCGCCCGCAACAAGGGTTGCACCGTGGTTGAGGCGGCCGCTCCGGATGACCCGACGACGCTGAAGCGGTGGCAGGGGATGGGCTTCGCCGCGGCGGGGCCGAAGATCGAACGAATCGTAACCTCGTCCGGCCGGGCCGGACGCACCACTCGATAACGTCCGGACCAGCGCCGCTCGTGCGCCGGCCGGCCATCAGTCGCTGACCAGTCAAGGAGTCAATGTGGGCAAGAACGTCGCCGTCTTCGTGGACGTGGCGAATATCTTCTATGCGGCCAAGGCCGCCGGCGTGGACATCGATTACGTCACGCTCCTCAAGTCGGCCACGGCCGGCCGGGACCTCGTGCGGGCGTATGCCTACACCGGTCTCGATCCGGACAACGAGAACCAGCGCAACTTCCACGACTTCCTGCGGCGGAGCAACTACAAGGTCGTTAGCAAGGACATCCGCAAGTACGGCGACGGCAAGGTCAAGGCCAACCTCGACATCGAGCTGGTCGTCGACATGATGAAGACCGCCCGGAACCTGGACATCGCGATCGTGGTGTCCGGCGATGGCGACTTCGCGCCGGCGATCCGGGCCGTCCAGGAGCAGGGCGTCCGGGTCGAGGTGATCAGTTTCCGCGGCAATACCAGCTCCGACCTGATGGACGTGGCCGACCAGTTCACGGACATCGTCGCGCTGGCCAGGGTGGAGAAGGGGTCACGCTCCGGGCGACGAGTCGCCGAAGATGCCGGTGACCTGTCCATGACCGAGGTGCCGGACAAGCTCACCGAAGGAAGTGGCGATGGCCGTGGCGGTCGCGGTCGGGGTCGCGGTCGAGCCCGGGACGAGGAGCTCGCTCCGCCTGCCCGAAGTCGGGGTCGTGGCCGGGCTGTGACGCCGCCCAGCATCGTCGACGTGAGTTCAGGTGGCGGTTCCGGTTTCGTCGCGTTGCCCGGTGAGCGTCTCGCGCGAGCGGGAGGCGGTCTTTCCGAGGCGGATCTGGCCGCTGCCGAGGTGTTCACCCTCGATGATCTCGATGGCGACGCCAGCAGCGGTGGCGATGAGGCGGCCGCCGCGGGCGCACCCGCTGACGGTCTTGATGAGGAGCTCGAGCCGCGCCGACGTCGCCGACGAGGCGGCCGCGGCCGCGGACGTGGGCGCGGAGGCGCCGACGACCGAGCGGATGGCGACGGCATCTCGGAAGCCGATGAGGCCATGGCATCGGCTGCCCCGGTCCGCGAGACCGTCCAGCGTGCCGCTCCGCCGCGGCCCATCCTCGAGGAGGACGACGTCGCGCCGGTCCGTCGTGCCCCGCGTGCGACGCCGTTCGGTTCTGTCTGGGATTCTCAGTTGGGCCCGGCCTCGCCGCCCGCGCGAGGATCAGTCGCGCCGATCGGCGACGACGAGGACTTCGATGAACCGGAGATCCCCGAATACCTGATCGCCGAGCAGCGACGCGGAGCGAGCCGCGGAGGCGGAGGCGGTGGCGGTGCCCGTGGTGGCCGGTCTGCCTATCAGTCGGCGATGGACCGCGAGCGCTACGGCCGCGGTGGTGGTGGAGGTGGTGGAGGTGTCCGGGGTGGTAGTGGCGGCCCTGGCGGCGTTAGCGGTGGTGGCGGCCGGGGCATCAATCGCTACCCCGACGTGAGCGGCCGGCCGCGACCCGCAGGCCCGGATCGGATCGATCGCAGTTACAGCCGTCCCGAGCGCGACACGGCGCCCCCGCCACGTAGTTCAAGCGAGCCGTGGAGCGATGTGCCCCCCGAGCTCGAGGCGCTGCTGCGGGCGCAGGTTGCCCAGAAGCCAGTCGCCGGGCCGCGCGGCCGCGGTCCCGACGACGCGGGGTCCCGCGCCCAACCGGTCGGGTCGGAACCGGCCACGTCCGAAGCATCGACGGCCGAAGCAGCGCCACGGGCACGATCGACTCGCCGACCGGCGCGAGGGGTCGCGGTCTCGCCAGATTCTCGTGCCGAGCCGGGCGCCGACTCCGCGTCAACGGACGCCTCGTCCGCCGACGTGGAGGCCGTCACCACCAGTGCGGCTCCCGGGCGGCGCATGACGCGTGCCACGAAGGCAGGTACCTCCGAGAGCGGTTTGGCCAGCGTGGCCGAACCAGCCGCGGAGCCGGTCGGGCCGGTGGGGACAGCGCCCAGGACCGGGCGCACGCCAAGGGCGACGGCGAAGGTCGCACCCGCCGCGGGCCTGGCACCCGCCGCGGGCCCGGCGCCCGCCGCGGGCCCGGCGCCCGCACCCAGGGCCGCCAGGAAGGCGTCACCGACCGCTGCCGCCACACGGGAGCCTGCCGCCACACGCCAGTCTGCCGCGGCGCCGGCACCCGCAGCGGCAGCGAGTCCGCGAGCCGCCCGCAAGCCGGCCGCCGCGCGGGTCACCGCGACCAAGGTCGGCCCCGACGCGGGCGAGCACGCCGGCGCCGACGCTCCGGCGGCCACAAGGCCCAGGGCGGCCCGGAAGACGGCCGTCGCGAAACCCGGCTGACCGATCCGTCGTGGAGGGCGCGCGGACGCGAGGCCAGGGCGCGGCCATCCGGGCCGTCGCCCGAATGGTCCGTGGCGAGGCGCTCCCGCACGCCGTGCTCCTGGTGGGGCCGGATGGGGTCGGCAAGACGACAATCGCGCTCGATCTGGCGGCCGGACTGTTCTGCGAAGGGGACCTGAACAAGCGCCCCTGCCGCGAGTGCCGCGCCTGTCGACTGATGGATCGCGGTGCGCACCCTGACCTCCACCGGCTGGCTCCCATCGGACCGGGTCGCCAGGTGGGGATCGGAGGACCGGGCGCCAGTTTTCCCGGCGTCCGCGAACTCATCACGGAACTTGCCTTGATGCCGGTGGAGGGTGGGGCCCGCGTGGCGATCATCGAGGGCGCCGAGCGGATGACCGAGGACGCCCAGACCGCCCTGCTCAAGACGCTCGAGGAGCCGCCAGCGGGCGTGATGATCGTGCTTTGTGCCGATCAGGAGGCGAGGCTCCTGCCAACGGTTCGATCCCGTTGTGCCCGGATTCGCCTTGGCTTGGTAGGCGCCCGCGACATTGAGGCGATCGTGTCCGACCACGACCTGGCCGATCCGCCGCTGGCAGCCCGTCTTGGGCGGCTTGCCGCCGGCCGACCCGGTCTCGCCCTTGCCTACGCCAGGGCGCCCGAGGCGCTGCTGATCCGTGCCGAGCTGAGTCGCGTGCCGCTGGATTTCACCGGAGCATCGCCCTCGGCCCGGCTTGCCGCGGCTCGTGCCGCCATGCCCCGCGCACTCGCGCTCGGGGCCGCGCTCACGAGGCGGGACGATGGAGCCCCCGCGGCCAGATTGCCCCGCGGCCGCGGCCGCCCTCCCCCCACCATCGCGCCGGAGCCTGGTGACGATCCGGACGACGCGGCGATCGAAGACGCCGACGAGGTTCGCGGCCGGCCCATTCCGGCGGCAGAGCGTCGGCAGGCCATCGAGATCCTCATAGCCCTGTGGGCGGACCTCGCCCGCGACCTCGCCCTGGCGGGAGCGGGAGGTGGCCGGTCCGTGCGTGATCCGGTCCTGCTCGAGGAACTGACATCGGTCGCGGCGATCGTTGAGCCGGGGGCCGTGACACGATTCCTCGATCGCGCCGAGCGCGCCGCCGAGCTGCTCGCGTCCAACGTCTCGCCTGAGCTGCTCCTCGATTCGCTGGTCCTCGCCTGGCCTCGTGCCCGCGCCGCCGCCTGAGACGGGCGTGTCCGACGAGCCTGCGGTCGTTCGGCTGGAAGCCACCGTGACTGGACGAGTCCATGGCGTCGGCTTTCGCTATTTCGTTCTCGGCGAAGCGCTTGCCCTGGGTCTCGTCGGGTGGGTCGCCAACCTGCCGGATGGATCAGTGCGGTGCGTCGCGGAGGGGCGCCGTGACCGAGTCGAGCGCCTCGCGGTGCGGCTCCGCGACGGTCCGCCGGCCGCGATCGTGGAGCGGGTCAACTTGACCTGGCTGGCCGCCACGGGGACGTTCCGAGCCTACGTGGTTCGCAGCGGGGCGCACCGCGGCGACTGACGGCGCTCCATTGCCTGAGCGCGAACAGGACTGCTGGGCTATTCCAACCGGGGCTTCGCGGGCGCACCGTGGCAGCAATGGACCCGAAGTCCGCGGCCGAGGAGCTGCCGGCGCTTTACCGCGCGCTGCTGGATCGCGTTGCCCAGCTCGACGCGAATCGGCAGCGTTCCGCCGGACTCCGCCTCAGGGCCGAGGCCACGCGAATCTACTCCCGGGCGTGGGATGACCGCGCTCGCCGGGAGCTCGAGGCCTTGCTACAACGGTCCGGCGTCGCGGCCTCCGCGCGGCCGCAACCCGTGCAGCACGCCCAACGACGAGGCGCGCCGGTCGTCTGAACGGCATGGCGCCTGGTCGGAAGGGCTGCGCGCGGCGCGTCCATCCGTCGCCGCGTAGGCTATCGCGGTGTCCGAGACGATCCAGCCAGTTGTCGACCGCGCGCTCGACGCGTACGAGCGGTTGGCCGAGCTCGGCGAGGCGGTCGAGGACGAATGGTCGTACGTCAACGACCTGGCGGGAGCCTGGCGCGAGCGCCTGGCCGAAGTCGGCGCTCAACGCGGAGCGCAGTCGGCTCCTGAAGGGGCCTGCGACGCGGTTGACCGGGCGATCGCGGAGATCGACCTGATCACCGACCCGCACCGTGCCATCGACTGGTTGTCCACGTTCCCGCAGGTGGTCCTGCTGGCGCTTGGTGAGCTGCCATGAGGTTCCAGGATGCCGCCCGGGATGCCCGGGCCGTCGTGTACGCGGGGATCCAGGCCGATCCGCTCGTCGCACGAGCCGCCGAGCTGTTGGTAGCGGCGACGCTCGGGCAGCGGATCCTCGCCCGCGCGGTCATGAACGGCGAGACGACCGACCCCGACGGCTGGCGGGCGACCTTTCCGTCCCTGTTTGGGGCGACCGCGACCGACGCGACCGACGCGACCGAGCGCGCCCATTCGGAGGCCATCCTGGCCGCGTCGCTGGCCGTGGCCGACCGCGGTGAGCAAGTTCGCAGCCAGTTCCGCGGCGCGATCGTGGAGGAACTCACGGCGCGGCTGCTCGGCCGGCGGGTAACGGCGTCGACGGTCAAGCGCGAGCGGCGGATTCTGTTCGATGGCGTCCGGGCCGAGATCCACCCGTACGACGTGACGGTCGAGCGTGAGTCCGCTGCCGAGGCGTATGACTGCAAGTGGGGCGCGCGCGGGATCAATGCCGACGTCCTCCACCAGCTCGATGACGCGCGAACGCACGCCGCCGACGAGGAAGAGCGGCTGGCGGTCGCACTGGTCGTCTTCGATGCCCGCCTGTCGTGCACCGTCCGGCTCGATGCCCAGACGGCGCCGCACGAAGGGACGGCCATCGTCACCCTGGAGTCGCTCGATCGGCTTGCCGGCGGACCGCCGCGCCCGTCGGGATGACCGACGACCCGCGGGTCGGCCGGTGGCCGTATCGCGTCCGCTACGACGAGTGTGGGCCGGACGGCCACCTGCGAACGAGTGTCTTCCTGCGCTGGGCTCAGGACCTGGCGAGCCATCACTCCGCGCTGCTGGGCTTCGAGCGCGACTGGTACCGCGAGCGGGGGCTGGCCTGGCTGGTGCGCGCGGCGGAGGTGGCGGTCCTGGCGCCCGTCCGCTTCGGTGACGTGATCGACGGTTCCACCCGGGTGGTCGGTTCACGCCGGGTCTGGGCCCGCCGCCGGACCGAGTTCAACGCCGCGGACGGGAGGCTGTACGCGTGGGTCCAGATCGACTGGGTGCTCCTCGACGCTCGTGGCGCTCCAACCAGGATCC
The DNA here is from genome assembly GCA_964427285.1 of uncultured Anaerolineaceae bacterium. Classification (GTDB taxonomy): domain Bacteria; phylum Chloroflexota; class Limnocylindria; order Limnocylindrales; family CSP1-4; genus SPCO01. Next base: position 22,501 of record CAYRTS010000047.1, read on the forward strand.
CGCCCGAGTTCGCTGTGGCCCTCACGGACCCGCCCGCCAAGCTCGATCTTGCCCGGGTGGACCTGGGCGAGCGACCACCGGATGCACGTGCCGCGGCGTTCACCGTCCGCCCCCAGGAACTGGACCCGATGGACCACGCCAACAACGCGGTCTATGCCGATTGGCTGGACGAGGGGATTATCGCCGCCGGGGGTGAGTCTGCCGTGCGGGCCATCCCGCGTCTCGCACGTCTCGAATACGCCCGCTCGGCGGAGCGGGACGATCCGGTTCGATCGCTCGTCTGGCCGAACACGGACGGTTCCGCTTGGTCGGTGCTCCTGTTCGACGATGCGGGCGACCTGCTTCGTGGCCGGCTGGAACCGGGCGCCGGGACCGAATGACCATCCCGATGCTCCGCGTCCCTCCCGCCAAGGACGCGACTGGCACGCGACACTGGGCACCCAGGCCGCGCCGCCAGACCAGCGTCCGCGTCCCTCCCGCCAAGGACGCGACTGGCACGCGACACTGGGCACCCAGGCC
>CAYRTS010000048.1:0-22519 GCA_964427285.1 uncultured Anaerolineaceae bacterium
GCCTGCTCCGGGTCGTAGACGCCACACGGCAAATCGCAATGGGCGTGGGCGATGGCCTTGGGGGCAAGCCAGCGAGTCAATCGAGACATGAGACTCCTTTGGGGCGGTTGGGGTGAGCTGCGCGGTCGTCACTCGGTGACCGGAAGTGTCCGAGCCGCGACCGAGCCTGTCAAACGACAGGCGGGAGAGGACAAAGGTGCATCGCTGCCCTAAGCGTTTCGGCACGAAAGGGCCGCACCCGGGATAACCGCGGCACCCTTGTGTTGCTCGCCCAAACCACAACCTTGTCGCCTGGCGATTTCTCCGGGTGGCGCCTGCTACTGAAGACCTGAATCCACGGGGGCGCCTGGCGTGACGCCTCTAGCCACAGGGCCGTGCGTCACCGATTGCAGCTGGAAGGTCGCAACGACACGTCCACGCATCGTGTCGTGTAGCGCGCCGCTCCATGAACTCAAAGCCGGGGAGAAGAGCAGGGCCAGATCCAGGATGAACAAGCCAACCCCGATCAGACGCCAAGCGAGGCCCGTCTTGTTTGGGTGGCGTACCACCGAAGTCAGGGCGTAGCCGATTGCCGCGAGTTGTTCCGCGTCCGCCCCCAGCAGGGCGTCGGGGTCCGGATCGAGTGGGTACTCGCGGATGACTCTTGTTGCAGCGCCGTCCGCGGTGGCCTTTGCGAGTTCGAGGTTATCGAGCGGCTTCGACGCTTTGCTTCGGCGCTCCAGGTCGCCCGATGGCTGGCCCAACGGGATCTCGCCGCGGGCGACGGCTCGATGGCGGCGCTCAGCCCGAACATCGATGGCGATGCTGCCAACGACCGCTCCTACCATCACGATCGGCGCACCAAAGATGAAGACCAAAATGGCTACCAGCAGCCCGAAAAGTGCAGGAACGTTGGGCGAACCGGTCGCGTCTGCGGACTCGGGCAGTATCCCAAGCAGGGCTGCGACGGCGGTCGCGACCCCTGCGGCGACGCCCGCGATCACGAGCCCCACGATCGCCGGTACCCATGCCCGCCGTCCACCCCCGCGCAGGGCAAGCCCAGCGCCGAGGACCGTATTCGCGATGAGCCAGCCCCAGATTCCGATCGCGGCGCCTGTGTTCGACATAATCACGAGGGCACAGGCGGCGAAGATCAGCAGTTCGCCGAGCGCCGCCAACGCGACGATCCGTCGAGGCGTCCACTGTCGACGCGCAGTCGGGGCGGCGTCAGGCCCGTTGCGGTTGCCCCACCGCGGTGGGCTCAGTCCGCGGGAGCCATCGGGCCGGACCTGGTCGCGCAGACGGTTCGGTTCTGCCATCGCCGTCCTCGAATTCCACGTGTGGCGCGGTTCGAGTGGATTGTGGCGCACCCGCGGGTGCGTCCTACGAAGCCGGGATCGGAGCGTCCTCAGTGCGGACGGCAAACGGTGCGGGCGAACGCTCGTCCGGGAGGGCTTCGGCCAGCCAACCGGAGACTTCGATCGAGACCGCGGTTGCGTTGCCCGGCGCGGGAATGTCGAACGCGGTCGCCCCATACGCGCCCGGCTTGACCTTCGCCCGCCTCCGGAGGCCGCCGAGCCCCTCGGCGTCGGGCGTCACGAAACCGCTGGCGAGTTCCGGCATGGCGAACCAGGCGATGGGCTGCCCGCCGTGGCTGAAGTGCACCGTGCACTTTGACGGCTCCAATTCGAACTGGACCGCTTTCGTGCCGCCCCCGACGACGAGGAGCGACATCGAGAGCCTGCCGGCTGCCACCGCGGCCAGCGGCCCGGCGTAGAACGTCGCGATGGCGCGCGGCTTGGCCCGCGCGGCCTCTGCCACGCGGTTGGCAATCGCCAGCAAGTCGGCCGCTGCCACGTCTCTTGGCTGGCCGAGCAGATCGAACACCACCGGCCCCCGCCCGGGGGAGGTCAGCGCCCGCAGGTCGTCGTCGCTGGGCGTCGCCACGTAACTGCCGATCGTCCCCACCAGCGCCCGCGGGCGGCGCACAACGAGCCAGGCGCTGCCGTCGTCGTAGATCGCCAGGCGCTCATCGACCGATGTCGGTGGCGGCGAGTGCCACTCGAAGGTCGAGAGGCGGTTCATGTGACCCCTGCCTTGAAGTTCCGCTCAGCGGGTAGGCGGAGCTTGCCGTTGAAGTTCGTCACGATTGGCTCGAACTGGTCGGACCGGAGCGTATTCTTGGTGCTGGAACCCATCAGCCCCTCATAGCTGTACGTGACGTCCTGTGCCGGGGCGCTGCCGGTGCCGCTGGCACCCATCGGGTCGCGGCCTGGGTTGCCGGCCGTGGCCGCCTTGTTCGCGTCGAGCGTCGCCTTCATCGCACTGACCACTGCGGTCATGTTCGGATCGGGTGTCCCGAGGGCTGCGACGCCGGCCGGGGGCGTGACCATGATTCGGTTGACCTCGGTGTCGATCGTCGTCGAGAGTTTGGTCACGCTTGCGGTCAGCGCGGGCTTGATGGTTTCGCTGACAAGATTCGCACCGAGTTGCGCCGCCGCGGTCTGCGACGCATTTTGAACCATCCGATAGGCACGCTGATACAGGGCGCCCATGGTGGCGGCCTTCTTGCTACGGACCCCAGGCGCCAGCGGCATCGCAGCAAAGGCTGCCGCCGCGGCGTCGGCGCTCTTGAGCGTCCCGACCATTGCCGTCGTGAAGGCCGCCGGTGTCACGCCGGTTTCAAGGAGTGAGCCGGCGTTGTCCCAGGTCGCAGGCAGGCCGGTGAGCTCGGCAACGAGACTCGGCGGCGGCGCGATCGCCGGCAAGCCGGGTGCAGCCGCGGCCGCCGGCGCGCCGGCTCCGGGCGCGTTCACCGCACTCGTGGCGATCGCGGCACCCGGTGCCGTCTGGGCCCCGCCCGCTGCGGTCGTCGCACCGACGGACCCTGCGACATCGACCGTGACGTTGCCCACTCCCTCGACTGCGACGGCAGCCGTCTCCGCACCGGTGAGCGCCTTCATGTATTCATCCGTGATCGTCGTGCTGAGCGCCGAGGCTGAGAAGCCCGCCTCGACAGCGCCGCCGCCCACCGAGGAGCCGCTGAAGTTCCGGGTCGTCTCGAAGGCGACGGCTCCCGGCACGCTTGGCGCGAGCCTGGTTTCGGCCCCTGCCGCAAGCGTGGTTGCCAGCTCGGCGGTGACAGCCGGGTCGACAACGCCAGCCTTGGTTGCCGCCACCAATGCCTTCTTCACCTTCGCTTTCTGCCCGCGGATCGCGGCGGTGACCGGAGCGATCGAAGCCGTCAGGGCACTGACGAGTGGCTGCTTGAGCGAATTGAGGACCATCCGATGGACCGACGCCCGATCGAGCGCCGGCCCGGCGCTGGGTGCACCACCGGGCGCCGCCTGGTGGATCAACGCATTCAACTGGGAATTGCTCTGGCTGTATTCATCCGGGATGCCCAGCAGATGACCATACTCGTGCGCGGCGATGACCTTGTCGTCGCCGCTGTAGGTGCCTTTGTTGACGTAGTAGTTCCCAGCATCGATCGGCTGGCCTGGTGTGCCGGCCACGGTGGAGCTGGGGTGGACGATGATCTGCGAGTCCGCGGACTCGGCGATGGTAAAGACAGGGACCGACGCAAATGTCACGGGCAGCTTCTTCGGCGGGGGGATCGGTGCCGGTGCAGGGCCGACGCCGGCCGCGGGCACCCCGGCATCGGCTGGCGCGGCGGCTGGGGGAGCGGCGGCGGGTGCGCCGGCTGCGGCGCCTGGTGCGGCGGCTGGCGCGGCGCCGGTTGGACCGCCAGCGGCGGCGACTTCCGGCTCCTCGGTGAGCGTGAGGCGCCCATTCCAGATGGCGACGGCTTTCGCGGCCATGTCCGTCGCCCACGCACGACGGTTGTCAGGGTCCGTAACCGGGATCTCCGTCGGCGCGCCAATCAGCGTGCCCAGCGCAGGCGTTCCGGCCGGCGACCCTGCCGCTGTCGGGTCAACGGTGTTTCGGGACTGGCTCAGGAACCTGATTTTCACTGAGACCGTGACGCCGGCATCGCCATTGCGCGTCATGTCGTACTTGACCACATTCGCCGCGCCAGAAGCATCCGTCCCACCTCCATAGCTGCGGGCGGTGGCCTGGCCGGCGGCGTTCGTATCGTTGTACAGGGTCTCCGAGGCGTCCGGCGTCGTCACCGGCACCCGTTGCGCGACCGCGCGCATGACCGACGAGACGGCGCGGTTGCCAGCGAACCCCTGCAGGGACATGACGTCGCTCGGGGACATCCCGCCGAAGGAGGATGCCTCCTTGCCATCGAGGTATGCCGGCCCTCGATCCGCGCCAGGCCGGGCCTGTGACGCAGTCTCGGGGCGCATTTGACGCACGGGCTCGGCGGTCCGGACAGCGGTCTCATGGACTCGATCGGGCATTCGCAGAGCGTATCAACCGGTGTCACCGGAATTGGCCGTCCGATTGGGCAAAGATCGGGGACCGGGCGCGCAAACACGCGGCGTGGACCCATGCACAGCGATGAGCCTGCCAGGCGTTCGCGGAGGCTCGACGGTCGTACACCCTGTGAAGGGCGGGTATGATCGCGTCGATGACCGAGCGAGGGCTCCCGAGCGTGGACGACGCGGTGGCCTGCCCGTTCGTGGCGTTCGAGAAGGATCGCGAGGGACGGTCAACCAGTCCGGACCGGCGGCATCGTTGCTACGCCGAGCCGGTACCCACGTCTCGTGCCGCGGCGCACCAGGAGGCGTACTGCCTGTCCAGTTCCTTCCCGGTCTGCCCCACCTTCCAGGATTGGGCCCGGCGGGAGGCGGCCCAGGCGACGAAGACGCGCGGTAGTGCCCGTCCTGCGGCAGCGGCGACAGCATCGGCGGCTCGGCCCAGGCCAGAGGCGGCGAGCCAGGCGGCTGACGAGTCCGCCCTCGACAGCACCGACGAGTTCGCCAGTGAGGCTGGCGACGAGGTCGCCGACGGCCACGGCCACGGCCACGACCCGGACGAGCCAAGCCATCAAGGCCCCGACGATGAGCCGCCGATCATTCGCAATCCTCCCCGCGATTGGGCGGCAGCTCCGCCGTGGGCGGCAGGAGGGTCGGCCGGCGTCGGGCGGCGGGCCGACGGCAGGGCACGCACGGACGAGAGCCGAGGACTTGCCGGGAGTGCCGCCGACCGGTTGGCCACACCCGCCGGCGCGGGGACGACTGGCCCGCGCGGTCGGATGCCAGGCGGCCAGGCCGAACGCGGGGTACCGCCCGACGATGAGCTGGCCGGGCTCGTGACGCGGCCCGGAATCGCGGAGCGGTCCACGGGCGCTGGGCTTCCGCCTGGTCGATCCAGCCACCGGCCGAGCGTCAGTGCCTCCCGCGCGCAACGGACCCGTCGAGTGCCGGAGCGGGACGAGATCGTCGGCCCGTCCTGGGAGCGCTCGCGCAGGTTCGAGGCCTTCCCGACGATCAGGGCACGAGTCGGTCTTCCAACACCACCCAGGTTGGCCGTGCTCGCTGTGGCGCTCGTGATCGCCGCCGTGGGCCTGTTCTTCCTGCCGGCCCTCCTTGGTGTCGGGGGGGATGGCGGCAACGGTGGCCCGGGCGGCGGAGCATCGATTGCCCCTTCCGCAGGTGCCAGCGGCGGGGCTCCGACGCCGACCCCGAGGCCGACCCCAACGCCCGCCCCGACCCCGCAGGTCTACGTCATCCAGACCGGCGATACCCTGTTCGGGGTGGCCGCGCAGGTCGGGCTGACCCTGGAGGAGCTGCTGGCGGCCAACCCGCAGATCACGGACGCAGACAGAATCGCGGCGGGCGACGAGATCTTCATCCCGCCCAAGCCGCCCGATGAATTCACGGACCCGTCGGCGTCCTCGTCCGTCGACCCTTCGGCTGACGCCCCGTCGCCGTCCCCATAACTTCGGTCGCCGCCGCTAGCTGTAGTTCATGAGGACGACGGTGTCGTTCCCTGACCGGGTCGCACATCCGCATAACCGCGTCGGGAGACTGATACGGAGGGACTTCGTGGCTGCTGTGCCCGGGATCGGACGAGTCAGGCCGGAATCGGGACCAACCTGAGCGTGGACCTGGGCTGCTGGCCCGCCCGACTGAGGTGGCGGTCTCCGTATCAGTCCGTGGGTACGGTTATGCGCCTGGCGCAGACCTTGCCCTCGTCCGTCGACCCTTCGGCTGACGCCCCGTCGCCGTCCCCGTAGCGGTTTCGGCCGCAGCTATCGGGGCGCGATGTTGATCGCGGTGATCTTCCCGGCCTCGACCCGGAACGTCGCGTCGAGATGGCGGCTCTGCGCGCCGGGCCGGACGACCAGCAGGTCCGCCTCGTAGGTATTGCCGGTATCGCGGATGTCGCCGGGGATCATCTTCAGCCCGGCGTCGCCTCGCAGAAACCAGCCGCCGACGCGCTCCACCCCGCGGAGCGTCTGCACGCTGTCGCCGACATGGACCCGCATCTCGGCCTTTTCGTCCATTAGCGCCACCGCAGCCTGGCGGTCGCCGGCATTCAGCTTCTCGAAGAAGTCTTCCATCGTCTCGACAGCACCCATTTGTGGAGTGTACCGTCGGGCGCCCATGACCGCCGCCATCGAGCCCAACTGGCCGCTCTTCGGTCTTCGGATCCGGAGTCAACGCCTCGTGCTCCGACTGCCGACTGACGAGGATCTGGTTGGCCTCATCGCGGTCGCCCGGGCCGGAATCCATCCGGAGGGTACGATGCCGTTCGGGGTCGCCTGGTCGACCATCACGAGCCCGGCGTTCGAGCGCAGCTTTCTCCAGCACCACTGGGGGATGCGCGCCGGCTGGTCGCCCGAGGCTTGGCAACTGAACCTGCTGGTCGAGCTTGACGGGGCGCCGATCGGGAGCCAGTCGATCCATGCCCGGGACTTTGCCATCCACGGTACGGTCGACACGGGGTCGTGGATCGGTCGCGCCTGGCAGGGCCGCGGACTCGGGACGGAGATGCGCCAGGCGATCCTGGCCTTCGCCTTCGAGGGTCTTGGAGCCCGGGTCGCCGAGAGTGCGGCGTTCCTCGACAACGCTGCCTCCAACCGTGTCTCACGCAAGGTCGGATACGAGGAGAACGGACGGGGCAGCCTGGCTCCTGAGGGTGTCGGGCGCGAGACCCAGCGGTTCAGGATGACCGTGGAAGGTTGGCGCTCAGAGCCCCGCCCTGCCGTTCAGATCGAGGGGCTGGACGCGTGCCTCGCCCAGTTCGGGGTCGAGGCGGGCGCGCGTACCAGGAGCGCGGGCGTGCCGATGTAGCGCGACTGGCAGTCGACGCCAGCGACTGAGCGCCACGTATCAAGCGTCCACATGGCCAAAGCGCGCGTACGAGTCGAGGTTTGAGCATCGAAGCGGGCTGGACGAGCATCCTCGGGTCGTAGCCGCGACTGGAAGTCACGCTGGGAACGCCGCCGGAGCCGGAGCCGCCGGAGCCGCCGGAGCCTGGACCTAGTCGCGTTGGAGGCCGGACCTAGTCGCGTTGGAGCCCGGACCTAGAACCGGCCGCCCGAGCCGCCGCCTCCGCCGCCCGACGAGCCGCCCGAGAAACCGCCACCACCGCCGCCGCTCCCCGACGACGACGGCGAGTTACCGATGGTCCCGAGCGCCGACATCATCCCACCGAGATCGGGCACGCCCGAATTCGAGAAGAGGCCACCGCCGCTCCCGTCGGCACCCGTCATCGGAGCCCCGCCCGAGCCCTGGTACCAGGCCGGGAAGTACGGCATCGAGCCGCCGGCCACGCCGTGCTCGACGTCGTCAAGGCTGCGCGCCAGGACCTGCTCGATCTCGTCCTGGAGTCCGAGTGCCGTCCCCCAGACCACCGCTTGGTCCGGCGTATCCAGCCAGTCGAGCCCGGCCTCATCGACCACCTGCTGCATGGACCGCGACTGCGCCATCGTCTTCTGGAGCGTCCGGCGATAGGCGGCGAGCATCGCCCGGATCATCGCACCGGGCATGGTGACCGCCGGCATCCCTCGGGCCACCGCCATCACAACGACCCCGGCGGCGGTCGCCGCTCCGCCGATGAGCACCAGCCCGGAGATCGGGACGGTGAAACCCGCCACGACTGCGAGGATCCCCGCGACGAGGCCGACAACTCCACGGCCGGTCCACCTTCCCGCGACCTTGCTGGGCTTCTCCTTGAACCAGCCGCGGGCCACGACGTGGCCCTCAAGCGCCGCGTCGAATGCCGCGACGTTTGCGCCGAATTTGGGTAGCTCGCTGGGCTCGATGTAGCCGCTGCCGAACGCACCGAGGAGTTGCAGGTGGAACAGGGCGATCGTTTCGGCCGGTCCCGCTGGTCGGCGCGAATTTCGGGCTCGCTGCGCCTCCAGCTCGGGGTCACCGGGTGCCGGTGCCACGTCGATCCCGACCTTCTTGCCGAACCCCAGGATCCCGCCATCCTCGCGGAAAGCGATCAGGCCACGACTGGCGAGATCGAGCATCGCCGTGGTCAGCGCCCGCCGCGAGATGCCACCGTCCATGATCATCGCCCCCGACGCGGCGGTCAGGTCCGGGGGCGGTGCGGGCATCAGGATCGACGCGTCATCAAGGTAGATCGGATCCTTGCCAAAACGCCGCCAGCTCATGACGGCCCACCCGGCCAGGCCCATGAACACGATCGGCGCGCCCACGAGGCCCAGCACCGCGTTGACCTGGCGTGCGCCCTGGAGTTCAGCCGCGTGCTCGGCGGTTGCCGCCCGATCGATCCGCTGAAGGGCGATCATCACGGCGCCATCGAAGTCGGCATTGAGCAGGAGCGGCAGCATGTCGTTGTCGAAGATGGCCTGGCGCTCGCTGTTGGAGAGGAAGGCGGCCTCATAGCCCGGGGCGGCGTAGAGCTGGACCTGGCCGTGGAGCAGGTTTGGTTCGAGATCGAAGAAGATCGCCAGCCCGTCGTCGAACCCAGCGCGCCCAACGCCCCACTGATCGATCAGGGCCCGCGCCTTGGCTTCGGTCGACTCCGTGGTGAGGCTGTATTCGCCGCTGTCCTGGGTGTAGATGACGATCTCGGCGCCGGTCCTCACCTCGATGGCATCGATGATGGCCTCCGCGTCCGCGATGGTCGAGGCACCAAGGATCCCCGCGTAGTCGTAGACCGCACGATCGATGGCCGGATCGGGAAATGGCGGCCCGGGCGGCGGCGCGAACGGATCGGCGGCAGCGACCGGCCCGACGGCCAGGACGAGGAGCCAGGCCGTCGCGACCAGCGCGGCGACACGGGATCGCCTCGTCATCCGGCCCGTCCGAAGTTCGCCCGGGGCATGTGGGTGGCGGAACGGCCGCGCCGCCGATCGATCGTGTGGGTGCATGTGCGAACCATAGTCGACTCCGGGCCGGGCGAGGTGCCCGAAACTCCGCTCGGCGTCGCGCGCGGATGCTCGTCTGGGTCTGCAGCGCCACCTGTCGCCCGGCCAGCCCGCCCGTCTCGCCATTCCGTCCCGCCCGTTCCCGCATCATCAACAACTTGCGGTCCGGGCAAGCTATGGTGAGATCAACGTTGAATGGCTGGTCGCCACCTGCACAACAGGCGCCGGGCACCCGTTACGGCCGAAAACCACCCGAATCTTGGGGTACTCCCGCAGTCCGCCCGGGTCGCGACGGGTCGGATGCGTCATTGCGTGCCTCGTGTGCAAGTCCTTCAGGATTGCTTGGCCGATCCCTCAGGATCGCCGGGCGGCAGCGACATCGTTGGCCGCCTGTGGTCACCCCCAAAGCGCGGGGCGGCCGGTTCAGGCGAGGCGGCGGCGCCCGAGGGTGAGGCCGCCGCCGGCATGGAGGAGCACCTGCGGGGGTCGCGGTCGGCCGTTGTAACCGGATGACTGAGACGCGGCATACGCACCGGCATCGGCGATGGCCACCAGGTCGCCTCGACGGAGCGGCGGCAGATCATGAACGCCCAGCGAGTCGGTCGACTCACAGATTGGCCCCTCGACGCGCGTGGGCTCCCAATCTGCCGGGTTGGCGCGCGCGGAGGCCACTTCGATCGGCCGCCCCAGGCTGGTCAGGGCCAGGATTGGATGGCGAGCACCGTAGAGCGCCGGCCTGATCAGCTCGGTCATGCCCGCATCCAGCACGACCTGGCGACCGCCACGGTCGCGAACGTGCAGCACGCGTGCCACCAGCCAGCCGGCGCGGGCCACCAGGTAACGGCCCGGCTCGATCGACAGGCGGGTAGGGCGGCGATCGGCCGGAGTCGCTTCGAGGAGAGCGGGCAGCTCTCTTGCAAAGCGGGCCGGATCCGGTGCCGGCGTGCCCAGTTCGAAGACCGGGAAGCCGCCGCCGACGTCGAGCGTGTCGAACGCCTCGATCGACCCGCGCCAAAGCGCGGTCACAGCGAGGGCGCGACGGACCGCATCGCGCCAGGCGTCGATCGCTGCCAGCTGGGAACCGACGTGCAGGTGGATCCCCCGCGGTCGAAGTGGTCCATCCGGTCCGCCGCCCGCCTCGATCGCGGCGCCCAGCTCCATCTCCGTCATCCCGAACTTGGACGAGCCGGCCCCGACGGCAAGGCCGGCCAGCGTCTCGGGCGCGACATCAGGATTGAGCCGGTAGAGCACATCGAGCCGAACGCCGCGCTGACGCTCGACGATGGTCGCCAGGGCCGCCGCTTCCTCGGGCGATTCGATCGCCACCCAGCGGAGCGGCCGGCCCTCGCCCGCCGCGCGCGCCGCCGCTCGAAGGTCGGCTACGGTCTTGCCGATCCCCTCGAGGGTGATCCGTTCGTTTGGCAACCCGGCCCGGGCCGCGGCAGCCCACTCGCCGCGTGACACCACGTTGGCCCCGAAGCCATGGCCGGCGACCGCCGCGATCATGGCCGGGACGTCGTTGGCCTTGACGGAGTAGTGGCGCAACCAGGGATCCGGGAACGCTGCCCGGACCTGGCTTGCGGACGCGGCCAGGACCGCCAGATCCGTACCGTAGGCCGGGGTCCCGAACCGCCGAGCGGCCAGTCGGAGCCCGAGCGTGGTCTGGAGGGTCAGCCCTGAGTCAGCTCTTGACGACAAGCCGCACGAGAGTGCCGACCAGGCTCAGGATCACGGAGCCCACGACTGCGGCGACGATCGAGTCGGCGGTCAGGTCTGGTGGGAAGTCGCCGACGGTCAGGTTGAACCCAGCCCTGTCGGCGATCAGCGCGGTCGCCAGCAGCAGGCCGCCGTTGATCAGGAAGCCGACCAGGCCCATGGTCATGAAGCTGATCGGCAGGGCTACCAGCTTGATGATCGGACCGATGAGCCCGTTGACCACCCCAAAGATGACGGCGAGACCCAGGAGGCCGACGAGTTCACCTTCGTACGTCACGAATCGCGGGAGCGCGGCGACCTCCGGCAGGACGCTGGTCAGGACGTAGAAGGCCAGGGCGGTCGTGGCGGTCCCGATGATGAATCCCTTCACGGTGATCCCTCCATACCCTGTTGATGCTCGGTCGAGCGATGCATGGTCGAGCGCGCGTGGTCGAACGATGCGTGGTGCCCGGAGGGTACTACCGCGGCTCGGGTCGGTTCAGCCGCCGAACGCTGCCCCGAGCCGAGCACCGAGGCGCTTTTTCACCGCCGGCCACTCCCCGGCGATCACGCTGAAATACGCGGAGTCACGAAGTGAGCCGTCGGGCATGATCATGTGGCGGCGAAAGACCCCCTCGAACGTCGCGCCGATCCCGAGCAGCGCCGTCCGTGACCGATCGTTACGGGCGTGGGTCTTGAATTCGACGCGGTTGGCGCCGAGGGTTTCGAAGGCGTGGGTCAACTGGAGGAGTTTCGCTTCACGATTGGCACCGGTCCGCTGGAACGCGGTCCCGACCCATGTCCAGCCGATCTCGAGTCGCCGATGCTCTGGAGCGATCGACATATAGCGGCTGCTACCAATGGCCCGCCCGCTGGCGCGATCGATCGTGGCGAACGGCCGTTCCGTGCCCGCCTCCGCGTTGGCCAGCGCGGTCTCCAGCCAGCGCCGCAGCCCGGCCTCGTCCTGCCGCCCCATGATCGTCCACTGCCAGATCGGGTCGTCGAAGGCGACGAGAGCGAGGTCCGCGAGATGGTCCGTTCGGAGGGGCTCCAGGCGCACGCGGGACCCTTCGAGGACAACCGGAGCGACCCATGGCTGGGATGTCATCGAGGGATCGTACCCCGCGCGCCCACCCCTCCTTGACGGAGTGCCCCTCATATGTATGATCATCTGTATGCGGACGACCCTTGTACTCGACGACTCCTTGCTTCGCCAGGCCAGGCGTCGCGCGGCTGAACGAAGTCTCACGGTGAGCGAGGTGGTGAACGAGGCCCTCCGCGAGTCGTTGGGCCGCCCCACGCCGGCTGCCGCTCCGTTTTCGATGGTCACGTACGGGCGTGCCGACGACCGTGTTCGGCACGAACCATCGGACTTCTCCGTGGCGCTCGAGACCGAGGATCAGGACCGGCTGCGCTGACCGTGCTGATGCCCGACGTCAACATCCTCATCTACGCCCATCGGCGGGACGAAGTCTGGCATGAGCAGTACTCGGCCTGGCTCAAGGAGCTCGTCGATGGCCCGGAGCCGTTCGCCTTGAGTGTTTTGGTGGCGGTGGGTTTCCTGAGGATCGTCACGAACCCGAGGATCTACCTGGACGCCACGCCGCTGCCCGCGGCACTCGCCGTGATCGAGCAGCTCGCGACGCATCCTCGCTGCCGCGTGGCAGTGCCGGGCGCCACACACCTCCAGGATGTCCTCGGCCTCTGCCGCGCTGCGGACGCGTCCGGCAAGCTGGTAACAGATGCGCAGCACGCGGCCCTGGCCATCGCCCAAGGCTGTACCTGGGTCACGAGGGACGCGGACTTCGCCAGGTTCGAGCAACACGGGCTGCGCTGGCAGCACCTTTCGTTCGGGTAGCCGATACCAGCCTCTGGTTGCCATGGCCCTCCCGACGCTGATCGGCACCTTCGCGTGGATGTGGCGGCGCCCGTAGACTGCGCTGGCATGTTCAGGTTCGCGAGCCGCATCGAGCCGTTCCTGGCCGATTTCTATCGGCTCAATCCGACCTGGGCGACCGGGATCGGTTTCCACGAGTTCGACGATCGCTGGCCGGATCTGACCGAGGCTGGTCGAGCCGAGCGGCTCGGGTTCACGGATCGCTGGTTGGGCGAGTTCCGGGCAATGACGGAGCTCCACGGCGACGAGGCCGTCGACCGCGACCTGCTGATCGGCGAGCTAGAGGCGGCCCGCTTTGCCGAGACGGAGCTGCGCGAAGAGACCTGGAACCCACTGGACTGGGTCTACCTGCTCGGGGACGGGCTGTTCTCGCTGCTCGCCCGCGAGTTCGCTCCGCTCGAAATCCGGCTGACATCGGTTGCCGGGCGGCTGGAGGGGCTACCGGGCGTCGTCGAAGCGGCGAAGGCCAGTCTGGTCGGTCACGCCGGGCGCCCGGTCGGTCGTTTCCAGACTGAGACGGCCCTCAAGCAGCTGCCGGGCGTGGAGGAGTTGATCGCCGACGCGCGAGCGGCTGTCGCCGGGGCCACGGACAACCCGGCGGTTACGGCCTTGGCGCCCCGACTGACAGCCGCGGCCGAGTTGGCCCGGCGAGCCTTGGCCGAATTCGAGGCCCACCTGCGCGAGGTGGTGCTGCCAGCCAGCGACGGTGAGGGGCGCCTCGGGGCGGAACTGTTCGCGGCGAAGATGCGCCACACCATGCGCTCCGAGACGCTGACCCCGGAGCGCATCCTCGCGAGTGCCAACCGCGAGTACGTGGCCGTTCGGGCGGAACTCGTCCGGATTGCCCGGGACCTCTGGCCAACCTGGTGCCCCACGCGTCCACGACCCGACGACGAGGGCACCTTGGTCCGTGGCGTGCTCGACGCCATCGCGGCGGAGCACCCGAAGGCGGAGGACCTCCTCGAATTCTGTCGCGTCGAGAACGCCCGGATCGAGGTGTTCTGTCGGGAGCGTGACCTGATCGGCCTGGCCGATGAGCCGCTCGACATTCGCTGGACACCGGTCTTCCTGCGCGCCTTTGGGGGCGCGATGCTGAGCTCGCCCGGCCCGTTGGACAAGGGCCAGAAGGCCTTCTTCTCCATCACCCCGATGCCCGACGACTGGACCGCCGAGCAGCGCGAGTCCAACCTGCGCGAGGACAACGACCGGATGCTCCGGCTGCTGACGATCCACGAAGCCGTGCCCGGTCACTACCTCCAGGGCGCCTATGCCAACCGCTGCCCATCGATGGTTCGGTCGATCTTCGCCAGTGGCCTGTTTGCCGAAGGCTGGGCGGTCTACGTGACCCAGGTGATGATGGACGCCGGCTACGGGGCGGACGATCCGGCGCTCCTGCTCACCCACTGGAAGTTCTACCTGCGGGCGGTCACCAACGCGATCATCGACGCGAAGATCCACACCCAGGGGATGACCGGCGACGAGGCGGTGGCCCTGATGGTCGACGGCGGCTTCCAGGAGGAAGCAGAGGCCCGCGCCAAATTCGATCGGGCGCGGCTGTCGTCCACGCAGCTATCGACCTACTTCGCAGGCTCGCTGGAGATGTGGGAGATCGAGCTTGAGGTCCGCCAGCGGGCGGCGGCGGCCTCCGGCGATCCGCGCGGCGCCGGTGCCGTCCCGGAACCCAGGGTCGTAGGCGGCTTCGGCGAGACGCCCGGCTTTCGGTATCGCGACCACCTCGAGGCGGTCATCAGCCACGGCTCCCCGCCCACCTCGCTTCTGCGGCGCATCCTGCTCGGATGAGCGTCGAGCGGGATGTCCTGGATCGCATCGAACGGCTCGGCATCCGCCACTTCCTCACAGGATCGTGGGCCCTATCCGTCCACGCCGAGCCTCGGATGACCCGTGACCTCGATCTGGTCCTCGACCTCGACCCAGCCGAGTACGACCGCTTGATCCGTCCTGCATTCGAAGACGTCTACCTCGTCAATGACGTCATCGAAGGCGGAGGCGGCGCGATGGGGGGACTCATCCACATGACCGAGATCGTCCGGATCGACCTCATGTTGGGACGCCGCGACGACTGGGCCAGGCAAGCCCTCAAACGGAGCTGGTTCGTGGACCATCCGGCGCTTGGGCGGACCGCCGTGATCTCGGCGGAGGACCTCATCCTCGCAAAGCTTGAGTGGTCGGGGGGGATCTCCGAGATGCAGTTGCGGGACTGTCGATCCGTGATCCGCATTGCTGCGGAACTCGATTGGCAGTATCTCGAGCGGTATGCGGCAATCCTTGGTGTGAGCGCACTGTTGGAGTCGGTCCGTGGCGGTTGATCTGGCGCAGCGACAGATCGACGAACTGGTTCGGTTGGCGCCCCCGGCCGTCCGAATGCGCATGCACGTCGAGATGTATCGGTTGGCGTTCGACATGGTGTGGGCGCAGGCGGATCGAGCGGGACCGATGACCGAACTTGAGCGGGCGCGCTTTCTGCTTCGGCGCCTCTATCCGGACTTCGAGGGGCCACGCCTCGAGTCGATCATGGCGCGTCTGGCATCGGCCTGGGAGGCCGGCACGTGGACCGGGTTCCGGAAACCCGCTGTCCGGCTGGCCGGCAGCGCCGACGCGGGCGAGGCGCCTCGCCCCGACTAGGGACGTCTACCATGCCCGCTACTCGGACCGCGACGCTCTCTCCGCAGGAGTGCCAGGGACGGCGTCGAGTCCAGGCCCATTGGTGTAAACGACCGACGCCATCGAGACTCGGTCGATCCTTCCAGAGCCATTGGAATCGATGACCGATATCCGCTCGATCCGGTAGCGCTGTCCAATGTGGTTAGTCGAATCCGCATGGTCGTGTCTCGTAGACCAATGGGATTGGGATCCGGGAGTTGAGCGTGGGGTGAGTCGGGTCGCCGGAGCCGGCCCGGCCTACGCCCCGGCCCGCGGGCGCTTGGCGGGGCGCGTCTGAGGGGAACCTCGCGAGGCTGGCAGGGCCAGGGCGGCCCGTAGGCGGTCGACCCGATAGCCGGCGGACTCAGCCGCGGCCATCAGCCGGGTGAAGAGCTCCGCTCCCTGCTGCTCGGCCACGTCCGCGGCGCCCGCGTCTCCGACGATGCTCGGACTGGCCGACGCGGCGGCCAGTCCGGCGACACCGGCGTCGATCGCGTCCAGCCGGACAGCCCAGCGAAGCATCGTCGCGAAGCGGTCGCGATCGAGGTACTCGACACCCTGCCAGGTGTTCAGGCCGATCGCCGTGCAGACGATTGGGAGCGTCAGCCACTGACCAAGGAGTCGTGCGTCCTGCGTTCGTGACGGACCGCGCAAACCGGACCGGCGGGGGAGCGTGAGGAGGACGCGGACCACGTCGGCGACGGCCCAGGCTTCACCCTCGTCCAGTCCGATCTCGCGCAGGCCCTCGACCAGGGCCCCCGGGAGCCGCAGCTCCTCGTACCAGGCCAGGCTCGTGGCGGCAACGTGGGCGTTCGGCGCCAGCTCGCCAGTTCGGGAAAGCAGGAGCCAGGCGAGCAGCTCGGCCCGTTCCTTCCGATCGCCGACTTCAATTGCCGGCGTGAGGCTGGTGAAGACCCGCTCCGTCCGAGTTCGGGTAGCGGCCGCCAATGACCCGGCGATTTCGCCAGCCAGCTCGGTCGCCTCCGCCAGGGCCTCCAGGAAGGCGCGATGTCGGCGCTCGATCTCGTCGAGGTGCGCCACGCCAGCCTCGCCATCCAGCATGGCCCGGACGAGACCATCGGCAAAGATCGCCCTCAGAGGCCCGTGCACTGGCTCCAGCTGGATCTCGCGCATCGCCTCGTCGAGCGACGGGACGGCCGCCCCATCGAGCCGTTCCGCCAGCCGCGCCCATTGGCCGGCGCTTCCGTCGCGAACCTCGCGCAACTCCCAGAAGACGTGGGTCGAATAGGCCCCCAGGGAGAGCGTCAACCCCCGCTCCCAGATCACACGACAGGAATGGAGCGACTCGAGGCCGGTCCGGGCATCGCGGAAGATGACGAACGCGCCCGACTCATTGGGCAATCCCAGGCCCTGCCCCAGCGAACGTCGGACCTGCCGCTTCGCGCCGTCGGGCCCCTTTCGCGCGTACGCGGCGGACTGGCGGATGATGCCGGTCGTCGCCGCCACCCGGTTGTGATAGACGACCAGCGATCGATGCGGGCCCGATCCGTTGGAGTAGGCAAACACGTCCTCGTCCACAACCCCCGAGTCCGTCACGAAGTCGTACAGCAGGAAGTCGTGCGCCTCCGCAAACCAGGCACGCCGATGGAGGAGCGGAACGATCTCGCGTTCGTGGCGCTCCACCAGACCGGGATCGGGGCGCTCGTCGAGCGTCGCCCGCCGGAATTCCATGCCGTACTTCTCGCCGAAACCCTGGACCTGGCCGTGCCCCAGCATGGGCAGGCCAGGAAGCGTGGCCAGCACCGTCGCTACGCCGAAGTACTTGTCGCCCTTGCCGAATTGCTCGACCGCCGTCGCTTCGTCAGGATTGCTCATGAAGTTGACGTAGCGCTTGAGGATCTCCGGGTCGAACTCGATGGTCTCCTTGATCACCTTGCGGTAGCCGGCGCCGTTCTCGTCGCGGAGCATGTGCATGAACGCGCTGTTGTAGACGCGGTGCATCCCCAGGGTCCGGACAAAGTAGCCCTCCAGCAGCCAGAACGCCTCGGCCAGCAAGAGCGTGCCGGGAACCTCCGCCGCCACCCGATCGACCACTTCGCGCCAGAACTCGACAGGCATCCGGGCATCGAATTCGCGCGCTGGCAGCGCATGCTCGGCGCGCGACGGGATCCCATCGCCGGCGCCCGGCTCCGGCCACCACAGCCGCTCGACGTGCTTCTTCGCCAGGACCATGGCGGCATCGAAGCGGATGATCGGGAAGCGCCGCGCGACGTCCAGGATGGTCCCGATGACCTGTTCCCGGACGACCGGATCGATGAAGTTGAGCTGGGCCGTGTCGTTCCAGGGAAACGAGGTCCCGTCGTTGCCGTGATAGACGTAGCGAGCCTCGCCGGACCCGCGGTCAAACCGCTTGAATACGACGGCGGCATCGGTGTCGTCCCAGTAGTGGTCTTCCAGGACGATGCCGACTCGATTGTCGGTCGACAGATCGGCGCCGCTGAAGGAATACGCCGGGTAGGGCGGCTCGGGCACTGACAGGAACCATTCGGGGTGTTCCATCACCCAGCGCGAATCGATCCCCATGTGATTGGGCACCATGTCGCTGGCCAGCCGGATCCCCCGCGCGGCGGCGCGATCGCGCAGGTTCGCGTAGGCGCGCTCGCCTCCGAGGTCGTCGGCGATCCGATAGTCATCGAGTGAATAGGCAGACGCAACGGCGCTGGCGTTGCCGCGCATCCGCTTGATCGCTTCGGACGCGGTGGATCGCTGCCACAGCCCGATCAGCCAGAGTCCCGTGAAGCCCCAGCGGGCGAGTGTGTCCAGTTCCTCGTCCGGGATGGCATCCAGGGTGGAGATCTCTCGCTTGTGTTCGCGCGAGAGTTGATCGAGCCAGACGTGGGCGCTCTTTGCCAGCAGCACCACCTGGGGCATCCAGGCGGAGTCGGTCGAGAATGCCTCCGGCTCTTCAGCGGCACCCGCGAACGACGGTGCCTCGCCGGCGCCATGACCGCCGTGACCGCCGGCGCCATGACCGCCGTGACCGCCAGCGCCATGACCGCCAGCGCCACCGTCACCGCCATCGAACCGTAGACGGAGCGCCCGCTCCTCCTCAGCCATGATTCCGATGGTGATATCGAGCTCATGCGGCATGTCTTTGAGGTCCGCGCCCAGGAGTGAACCCCACTGCTCCCGGACGTAGCGCAGTTGGCCCGCCAGCGAGGTTGGGGCGTGGCGCGCCGGCGCCCGCATCAGCTCGATCACCGACACGCCCCCGAACTCGCTCGGCGGCCCGGCCGCGACGAGGCCCTCGAGACCGGCGATCGCGTCGTGATAGCTCGTTCGGCGGGCGAGCCCTCGATCGTCGACCAGTTCGCGGAGGGGTCCGAGGGCCGGGTTCTCATTGGAGATCCGGGTCAGCAGCAGCTCTTCGAGGCGCTGGGCAGGCGTCTCCGGCTCCGGCTCCGTGCCGGGCTCCGGGTCCCTGCCGGGGAATTCGGTCCCGAACTCGTCGAGCAGGTGGGCGACTCGTCTCCCGAGTCGCGCGCCGAGGTCCGCCAGGGCGTCCTGCATCAGGCCGGGTCGGCGGCTCCGCTCGTAGCGGGCGACCATGATGTGCCCGACTTCGTGGAGCAGCCCAAGTGCCGCGATCTCACCGCCGCTCACCGATTGGGCACCGGCCGCGCGCTCCGCGTTCATCCGGGCGGCCAGTCGACGGATTCCCGGGTGATCGGCGATGACCAGATCGCCGCGGCTGCCGATGAATGGCTGGGTCACCCCGTATCGCTCGCGCGCCTCCCGCCGGATGTGGAAATCGAGCATCACCTGCGCATCGTACGGCGTCACCGTAGGGGCGAGGCCCGGATCAGGTCGGGACGGGGTCCACTGGTCGGGCGCTGGCGACGTGCTCGATCGCACGGCGGAGCAACTCAATGCCGGCCGGGTCGAAGTCATACGTCCACGACCGAATTCGGCCGGGCCGCGAAAACGAGCGGTCCAGCCCCGCCGCGAGTGCCTCGCGCGACATAAGGATGAGGTCCGCGCTCCGATCGACCTGTTCGAGATCCTCCGGAGCCCCGATCAGCGCCGCTACGATCTCCACCCCGCGATTGCCCGCGATGGCGAGCGTTTCCTGGATGTTGTCGGCGCCCCGCTCCGAGGCACACACCAGGCCCACCCGGGTGCCGTGTGGCAACCCGGCGATCTCGTGGACCAGCTCCACATACCCCGGGCCGATCAGCATCGCCACCATGGGAACGCGTCCCGCAACCAGCGCCTGGGCCTCATCGGCATGGAAGGTGGTGGTTGCGACGAGGTCGTAGTGAAACCGCTCCAGCCGATCCGGCAGGTCGTCCAGCAGCGCGCCTTCGGCCTCGATCATCCCGGGAAACGCGTCGACCATGCGCTCGGCGTCGTAGCCGGCATCGGATGTGGTGCATTCGGCGAACAGGACGCGAACGAGCGGACCGGGCCGCTTGCGCTCGGTGGCGGCCGCGAAGGTTGCCGCGGCCAGCTCATCGGCGGTGAACCCGGCCAGCGCGGCCCGCCGCATGGTTTCCGCCACGAGCCCGGCCAGCGCCTCGGTCCCGCGCCGCTGCGGTGGCCGCTCCGCGACGTGGGTCCCGGCTCCGTGGCGGCTCGTCACGTAGCTGGCGTCGGCCAGGCGCCGGTAGACCGCCCGGATCGTGTTGGGGTTGACCCGCAGGGCGGCGCCCAGTTCGCGCACCGGCGCCAACCGCGCGCCGGGCAGGAGTCGCCCGGAATCGATCTGATAGGCGATCTGCCAGTAGATCTGGGTGGAGATGGGCACATCGGACCCGCGCTCAACATCGAGCGGGCCCGTGCCGGAGGTGTTCCCGCCGGCACCGCTCATGGCTGTCCAACCTGTGCGAGCGCGCGCCGGTAGATCTGGGCGCCATCGATCAACTCGTCGGGGGAGGTGAGCAGGGCAAGATCGGCCATCAGCCGACGCTCCATGCTGGACCCGGCCAGCGAATCGATCCGACGCGCCGCCCATGCCGCCGC
The DNA here is from genome assembly GCA_964427285.1 of uncultured Anaerolineaceae bacterium. Taxonomy (GTDB): domain Bacteria; phylum Chloroflexota; class Limnocylindria; order Limnocylindrales; family CSP1-4; genus SPCO01. The sequence goes on from CAYRTS010000048.1 coordinate 20,475, forward strand.
CCGGAGCGCGTTCATCGTCTCCACCCGAACCGGATCTTCCCAGAACCACGCGTCACTGGCGAACATGGCGAGTCGCCAACGCTGCACTTCCATCAGGTCGAGCAGAATCTGGGCATCGTCGAGTGAGCCCCGACCGCCAAGCCAGCGATCCGCGAACGCGCCTGCTTCCTCCGCGCCGACGATGACGTCGATGTACGCGTCACGTGCGGCCCACGGGTCGGGCTGCCCTGGCAGTGCCGCGGCAAGCCGCTCGGTCAGGCTGTCGATCCCGCCAGCCATGCGCTCGAGTGCGGAGCGCAACGGGCCTTTCCAGCCGCCCTCGCTCACGCACGGGCAAGCGGCCGTCCAGCGGAGGAGGCCGTGGTGGCAGCTCCACGACGTCCGCTCGGTGATCTGGATCGGCTCGAACGGTCGACCGGCCGGCTCGCGCAGCGCCTCCGACAGGGTCGAGACCGTGAAGGTGCGCCCGATTTCGTGCGGCCCGGGCTGGACGAGGCGCTTGAGAAAGAGGTCGCGGAAGGTCTGGTGATGACCGTACAGCTCACCGTCCGTGGCGATCACCACGACCGGCGGAGCGGCTCCGGCCAGCGGCTGCGCAAATCGTGGGTCCAGGCGCGCCTTCGTGAAATGATCGGCATCGGCGGTCATGGCGGTTTCGAACGAGACCGCTCCGGATAGGCCAGCGTCGTAGAGCGCAACCACGATGTGGCGGCCGTCACCCAATTCGACCCGGTAGGGCCGGCGGGTTTCCACGCCGACGTCTGCAACCTGCCACGGTGCGAGGATCGTATGCCTGACCCCGTGCTCCGCCAGCACGCGCAGCGTGGCGAGATCGACCGCGGTCTCCGGCAGCCACATGCCGTCGGCGACCCGGCCAAAGCGGACCTCGAAGTCACGCAGCCCCCAACGAATCTCGGTGCGGCGATCAGCCGCGGAGGCGAGCGGCAGGATCGAGTGGTGGTAAGCCTGGGCCATTCCGTTGACCCCCTGATCCCCCGCAACGAAGCCGGCATAGGCGACCGGATCGTTGTCGCGCATCCAGCCGGCCAACGTTGGTCCAAGGTCCCATGAGATGTGCCCCAGGTTCCCCAGCTCGGCGTTCGGGCGGTAGCACTCCGCGCTCACCCGTGCGTTCCAATCGTGTGCCGGTGCCGCCGACGGATCGGCGGGAACCTGGCCGCTGAACGGATCCGTCCGCGACGGCTGATAGAAGTGCGCGTGGACGACGAGGCGGCCGGAACTCATCTGCCGCGGCTCACGTGACGCCGATCGCCGACGACCTGGCGCCGAATTCCTCGGCAGTTCGGTCGCGGGCCGTGGAGACGTCGTGATGGATCGTCACGTTGAACACCGCCCCTGGCTGCAGCGCCAGCGCCCACGACAGCAGGAGACCGGATCCCTGGTAAACGCGCTCGAAGCCGCCTTCCGAGTTCGAGACGGTCTCGACCGGCGCCCACCACACCTCGGCCGGGCTCGATGTGGTCGTCACGACCGCAAGACCCACGTAGTCGTTGCCCTGGGCGAGTCTCGAGACCTCCTTCGCGGATCCGCCCGAATCGTGCGCCGCCCGTTCGCCGTCGACCTCCCACCAGGCTGCTGGGTTGGCGCCACCGCCGAGCATGGTCAGCGTCCACTCGAGCCCGAGCAGCGCCTCGAGGGGTCCCTCGGAGCGGTTCTCGATCGCAACCGTGAGCGCAAGCGTCGGGTTGCGCCGGTCGCCTCCCAGGGTGATCTCCTTGACCACACGGATCGGGGCGCTGACGCCATGGGTCGCCAGGGAGCCGAGGCGAGCGACCACCAGGCGGTTTGGCTCGAGGAGGTCGATCCCGAACGCACCATCGACGGCGTCCCCAAGCTCGGTCGCCGTCCCGGCTGCCCACGATGCGCGATCCGTGCCGGGCGCCAGGAGGCGGACAAGGCCTGACCGACGCTCGTACGGGTCGTAGTAGAGGCGGGCGGCCAGGCCGTCCTCCTTGGTGGCGACCGTGTCATGGATCGACGCCGGGCCGGCCGCCTCATCAGAGACCGCCAACCCGTAAAGGGCC
>CAYRTS010000049.1:0-22363 GCA_964427285.1 uncultured Anaerolineaceae bacterium
ATGACCTTGTGCCCGGCGATACCAACCGGTCGCAGGACGTGTTCGTCCATGATCGCTTGACCGGTGCGACGCTTCTGCTGCCGGTCGTGGGAACCAAGCCGGGGCCAGCCGGCGGGCGCGCGTCGGACCCCGCGATCAGCCCGGATGGCGGGTTCGTCGCGTTCACGTACCACCCGTCGCCCGGCAGGGGCACCAGCGATGGGCCGATCCAGCCGGTCGTCCTCCTGTGGGAGGCTGCCACGGGCAGCACGCGGTTCGTTTCAATCGACAATGATTTCGAGCCCGCCTATGGGAGCTCGGAGCCGGCCATCTCCGAAGGCGGCCGGTTCGTGGCCTTCACGTCGACCAATTCGGCGATCACATCGGGCGACAACAACGAGCGAGCCGATGTGTTCCGGTTCGATGCGAGAACAGGCGACACCATTCTCGTCTCCCAGACTCCATCGCAGACCTCGCCAAATGGGACGAGCCGGAGCCCGGTCATTTCTGCCGACGGGAACATCGTTGCGTTCGTGTCTGATGCGCCGAACGTCCTCATTCCGGATCCTCCTCCGAAGGCGACGCCGACGCCAGCGCCGCCGCCTTCACCGTCGCCGTCCGGCCCGTTCCTCCTCAGCCTCCCGGACGCAGGCGAGAGCATCGTCGGTGGTGGAATCGGTCCCGGGGGGGGCGAGGTGGGGGGGCAGGCCGTCTTGCTCGTCTCCCAGGTGTACGCCCGAAACGTGGCGGCGGCTGCCACCGAGCTCATCAGCATGACCCCGTTCGGCGCGCCCGGGTCGGGGCCGTCGATGGATCCAGCCATCTCCGCCGACGGCACCGTGATCGCGTTCGTCTCCTTTGGCTCGGACCTTGCCCCGGGGGATCCTGACTCCGCGGGGGACATCTACATCCGCGAGCGGAACTTCGCCCGAACCTCTCTGCTCACCGCCGATATGCCCGATGCGGGCCACATCGCGATGTCTGGCGACAGCCGGTTCATCGTGTTTGCGTCGGCGACGGATCCGGCGAATGATGGGGTCGAGGTCTACCATCGTGACCGGTTCGATGGCGAGACCATCCATATCTCGGTCGCCGTCGGTGGCGGGAACGGCGGCGCCAACAACCTGGGGCCGGTGGTGTCGGCGGACGGGCGGGTGACTGCGTGGTCGTCGACGTCTGATCGGCTGATCGCGGGCGACGGCAATGGACTCGGAGACGTGTTTGTCCGCGACCTGCCACCCGCCGGAATCATTGAGCCGGCGGCACTCGATTTCGGAACCCGCGCCATCGGAACGACGGCCCCGCCCGCTGCGACGACGCTGACGAGCGTGGGCTGGACGCCACTCGGCTCGATCGCTGTGACCATTGTTGGCGGTGACGCACTGGACTTCGGGATCGTGTTTGATGGCTGCACCGGGCGGGTCCTGCCGCGACCGCAATCGTGCACCGTGACGGTCCAATTCAGCCCGCTCGCGGTGGGCCCGCGCGCCTCCTCGGTCGTGATCAGCGACGACGGTATCGGCTCGCCGCACACGGTGCGCCTGACCGGCGCGGGCTCGAATGCGGAGCTGATCCTCGATCCGCCCATCGGTCCACCGGGGATTGTCACGATCGCGGAGGGCAAGGGCTTCCCGCCGAACACCGAACTCGCGATCGAGTGGTCCGTGGGCATCAACGAGCGGCGCGCGGCGCCGGTCGTGACGGACGGCCTCGGCGACTTTCGGACCCAGGTGCTCTTGTTCCACCACGATATCGAGGGTCCACGAGATCTGATCGTCAGCGCGGCCAATGGGACCGCGTTCCTGCCCATTTCGGTGAGCTTCTTTGTCTCCAAGCCGACGAGCCAATCTCCGCGCTTTGACCCGATGAGCGTCGGTCTTGAGCCTCCTCGCGGGTTCTTCCTGCGATGAGGTCTGTATGCTGGCCCCCGGGTGATCCGCGAGTGGGATCGGAGCCCGCCGTGAGAGAGCCAACGCTGGGGATCCGCACGTGATCGTTGTTGCCGGGTTGTTCGGGAAGATCGCCGCGGCGGTCGGCGGTCCTCCAATGCTTGCTGGGCTCGTCATCGGCGGGCTCGTCGTTGGCGGCCTCGGAGGAGCGTTCGCCGGCGGCGCCCTGGATCCTGGCCGATCGGCCGGCCCAACTGGTGCGACCCTCGAGATCTATCCGTGCCCGGGCGCCGGATCGCCGATGGCGGAGGTCGCCAGCGGTCAGCGGATGCTCGCGACTGGCCGGTCCAGCGACGGCGCATGGCTTCGGGTCCATTTCCCGCTGCCGGGTCGGTCGGAGGGCTGGGTGGAGGCTGCAGCAATCAACCTGGAGCAGGCCGCGGATGGACTGCCCGTAGTTCCGTGCAGTCCGGAGGTGCCGCCGTCGGACGCGATCCCTGCGGCCCCGATCACGATCGCGGCAGCCAACTCGCCGTCCCCCGGTCCGAGCGTCGAGCCGGCCGCGACACCGACGCCCGCTCCCGCTGCCACCCCGACCCCGTCGCCGACCGCCACACCTTCGCCCACACCGACCGCGAAGCCGACCGCCAAACCAACGGCCCGACCCACGCCGAAGGCCACTCCGAAACCGACGCCGAAGCCCACCCCGAAGCCCACACCGAAACCGACGGCCACGCCCATCCCGACACCGAGCCCCAGGACCACGCCATCTCCGTCGCCCACATCAAGTGACAAGGTGCCCCCGGTGATCGGGGCGGCTAATCCCAACGGTACCAAGGGCCCGTACTACATGAACCAGCTCCAGGAGTGCGGCCCGTACTCCATAGAATTTGGGGCAATTGTCGATGACGACGAGTCCGGGGTGGCGAGTGTCACGCTGCGGCTGAGGAACGCCCAAGGTCAGGTCGTAAGCCAGAGGGCCATGACGCAGAGCGGGAACTCCTGGTCCGTCACGGTTGCCGCCACGAGCCTTGCCCTTGGTAACTACTTGTTCGAATTCCGTGCCCTCGACAAGGCTGGGAACGCCGCCGTTGTGGCACATCCGTCGTTGAATTTCACGGTGTACGAGATGTGTGGACCTAGCTCGTCATGATTGCCCTCCTCCCCAAGCTCGGCGTGTTCTTCGCCACCGCGCTGGTCGCTGGCTCGGTCGCCGTGGTTGCGACCTCCGCGGGACAGCCCAGCGGTCCTGTTTCCAGCGCCGGGCAACGACCCGACTTCGTCCTCACCGAAGGGGTCGACACGCCGGGCGACACCCCCGGGGAGGCTCCCCAGCCTCCGTCCGCGTCGGCGCCGGCGGCCGCCCTGGCCGCGTTCGACCTCATCGAAGCTGCCGCTCCGGCGCCGACCCCGGTCGTGATCCCCGGCCTTCCCCCCGCCGACTTGGCCCTGGCGGCCGGCGCACTTCTTGATCCACCACCGGCGAGCTGGCTGAATCCCTCCGGGTTCCCGAGGATCGCCCCGGTGACCCAGTTCGATGGCGGCCCGTTCCAGGGCGCCAACTGCACGCTCGCCGCCGGGGCGATGCTGGCCAGGCTTGGCTTCGGCGTCGTCACCACCGGCTCCATCCTCCGCACGCTCCAGGACGACCAGGTCGGCGGTACCGGGCTGGATGACCTGGCCACCGCCCTGTGGCGTGGGTACGGGATTGAATTCAAGTACGGGCTGCTCCGACCGGAACAACTCAAGAGCCTCCTCGCCGCGGGGTACGGTGCCGTCATCCAGGGCGAATATGGCCTGATCCCCGAGCCGCTCAAGCTGCAGCCAGGGTTCTCCGGCGGTCACGCCATCTTCCTCGATGGCTACTACGGCGAGGGCCCGACGCCGGCCTATTACGTGATCGACCCGATCGGACGACCCAACGCCTATGAAGGCGAGTGGTGGCCGGCCTCGATCATCGACGACTTCGGAAAGGCGCTCGGCGGCGGCAACCACATCCGCGCAGCCTGGGTCTTCCCGCCGGGCGGGACGCCTCCCGAGATCATTGGTCCGGACATCGTGGCGCTCCCGCCGTCCGGCGGCGAGAAGCCCGACCCGGGCGTTACACCCGGCCCGTCGGTTTCGCCCGGAGCCAGTGCATCGATCGAGCCGGGCGCGTCCGGGTCGCCCGATCCGGGATCCAGCCCGACGGCTGCGCCGCCTGGCGGACTCCCCGAACCCGGCGACGCCGAACCAGCCAAGCCCGTCCCCGCAACGGGGATCGACGGCACCGTCGTCATGGGCGGGCTCGATCTCATCCCATACCTGTCCTACTGCGCCCTCTCGCCCCCGCCAGCCGGTTGTCCGGCCGGCATCCCGGGCATCTTCGAGAAGGTTCCGATCCTCGTCAGCCTCTTCGCCGGCCCGGACATTGAGGTCGTCTTCGTCGATTCAGATCGTCCGAACGTGGCGCTCGTCGGGTTCACCGTGGATCCGCCGGCTGGCTCGGACGTGGTCTTCTGGGAGGCGGACGGAACGCCGGCGGACATCCGCCATGCGTCGTCGATGGCGTCGCTGAACATCCTTGGCAAGACGGTCATCGCCGCAAAACTCGATGTCCTCGCCTCGACCACCTACCATTTCCAGGTGATTGCAGGGGACGGGCTTGGCGGTTCGCAGAGCGAAGTCGGGACGTTCAGCACCGCGGACGGCGTCGCCGCCTTTGAGGTGGCACTCGCGACCGCCCCCAACCCGGTCTTCGAGCTGGCTACCGGGTTTTCGCCCTACCTGCGTCTTGCATCGGGCAGTTTCGCGGAGCCGCTCATCCGCCAGTCGACCCCGTGTCGCTCGATCATCCTGTTCGGCACGCTTGACTTCTGTAACGATCTGCGCGTGGTCCAGGTCGCCGATGTCTGCCAGCGTGCCCAGGTCTCCTACGAACTCGTCGGCGTGAGCCATTCGGGCGTGCTGATCCGGGCGTTTCCGGTCGTGCCGGGCGTCGATCCCGCCGGTGCGGTCGTCCTCTCAACGGTCCTCGAGGTGGCTGGCGCGGCCGGATCGGACGAGGTCAGCGTGGGCTGTCTCGCCTCGGGCGTGTCGTACCACATCGTGCTCGACGCCTTGGGCGATGATCGCGGGATCCTGGCGTCGCGCATCGTGACGGTGCCGTAGCGGCGAACCGCGGACAAGTCCAGAGGTCGGGTGCTCAATTCACAGTTGAGCACCTACGATGAACCGGACTGTTTCGATCCTCAGGTTGCGGTCTGGTCGGTCGGCCGAGCGGGCTCGTCGTCCGAGATCAACTGGCAGTTGAGCGCCGCTGACAGGCCGGACTCAGCACCCCTTGTGGCGTGGAGCTTGCGCTCGATCGCATAACCGCGTCCACGGACGGGTACAGGACCTCGAGGCCGGTCGGGCGGCTCATCAGCCGAATCTCACGCTCAGGGAGCGTGAGAATCCTGCCGGATTCGCCCCATTCGTGCCACGCGGGCCGGGATTTCATCGATACCCGTCTGGTGGCGTGGTTATGCGGAGATCGGCCACCCTCTGCGAATCCGCGCGGAACGTGGACAGCGCCCCGTGCTGGTGCGGTGCGAGCGCTACCGCGGCCGCTCCACCCGAACGTCGTCGATCGCGGCCTCGATCAGGCTGTCCCGTGCCGCATCCCGGGCGACAAAAACGATCCGAACAGACTGCCCGGCCCACCCCGTGAGCGACACGCGTGCGGTCGACCAGGCGCCGTCGACGTCAGCGGCCCGGCCGAGCGTCTCGAATACGAGCGAGCGCACCCCAGTCATAGTCTCCACCCATACCTCCAGCCCGTCGGCGCTGGTGGCCGTCGAGCCGTGGGCGAAGGTGTAGCGGAAGCTGAGCCGGCCGAATGCTGCAGGATCGGCCGGCAGCGCGATCAGTGGCGAGCGAAACGTCGTCGAGCCACCGTCGACGTCATTGGAGCCAGCCGACGCGCCCGCCGCGAGCCCCGTCGCAAAGCCGGACCGACCAGATGTCGGCGTCGACAGCTGCTTCGCACCATTCGAGGCGGTCCCCTGCGGATCTCCCCACTGCCAGCTGCCCCGGATGGCCGTGTCCGTGCGGTAGGGGTTCACCTGCCAGCCGCCACGGACGACCTCGAAGTCGTCGAAGAAGACGCCGCAGTTGAGCCGCGTCCGCGCCGCGCCGAGCGGTTCATACGGGCAATTCGCCCGTTCGATGAGGTACAGCAGCGCCTCGCGGTTGCGCGCGGTCTGGGCGCCAATCCGTTCGTCCGGCGGGTAATGGTCGGCCCACACCGTGTCCTGCGGGACCGGGTAGAGCTCGAAGGTGAAGGTGAAGATGCGCTGGCGGCCGTACATCCAGTCCATCTGGTTGCCGTCATTGACGTAGACGTCCGAGGACTGCATCGGCCGATAGCCGTTCCGGTCGGCCATCGCCTGGGCCAGCGCCCGGAACGCCGCGCTGTCGTCCTGCGACATGTCCGCCGGGCGGTTGGCAGTCGTGTAGCCATATGGGTAGAGGATCCGCTCGCCGTTCGAGTGCAACGTCAGGTGGGTCCGGATCTGCTGCCGCCCGCCAACGATCCGGCTCTGCACGAAGTCCCGGAGCGCGCGGGTCTCGGGCGCCGAAAAAGCGGATGGACCGTGATAGGTCCGGGCCGCCGGGTCGCCCGACGATCCGCCGCAGCAATTCCAGCGGTAGCCGTAGTTGCGATTGAGATCGGTACCGACCGCCGACGTGCCTGCATTGGGCTGGCGGTTCTTGCGCCACGCGCGGTACGGGTCACCGCTGAGATCGAACACGAAGCCGTCGGGATTGAGCGCGAATATGAACCAGATCTCCCGTTCATCCACGAGGGCCCTGACCCGCGGATCGGTGGCGTACTCGTCAGCCAGGACGTGGAACAGGTAGAGCGCCTGCTCGACGGTGAGGTGCTCCCGGGCATGCTGCAGGGCGTCAATCAGGACTTCGGGCTCGTCCTCGTCCACGCTGACGCGGTCGCTGACCTTGGCGGCCCAGATCGGACGACCCTCGTGGCTGAGCCCGATGGAGAAGACGTCGACGAGCGTCGGGTGCGCGACCTCGACCGCGGTGATGTCGGCGACCATCTCCGCGAGGCTGTGGTATCTGGCGTCGCGCGCCGGGAAGTCGGGTTCGGCCGCCGTTGCTTCTACCGCGAACGGCGAGGTCGGTGCCAGGGCCATGACGGCCGTCAGCGTCATGAGCAAGACGCGTCGGCTGCCGAAGCGGGCACGGGGACGCGTGTGCATGTACCCAAGGGTGGGACTCGGCGGACACCAGCGCAACCCGGGGCCCGGGGCGTTCGTTCGGCGTCTCCACCGATAGCGTGCGCGTTGTACCGTGAGCGCGCGCAACATGGCCGATGACGGAGTGCGACATGGTCTGTCAGAAATGCGGATTCGAGAACGAGCCAGGGGCCGAGTTCTGCGGCTCGTGCGGGACGTTTCTCGAGTGGGCGGGCGAGGCCACTGCCGACGATCCCGCGGTCCCCGGCGAGATCGCGACTGTCCCGGCCCCAGTCGCGGGTGCCCCGGTCGCGGCGCCGACCGGGCCGGTTCCGGTCCCCACCACACCGGTTCAGCCGACCCCGGTGACCCAGGCGACGGCCACCCCTACACCCCCTCCGCCCGAACTGATCGGGCCGCCGTGTCCGGTCTGCGCCAAGCCCGTGCCCCGGGGACGGACGTTCTGCCCGCATTGCGGCGCCGACACCAAGGCACCGCAACCCGGTGCGCGCGCCGCCGTCGTCGATCTGCCGGACCCAGACCGGCGTCGGCCCTCGATCGGGTTGGGGCCGATCATCCTCGTGGCAGCGTTTTTCGGCGTGGCAGTCACGGCCTTCGTGTTCCTGCCGAGGATCATCGGCGACCGCGGGCTCCCCTCGCAGGCGACGAGCGCCCCAACGGCGTCGGCGGCGCCGACAGCGAAGCCATCCCCCAGCGCCTCCGAAGCGCCCTCGGAAGCGCCCACACCGCCAGCCGAGTCCCTCGAGCCATCCGAATCCCCGGAGCCGACACCGACCCCATTGGGGAACGAGCCGCCCGTCGGCGCCGTAGCCAAGGCCGCCATCATCAGCTTCGTCGGGGAGTTCGATGCGGCCTATCGAGTCGGCGATTCCGCCTTCCTGATCGACCACCTGGACCCTGCGGTCATCAAGGCCTACAGCGAGTCGGCCTGCCGCAAGTCGATCGAATCGTTTGCCAAGTCCGATTTCACGACCACCGTGGACTCGGTCAGCGGGCCGGAGGTGTGGACCTACACGCCCAAGAACGGGAAGAGCACGATCATCTCCGTGGCCTACACAATCAAGGGCGAGCGAACCCGCGCGGGCGTCACGAAGGCACTCGGAATGCACCTCTCGTTCAAGGACGGCCGCTTCTTCTGGTTCGCCAGCAGTTGCTGAGCGCCTCCGATCCAGTGTGAGCCCGTCGGTGATGAGGCCATGACCGACCAATCGGCCGACTGGGCGGCTCGACGCCGAAGGTGGGAGGCGGAGCGGCTCGATCCGGCGCTTCGCCGCGCTCCCGAGCGGCGCTCGCGCTTTTCAACCATCAGCGACGCAAGCTTGGAGCGTGTGTACGGTCCATGGTCGTCGCCGGTCCGCGTCGCCGACCCGCTCCAAGGCATCGGCTTTCCGGGCGAACCGCCGTTCACCCGCGGGATCCACCCAACGGGCTACCGCAGCCGCCTATGGACGATGCGGATGTTCGCCGGGTTCGGCGCAGCCGAGGACACCAACGCGCGGTTTCGCCAACTCCTGGCTGCCGGCCAGACGGGCCTGTCGATCGCCTATGACATGCCGACGCTGTACGGCTACGACACGGACGACCCCGAGGCGGAAGGGGAGTTCGGGACGTGCGGCGTCGCCGTCTCGAGCCTCGCGGACATGGAGGTCCTGCTGGCCGATCTGGCGCTCGATCGGATCTCCACCTCGATGACGATCAATTCGCCCGCGGCGCCGATCCTGGCGATGTACATCGTCGCCGCGGAGAAGGCCGGCGTCCCGCGCGCGCAGCTCGAGGGGACGACCCAGAACGACATTCTCAAGGAGTTTATCGCCCAGAAGGAGTACCTCTTCCCGCCCGCGCCGTCGATGCGCCTCGTCACCGACTCGATCGAGTTTGGTGCGCGCGAGCTGCCGAAATGGAACACCGTGTCGATCAGTGGCTATCACATCCGCGAGGCCGGCTCGACCGCCGTCCAGGAGCTGGCCTTCACCATTGCCGACGGGATGGCCTACGTCGAGGCGGCGCTGGCGCGTGGCCTGCGCATCGACGATTTCGCGCCCCGCCTCTCGTTCTTCTTCAATAGCCACAGCGACTTCTTTGAGGAGATCGCCAAGTTCCGGGCCTCGCGGCGAATCTGGCACCGCCTGATGACCGAGCGGTACGGCGCCGAGAACGAGCGCTCGGCCTGGATGCGCTTCCACACCCAGACAGCGGGGGTTTCGCTCACGCCGCAGCAACCGCTCAACAACCTGACGAGGGTGGCTCTCCAGGCGCTTGCCGCCGTCCTTGGCGGCACCCAATCCCTCCATACCGACGCGTACGACGAAGCGCTCGCGGTTCCAACCGCGGAGGCCGCACTGCTCGCCCTGCGCCAACAGCAGGTCATCGCCGAGGAGTCCGGTGTGGACGCCACCGTGGATCCGTTGGGCGGCTCATGGTTCGTCGAGGCATTGACCGACGAGACGGAGACCGCCGTGCGCCGTTATCTCGATGAGATCGATCGGCGCGGGGGGATGGTGGCCGCGATCACCGAGGGCTACCCACAGCGTGAGATCGCCGACGCGGCCTACCGCTACCAGCGCGAATTCGAGGCGGGTGAGCGGCGCGTCGTCGGCCTCAACGCCTACGTCGACGAGTCAGAGCAGATGGCCGTGCCGGTGCTCGCGGTCCCGCCCGGATCCCTCAACCGCCAGCTCGAACGCCTGGCGCGCACTCGGCGCGAGCGCGATGCGGCTGAAGTCGGTGCGGCGCTGGCCGGTCTGCGGGACGCGGCTTCACGGCCCGAGTCGAGCGACACCAACCTGATGCCCCACTTCATTCGGTGCGCCGCGGCCTACGCCACCCTCGGCGAGCAATGCGCGGTGCTGCGCGACGTATTCGGGGAGTATCGCGAGCCGGTGGCGGTCTGACCCGGCTACCATGCCAGTTCACGCAGGAGGGATCCATGTACAGCGACGCACTCGAATTCCTCGAGGAGGAGCGCGATGCCTGGGCGCCCTACGAAGGGCTGCTGGCGCTCTCGGACGAGCAACTCTCCGTGCCGATCCTTGGCGCACACCTGTGGTCCGGCCGCAACCTGATCGGCCACGTGCTGGCGTACCAGGAAATCGCCCTGCAGGTCGCCACGGACCTGGCCGTCAACGAAACCAGCGCGACGAAGGCCCGTGTCGAGGCGGACTGGGACTCCCGCGGCGACGATGTGGTCAACGCCGAGGTCGACGCCACCTGGGGGGACCTCCCCATGGCGGAGCTGCGGGAGCGGCTCCAGACGATTCCGGGCCAGATGCGCGGCTACCTGACGGTCGTGCCGGAATCACGCTGGCTCAAGCACGCGGAGCACCAGAAATTCTTCTACGAAGAGACGACCGAGCACTACGAGGATCACCGCGCGGACCTGGAGGCGGTGCTCGCGTCGGCTCGCGGGTGAACCTTGGCGACCTGCTCGGCGAGGCCGCTGCGGGTGTCGCTGACGTGAATGCGTCAATCGGCACTGATGCCGCGCTTACGTGGTCGGTCGCCGGTCAGCCCTTTGCGGTTCTTGGCCCGGACCGCGCCGCCGCGGAGTTCGCCCTCGATCCGCCGATTGCAGCCGCGGCCCAGCGAACGCCGGATGTCGCGCCGTCCGAGCGGGGTCCCGGTTGGGTCAGCTTTCGGCCAGCCGTCCTGGACGGTCACGCCGCGGATCGAGCCGCAGCCTGGTTTGCCTCCGCCCACCGGCGCGTCATCGGCGGCTGACTCACGCTCAGGGAATTGAACGGCCCCGGCGATTGCCGGGGCCGTCGGACGTGATTGCGGGTGGCCGGATCAGTCTGCCTTGGCCACGGCGTACTCGGCCAGCCCGAAGGTCTGCTCGAGCTGCTCCAGTGGGCGAAACCCAACGACGCCCTGCGGCTGCTGGCCGGGCCGGAAGAACGCGATGACCGGGATGCTCAGGATGTTGAACGACTGCGAGAGGCCTGGATTGGCGTCAACGTCGACCTTGACCACGTCGACGACGCCGTCGTACTTCGCGGCCAGCTTCTCCATCTCCGGAGCGACCATCTTGCACGGCCCACACCAGGCCGCCCAGAAGTCAACCACGACCGGGCGCTCCGACTTGAGGACGAGCTCCTCGAAATTCGCGTCGGTCGCGACCCTGATCTCCGCCATGTGCTGGGTTCCTTTCGTTCCTGCGCCCTACCGGGCAATATCCTGGATCAAACGGTAGGCCTCGAGGACCCGCGGGTCGGCGAGGCGATAGAAGATGGTGCTGCCCTCGCGTCGTGTCGTGACGAGACCGGCGCTGCGCAGCACAGCAAGATGCTGGCTCATGTTGGGGATCTGACAGCCCACCTGCGAACTCAGCTCACCCACGGACAGCTCCCCCGAAGCCAGTGATTCGAGGACGCACAGCCGCTTCGGGTCGCCGAGTGCCCGCCCGACCGCGGCATACCGCTGCCGCTCGGGCTCGGCCGAAATGGCCGACGGCGTGGTGATCTGTTCCAACATCGCCGCCACGATAGCACTGCTTGCGCAAATACGCAACTATCCTGCAGGCATCGCCGTCGGTGGGCTAGGCTTCGCTCACCCAAACCAAGCGGAGGTGACAAGTGGAGGTCGTGGTTCCTGCTGCAACCGTCGATCTCGCTGATCGTGACGCCGTACGACCCTTGCTGACGTTGATGGGCTGGCTGACGCCGTGATCGAACTGGGCGATCGCCTGGCGGCAGGCTGATGGCGCCGCGTGCCTGAACCGGCAGATCGCCTGGTCCCGCTGTCCGACATTCTCGTCGCTCGCGACCGGATCGCTGGCCTCGTCCATCGCACGCCGCTGATGAGCTCGACGACCGCGGCGGTATGGGTGACGGCTGCGACAGGGACCCGGTTGGGGGACGATCGCCTGTACCTCAAGCCGGAGCACCTCCAGAAGACCGGTTCGTTCAAGCTGCGCGGCATGACCAACCGGATCGCGACGCTCACCGACGACGAGCGGTCCCGCGGCGTCATCACCCTGTCGGCTGGAAATGCTGGACAGGCCTACGCGCTGGCCGGACGGGCGGCCGGGGTTTCGGTCACCGTGGTGATGCCGTCTGGAGCCGTGCGATCCAAGGTGGAGGCTTGTCTCGGGTATGGAGCCCGGGTGGTCCTGCATGGTGCGCACGTGGGCGAGGCCTTCGTTGAAATGGAACGAATCCGCCAGGTCGAGGACCTGCGGTTCGTCCATCCTTTCGATGATCCTGCGGTCATCGCCGGTCACGGTTCCATCGGCCTCGAACTACTCGAGGATAAGCCGGCCCTCGACGTGGTCGTCGTTGGCGTTGGGGGAGGCGGGATGATCTCCGGGGTGGCGGCTGCACTCAAGGAACGGGCCCCTTCGATCCGGGTGTACGGCGTGGAGCCGGTGCGCTCGAACGCCGTGAGCCTGGCCATCGAGCGCAACGAGATCGTCCGGATACAGCCGGACAGCGTGGCCGACGGCTTGGGCGCACCCTTTGCCGGTGAGTGGACCCTGCCGATGACGCGGCACTATCTCGACGGGATCGTCCTGCTCGATGACCCCACGATCCTCGCCGGCCTTCGATTCGCGATTGAGCGACTCAAGCAGGTCGTCGAACCCGCGGGCGCTGCCGCGATGGCCGCAGTGCTCGCCGGGCGAATCCCGATCAGAGACGGCGAACGCGTGGCCGTGGTGCTGTCCGGCGGCAACGTCGAGGTCGCTCGACTCGGCGACCTCCTCGCCGGCGCTGGAGCCTTGCCGGGCGCAGGCTGATCTCGACCGGTGGGTCAGCTCACCTAGTTGAGCCCGAGTTCGTCGAGACGGGCATCGTCGATACCCAGGTGGTGGGCGAGCTCATGCACCACGGTCGCCCAAACCTCGTCGGCGAGGTCGTCCGGGTCCGGGAAGTCCGCCTCCAGCGGCAATCGAAAGAGCGTGATCCGGTTGGGCATCGCCGCCCAATCGGCCCCGTATTCGGTCCGCGGCACGCCCTCGTACAGCCCGTAAAGCGTGTCGCCCTCCGCGATGTCGTTCTCGCGCCGCTGGTCGGCCGTCGGTTCGTCATCGATCACGATCGCGACTTCGTTGAGCGCACTCGCGAACGGTTCGGGGATGGTCGCCAAGGCGTCGTCCACCAGCGACGCAAACGGTCGATGGTGGCGATGTCGGAGTCTGGCGCCGGCACTGCGGGCGCCGCGGCGGCGCTTGACCATGGCAACCGTATCCTACGAGGGATGAGGGCAGCCCCGATGACGACTTCGCCATGACAACGCCGGCGCCGCATGATTCGGACGCCGAGCCCTCCGGCTTCCTTGTCGAGGTCGGACCGGGCGATCGTGTCCACTTCCTGGACTGGCGGGGCGTCGGCCATCCCGGCATCCTCCTGATCCACGGCCTGTCGAACACCGCCTGGTCGTGGGCGCCGGTGGCACGTCTCCTGGTCACGGAGCGGCACGTCGTGGCGATGGACCTGCGAGGCCATGGGCTGTCCGATGCCCCGACCAATGGTTATGACCCGGCTGGCTTCGCCGCCGATGTCGTCGCCGTGGCCGAGGGGTCGGGGATTCTTGCGACACCGGAAGCCCGCGTCGTCCTGGCGGGCCACGGCTTTGGGGCGATGGTTGCCGCGTGGGTTGCGATCGAGCTCGGGGATCGCTGCTCCGGCCTGGTCCTGGTCGATGGCGGCTGGGAATCGATCGAGACAGCGAGTGGCATGGAGGTCGAGGAGTTCCTGCGCGTCACCGACGAGCCGCCCGAGATCATGCGCTCGATGGCAGCATTCCTGGCCGACCGGGCCGGCTTCGACGCGGCCAGCTGGGACGCGGATCAGGAGCGAGCCGCCCGGGCGAGCGTCGTTGAGACACATGCGGGCAAGGTGGTTCCGGCAACGCGACCCCATGCACGCGAAGGGAGTGTCCGGGCCATGTTCGGGTACGACCCGCTGGCTGCGCTCCGGCATATCCGGGCGCCCATTGCCGCGCTGATCGCTGATGCCGCCGGCGAACCTGCGCGGGCGCGGACGCTCGACGATGTCTCCGCCGGCCGGGTCGCGGCCGGCCGCGACCCGATTGCCATGACATCCCTTCCCCATGGCCATAACCTGATGCGTTACCGTCCGGAGGTCGTGACCGCGGCCATCCTGTCGGTCGCAGCGTCCGCCGCCACGCCAGACCGGTAGAGGTTCGAATGCAGATCGTCTACTCGCCAGCCCATCTCGCCCACGACATCAGCCTCGAGACCGTCATGGGCCTGCCGGTCCCCGCCAACGAGGTCGCCGAGCGAGCCGAGAAGATCCGCGCCACGCTCGAGGCCGATGGTGGGTTCCCGATGGTCGAGCCAACCCACCACGGTGAGGGTCCCATCACGGCCGTCCACGACCCGGGCCTTGTGCGCTTCCTCGAGGTCGCCTGGTCGGAGGTTCGCCGCCAGGGGTTGCCGCGGCCGTTTCTTACCGCGGATACGTATCCCAACCGGCAGATGTTCGAGGGCATGACCACCGAGGCGGTTGCGCGGTTTGCCCGGGAGCCCGAGGAGGCGGCCGGCCGAGCCGGCTTTTGGGGGCTCGACTCGGCAGCACCGCTGGTGGCGGGGACCTACCCGGCAGCGCTGGCCGCGGTGGATGTGGCCCTGACCGCCGCCGATCTCGTCCTGTCTGGCGCCTCGGCTGCGTACGGCCTGTGCCGGCCGCCCGGGCATCACGCCGCGCGCTCGATGTACGGCGGCTATTGCTTCTTCAACAACGCTGCCATCGCCGCCGACTCGATTACCCGGGCGACGGGCGAGCGGGTCGCCATCCTCGATGTGGACTACCACCATGGCAACGGCACCCAACAGATCTTCTGGCGGCGGGGTGACGTCCGCTATGTGTCCATCCACGCCCACCCGGACCGCGCATACCCGTACTTCCTGGGTCGGGAGGATGAGACCGGCGAGGGTGATGGGGCCGGGGAGAACCTGAACCTCCCACTCCGGGGCGGCGTAACCAATGAGGAGTACCTGGTCGCCGTGGACCGCGGTCTGGAAGCCATCGCGGCAGTCCCCGGCTCGATTGTCGTCGTGTCGCTCGGCTTCGATACCTATGGCCTCGACCCAATCGGCGACTTCGCGCTGACGACTGACGTCTACCACGAGATCGGCCGGCGGACCGCGGCGCTCGGCCGGCGCCTGGTCATCCTCCAGGAAGGCGGCTATCACCGGCCGTCGCTCGGCGAGAACGCCCGGGCCTGGCTGCGTGGCGCAGAGGGCCGCCCGTTCGACCCGCTGCCGGCCGCGGGCTTCGGCGAGCATGGCCTCGTCGCCGGATAGCGTGGTCCGGGTGCGCGCATCCCGGCGTTGTATCCCTCGCTGACGGCATCGACGCTGGCCACGGCCGTGGCCGCGCTGATCGCCCAGGACGAAGATCTCGCCGGAATCGTCTCGCGCCACGGCCCACCGCCACTGTGGGATCGGGAGCCGGGCTTTGCGACGCTGCTGCACATCGTGCTCGAACAACAAGTCTCACTGGCCTCGGCCCAGGCTGCGTTTGATCGGCTTCGAGCCGCCGCCGCGCCGCTGACCCCGGCCCGGTTCCTGGAGCTGACCGATGCCGAACTGCTCAGGATCGGGTTCAGCCGACAGAAGGCCCGCTACGGACTCGCCCTCGCCGAGGCGATCCTGACCGGTGCGCTTGATTTTGCGGGCCTTGCCGCCCGGGACGACGATGAGGTCCATCGGGCCCTGCAGTCGATTCCTGGGATCGGCCCGTGGACCTCCACGGTCTACCTGTTGATGGTCCTCGGCCGACCCGACGTCTGGCCCGTCGGCGACATCGCGTTGGCGGAGTCCGTTCGCGAAGTCAAACGACTCGGGCGCCGGCCAAACGCCAGGGAGTTGGCCGACCTCGGCGAGAGATGGAGGCCGTGGCGCTCCGTTGCGGCACGCCTCTTGTGGCACGACTACCTGGCGCGTCGCCGACGTCCAGGGTAAGCCCACGAGGCGGGCGACCCGGACTCAATCTCCCTCGCGACGGTACGGCGCAACCGAATCGATATCGCCGACGAATTGAGCCAGTCCACGGTGGCCCAGGATCTGGCGCACGGCCGACGCCTCGCCGATGTGGGACCAATAGTGGTAGGTGATGCGCTGGAGCTGCGTGCCCGCAGTCGCCGCCGCGGGCCTCCGGTCATGGGCCAGGGTGCTCTCAAGATCGGCGGTCGTCAGCGTGTCCAGGACGACGTCCGCCTCCGCGACCACCCGCCGCCACGCGGCCCACATCGCCGCCAGGTTCGGCGTACTCGCAGGGGCGCCCGAGGCGACGGAGTCGAGGGAGGGTTCGACCTGAAGTCCCCGCGCACGCTCCAGCCAGATGAGCCGCTCATGCCAGGCAAGGTGACCGACCATCCAGGAGATCGAGTTGATTGGCTCCAGCCGGCGTCGGGCGTCGTCGGCGCCGAGTCCCCGCAGACCGCGGCGCCATTCGGCACGGGCGAAACGGAGCTGTTCGATCCTTGGGTGCGACATCGCGGCAGTGTATTCGCGTCCGACGTACCATCGCGCCTCACACCGGAGATGCCCGCGTGACTCGCTCCACCAAGTTGCCGCCAAATGTCCGCCGGCTGGTGGACGAGATCGAATCTGAAATCGGCGAGAGAGATCTCGGTATCGACGATATCGAAGGTTCGCGGGGGTACGGGCGCGCCGGCGAGGCCTCGAGCGACAACGGCCGGGTTGAGGCCGCGGTCCGGGAGATCTTGACCGAGATCGGCGAGGACCCGGATCGGCAGGGTTTGGCCGGTACCCCTGCGCGCGTGCATCGAATGTACACAGAATTGACCGCCGGCTATCACGTCGACCCCGAGCGGCTGATCAACGGGGCGGTGTTTGACATCGCCTACAGCGAGATGGTGGTGGTCAAGGAGATCCCGTTCTACTCGCTGTGCGAACACCACCTCCTGCCGTTCTTTGGCAGTGCGGCGGTAGCCTACATCCCGCGCGGTCGGGTGATCGGGTTGTCCAAGATCCCCCGCATTGTCGAGATGTACGCCCGCCGGCTGCAGGTCCAGGAACGGCTCACCCAGCAGATCGCCGAGTTCCTCCAGGAGCGGCTGGCCCCGCAGGGGGTGGGCGTTGTCCTGGAGGCCACCCATCTGTGTGCGGCGATGCGCGGGGTGCGCAAGCCGGGGACGATCATGACCACGTCGTCCGTGCTGGGTCTCTTCCGGACTCGCGACCGGACAAGGGCCGAGTTCTTCGCGCACCTCGAACGGGCGGCGCCCGGAGCCTGACTTCGGATGGATTACGGCCTGCGCGACCGCGGACGACCTGATCGCTCGCCTACAATCGCGCCACCATGACGGATCGACCACTCAAGGTGCTGATCGCCAAGCCCGGACTCGATGGCCATGATCGAGGCGCCAAGGTGCTCGCGCGGGGCCTGCGCGACGAGGGTTTCGAGGTGGTCTACACCGGGCTTCGCCAGACGCCCGAGATGATCGCGACCGCGGCCCTGCAGGAGGACGTCGATGTCGTCGGGCTGTCCATCCTGTCGGGTGCGCACATGACGCTTGTTCCGCGCGTGACCGCCCTGCTCCGCGAGCGCGGCATGGACGATGTCCTGGTCACCGTTGGCGGGATCATCCCCGACGTGGACGTCCCGGTGCTGCGCGAAGCGGGTGTCGCCCAGGTGTTCGGCCCGGGTACCACGATTGCCCAGGTCGCCACGTTCCTGCGGGCGAACGCGCGCCCTCGCGACTAGTGGCGGACGCCGCTCGCGTGGTCCGGGTGGCTCGCGCCGCCCGATTCGCGGCGGGATCCGCGGCGGCCAAGACGTCCGACCCGCCCGCCGATCCAGCGCCCGATACGTCCGACCCGCCCGCCGATCCCGCGTCGGTGGCAGACATGGCCGATCAGCTATCCGATGCCGCGGTGGCCGGTGATCGCCGAGCCCTGGCCAGAGTGCTGACCGCGGTCGAGAACCGGACGGCCGTCGGCGAAGCCGCGATGCGACGGTTGTATCGGACGGCGGGGCGGGCGCATCTGGTTGGGATCACCGGCCCACCCGGCTCGGGCAAGTCCACGCTGGTAGCGGCCTTGATTGCGGAGGTTCGCAGGGCTGGGCGGACGGTCGCGGTCCTGGCGGTGGATCCGTCGAGCCCCATCACCGGCGGAGCGCTCCTGGGCGACCGCGTCCGGATGCAGGCCTATGCGAGCGACGACGGGGTCTTCATTCGATCGATGGCCGCACGTGGTCACGCCGGCGGCCTGGCCTCCACATCCACCGCGGTCGCAGCCGTCCTCGACGCCGCCGGGTTCGATATGGTCCTGCTGGAGACGGTAGGTACCGGGCAGAGCGAGGTGGAGGTCGCGGCCGCGGCGGATACCACGGTCGTCCTCGAAGCGCCCGAGATGGGTGACGAGGTCCAGGCGATCAAGGCCGGCCTGCTCGAGGTTGCGGACCTGGTGGTCGTTAACAAGGGGGACAAGCCCGGGGCGCAGCGAACCGCGGCGCAGCTCCGCGCCATGCTCGGGACGTCCTCGCCGCGCGTCATCGGCCAGGAGCGTGGCCCCGGGCGAGGCAATCCCTCCCGCCCGCAACCCAAGCGACCTGATGTGCTGATCACCACCGCGCTCACTGGCGACGGGGTGCCCGAATTGCTGGCCGCGCTGGATCGTCATCGCGCAACGGGGACCGACACCGGAGCGGCAGCCACCGCCCGGCAGGCACGCGCCGAGGCTCAGGTCTGGGCAATCCTTGGGGAGCGGCTCCGAGCCCTGGCGCTTGCGCCCGCCCGCCGAGTGGTCGTGGACCAGGTGTTCGCGGAGGCAGCAGCCCACGAACTCGACCCGTACGCGGCCGCGGACCGACTCTTCGAACTGCTGGTTGAACCCCGATGACCGCCCAGGCATCGATGCCTCCGGCACGATTCATCACCCCGGCCTTCGGGGCACGATTCGCCGCCGGTCCGCTGGGAGCCGACCCGACCGGGGTGGGCGTTTCGATCGGGGCTCTCGCGGCCTCGGCATGACGATCCAGCGGGTGTTCGTGGCCGGGGCCGGGTTGATGGGCCACGGGATCGCCCAGGTGCACGCCTCGATCGGCCTATCGGTGGTCCTGTACGAGCCGGAGCTCGCCAGGGCAGAGGCGGGCGTGGCGAGGATCGCGGCGAACCTGGAACGGGCGGTCTCCAAGGGACGACTCGACGTGGCGGCACGCGACGCGACGCTCGGCCGCGTCCGGCCCACCGCCGACCTGACCGCCGTTCGCGACGCCGACCTCGTCATCGAGGCCGTGTTCGAGGACCTCGAAGTCAAGTCGCGACTATGGCGTGAACTCGATCGACTGGCGCCGCCGATCGCCGTATTCGCATCGAACACGAGCTCGATCTCGATTGATCGCCTGGCTTCGGCGGTGTCAGAGTCGCGCCGGGAGCGATTCGTCGGGATGCACTTCT
This sequence comes from uncultured Anaerolineaceae bacterium, assembly GCA_964427285.1. Lineage (GTDB taxonomy): Bacteria > Chloroflexota > Limnocylindria > Limnocylindrales > CSP1-4 > SPCO01. Next base: position 19,496 of record CAYRTS010000049.1, read on the forward strand.
TCAGCCCGGTGCCAGTCATGCCGCTGGTGGAGCTGATCCGCGGCGCCTCGACGAGCACGGCGACCGAGGCGGCGATCCGCGAACTGGCCGACCGACTGGGCAAGCAGGTGATTGTCTCGAGCGACCGGCCAGGGTTCCTCGTCAACAGGATTCTGATGCCGCTGTTGGCCGAGGCGATGCGTGCGCTCGAAGAGGGAGTCGGCACGGCCGAGGACATTGACGCCGGTGCCCGGATCGGGCTGAACCATCCGATGGGACCGCTGGAGCTGGCCGACTTCATCGGGCTGGACGTCTGCCTGGGCGTCATGCGCGTGCTTGACGAGGGCCTCGATGGCGGCCGGTTCACCCCGCCCCCGGTGCTCATCCGGTTGGTCGAAACCGGCAACCTCGGCCAGAAGACGGGTCGCGGCTTCTACTCGTACCCGCGAGTGTCGCCGAAACCCTGAGGAGTCTCCGTCCCTTCGCCGCCGGGCACGGACCCTCGTCGGGCGTCGCTCGTGCGGACCGTCGTAGACTCCTTACGTGCAGGAACGAGGCCGATCCACCGGCGAACGCGGCCCGAACGGCCACGTCTACGTCGTGAGCGCCGCGCGGACGCCGATCGGGAAATTCGGAGGCGCGCTGGCAGGTGTCCCCGCCGTCGAATTGGGCGGTGTCGCCATCCGTGCCGCCGTCGTACGTGCCGGGCTCCCCGATGGAACCCCGATCGACGAAGTCCTGATGGGCCAGGTGCTCCAATCGGGTGCTGGCCAGGCACCAGCGCGGCAGGCGGCCCTGCGCGCCGGCCTCCCCGACACCACGAGCGCAACGACCATCAACCGGGTCTGCGGGTCCGGGCTCAAGGCGATGATGCTCGGCGCCGCGGAAATCCGTGCCGGCGACGCGGAGATTGTCGTCGCGGGCGGCATGGAATCGATGAACGGCGCCCCGTACCTGCTTCCCGGCGCGCGCTTCGGTTACCGACTCGGCAACGGCGAACTCGTCGACTCGACCGTCGCCGACGGTCTGTGGTGCGCGATCGAGGATTGCCACATGGGGACCCATGCCGAACGTGTGGCCATCAAGGAACACGTGAGCCGGGCCGACCAGGATGCCTTTGCGCTGGACAGTCACCGCAAGGCGATCGCGGCGATCGATGCCGGCCGCTTCGATGCTGAGATTGCGCCGGTCGCGGTCAGGGACGCGAAGGGCCGCGAGACGATCGTGACCACGGATGAAGGCCCACGACGCGACTCGAGCGCCGAAGCGCTGGCAAGGCTGAAGCCGGTTTTTGCGTTGCCCGACGGCGAGGACCGCGGCGAGGCCACGGACGGAACGGTCACGGCCGGCAACGCGCCCGGGATCACCGACGGGGCGGCCGCGACCGTCCTGGCGTCCGAGCGGACCGTTGAGCGCCTGGGTCTCACGCCCTTCGCGCGGATCGTTGGCTACGCCCAGGCAGAGGTCGCCCCAAAGTGGCTGTTCCTTGCGCCGGTCCAGGGCGTCCGCCGGCTGCTCGACCGGATCGAGCTGCCGCTCGAGGCGTTCGACCTGATCGAGATCAATGAGGCATTTGCCGCCCAGGTCCTGGCCGATGGTCGCGAACTGGGCTTCGACTGGGACCGGGTCAACGTGAACGGCGGCGCCATCGCCCTCGGTCACCCGATCGGAGCCAGCGGGGCGCGCATCGTGGCCACGCTCCTGCACGAATTGCGGCGTCGGGGCGGGCGTTACGGACTGGCCACACTCTGCCTCGGCGGTGGCGGTTCAGTGGCAGCGGCCTTCGAGTGCGTCTAGATCTAGACGCACTCGGCCCAATGGAAAGCCCCGGGAGCGGCGTCGGGGGACACCGAACAATCCCGGGGCTCGAGTACTGCGATGCCGGCGGGCGACGTTGTTGTCGCCCGGCTGATCAGTCGGCGATGGTTACCACTTGCCACCCTTGAGCTGGCCACGGATCTCGCCGCCAGAGTAGGTCGTGGTGTGCACGTTGGCGTAGACAGCGCCGGCGCGGATCGCCCGGAGAACCTCGGCGAACTCGCCGGGGGCAATTCCCTGGGCCGCCGGGCCGAGGATCTCGGCGGGGACGATCGTGCCTGAGAGCACGCCGGCGGGAGTTGCCGGACATGCTGTCTCGGTTCCACCGCATAGGCTGGCAATGACTCCGCCGGCGACGCCCGCCTGTCCGAGATGGATGTGAGCCCCCGTCACGGCCCCGCCCTGGAGACCCGAGAAGGTCAGCTCGTAGGTGATCGTCGAGGTCCCGGGGTCGATCCTGAGGCGAAGCCTTCCGGTGCCCGTCGTCGAGATGGACGGTACTTCGGCGAACCCGCTGAGGCTTGCCTTGACGTCACGTCGCTCTGAGTCGCCGTCGTGGTCATCGTCGGCCGATGCCGTGCCGATCACCCCGACCGTCAGGACCGCCGCAGCGGCCAGGATCAGGACTCGCTTCATGGATACCTCCTGGTGTCTTCGCGGAGCCGGACGCAAGGAATCTCCGTGGCGCCCTACGTCAGTCCGAGGCATTCGGCAATCGATAGGTTTCACCCTTAACCGCCCGGGATCCGCGAATTCACAAGATTCCGGTGCGTTCGTGCACCAGGCGTGGGCCACTCGGCCGGTAGATCCAAGGTCCGCAACGGGCCGGTATTCCAGTTGACCTGGCGCCAGGCAGCCGATCGCGAACGCTGCCCGGACCGGCATGAACCGGGCTACGATGCGGCAATGACGGACGCCACCGCGCTGCCTTCGGCCCGGGATCTGCCTACCGTCCCATCGTTCGGGCAATTCATCGCGGGCGAGTGGTGCGAGTCCACCTCCGGCGCAACGTTCGAGAGCCGCAATCCGGCCGATACGCGAGACGTGATCGGAACGTTCCAGCAGGGGACC
>CAYRTS010000050.1:0-21006 GCA_964427285.1 uncultured Anaerolineaceae bacterium
CTGGGCACTCATCGCCGCATCTGCATTGGTCTCTGCTGCACGCTCGAACGGATCGGCTGGATCCGAAAGCCGGATCCCGTCCCCGGTCTCCGAGCCGGCCACTGGTCCGGCCCGCTGCTGCATGACGTGGGTCAGCTCATGGGCGATCGTGTGCTTCCCCTGCTCGGTGTCCGGCGACCACTGGTCGGAGCGGAAGACCACGTCGCTCCCGACCGTATAGGCGTTGGCCGAGACCGCCTTCGCGGATTCGGACGCACTCGCGTCGCGATGGACCCGTACGTCGCTGAAATCACCGCCAAGACGGCCTTCCATCTCGGACTGGAGCCCATCACCGAGGGGTGCTCCGCCGCCCTGACCCACGACATCAAGGACCGGTGACCGGCCGGGGGCCGATCCCTCATCCTCGCGCTGAGTCATGAGGCGACTGACGGACGCGTTCCCGGCCAGCCGCTGCAGTTCGAGGAGTGCCGCCGGCGAAGACCCGCCTGGATCGGCGACGGCGCGGGCAACGCTGGCGGCATCCCCGGTAGGTCGTGTGGGAGCCGCGCGCAGCCTGGCGGTCGGATCGAGATCGTCGTGGACGTGCATCGGGCGAGCCTCCGTGTGTGACAGAGAGAGTGCCCCACCACGCAGCGGGATGCAAGGCCCGGACGCTCGCTCGCGACTTGCCCCTTCGGGCACGGATGGGCGCCCACTCGCCCGCCCAGCCGACCCTTCCTCGACCCGGCTGGACACCCGATCCTGCACGTACCCGGTCGCGCCAGACGACTCGTGTTGGGAGCGATTGCGCTCAAGATGGGTGACACACAAGCCGTCGTCAGGACGCAGGCAGCCCCGGACGCGAAGACGATCGACACCCCCGCGCTCGCCGCCGGCCCGCAATTGGCCATGCCCGGCGGAGGACTCGCCGCGGGCCTCGCGAGGATGCGGCCGGCGGACGTTGTCCGACTTCAACGTCAGGCGGGCAACCGCGCGGTGGGCACGATCATTCGACCGGCAGGCCCCAGGCACCCTGGCGGCCCGCGAGCTGGACCGCGATCCAATGCCCCGTCGCGCATGTCCGCCGGCGGACATGGGGGCGCCGTGCAGCGCGACGGCGGCTTCCGCAACACAAATGCCGGCAAGTCCGATGAGGAGCTCATTACCGAGGCGATCGAGAAGAAGGATGTCGGGCTGATCAAGCTCGTCAAGAACCTTGGCAAGGCCAAGGTCGACCAGAAGATGCCGCTCATCACGATCTTGAATCACCAGGGCTGGATCGGCCCGTTCGACGAGTACGCCCTGGAGACCCTGTGGGGAAGCTTCGGTGACAAGGTCCTCGACGTTGCCAAGGCCAACCCCGGTGAGTGGGCACTGTCCCTGCAGGGTGGTGCGGAGCTCTACAACCTTCCGATCGCCAAACCGCTCGCGGACAAGTTCATCGTGGACGCCCGGGGCATCGCGGGCAGCTACCTCACGACGAACGAGACGTATGCGACAAAGGAGCTCGAAAAGCTGGGTGTCAAGGAGGGCGCCGACGGCGGAGGAGCTGGCGGCCCGTCCCAAGAAGAACAGAACGCGCGGCTGGCTGAGCTCAGCGCAGCAATCAGGGTCACCAAGGAGGCAGGCGAGGTCCGGAACGGACTGAAGAACATCATCGTCGGCCTCGAACGCCGGTACTACATGCCGACCGACAAGACGCTCTACTGGCCGATGTCCTTCAACCCGGACGCAGCCCCGCCGGAGGTCGACGCCAACCCCCCACCCGATCGTGACGAGAAGGCGCGTGCGTCGGGCGTGGCCCCCGAGGGCCTGGCCAGGACGCCGTGGAAGAACGTCAAGGCACAGTGGGACGTCCTCACCGCGATCATGACCGGGCTGTCGATCGCCTACCCCGTCGCCGGTATCGGCCTGATGAGCGGCGACAAGGCGATGGGCGCCGCCGCATCCGAGGACCCGAAGGCCGCCAAGGCCGCGATCGTCACCATGCTGACCACGACCCGAGATTCCATCCGCGGTACGAGGCCAAAGCTCGCCGGCGGCCTGGCCTACGAGCTCTCGCCCATCCACCAGCAGCTGTTCGCGGGGACAAAGGGCACGTCGGGCATCGACTGGAAGGATCCCATCGCGCAGGCCCTCGCCAAGGAGGTCCTGGAGCTCAAGTCAAACGTGGAGTTCTGGAAGTCGATGGGGATCGCGACCCTCGCGGCGGCCGCCTTCATCATCGCCGAGTTCGCGACGGCCGGTCTTGCCACGGCCGCGCTGGTGGGCTTCGGCGTGGGACTTGGGGTGGGCCAGGCCGCCGTCGCGTGGGACAAGGCGCTCACGATGTCTGAGGCGGACAAGGCCACCACCGGCGGCGGGACGGAGCTCCTCGCCTCCGGTCAGGCCAGCATGGCCATGTTCGAGGCGGCGCTCGCGACGGTCATGGTCTTCGTCGACGTGTTCCAGGCGGCCAAGCCGCTTGGCAAGGCGCTATCGGGAGCCGTTGACAAGGCTGCGCTGGCGGCCGGGTCGAAAGTCGGTGGGAAGGTCCTCGACGAGCTCGGCGCGCTGGCCGGCAAGGCGCCCGACAAGGCACTCATTGAACGAGCCGTCACCGAACTCGGCGCGGAGGTCGTCATGGGCCGGACCGGCAAGAACGCCGCCGACCTCCTCGCGATCGTCGGCGAGGGCTCGCCGATCGCCGCTCGTTTGAAGACGCTCGCCGCGATCCCGGCTGAGTTGGCCAAGATCACACCGGCTGAACTCGCCAAGCGGGCCAGCAGCCTCGTCGCTGAATGCAAGGCCAACCCCGCGACCGGCGAGGCGCTGGCGGTCCTCGCCGTGGAGCGGATGGGGCCAAAGAAGGTGCTCGAGATGAATGGCGGCTGGAAGGACCTGAGCTTGGCGCTGGGCAACGAGTCCGCGGCGGGCAAGTCCATCATGTCCTGGCGGGACGCATTCATGGGCGACATCAATACCTTCGTCCGGACCCTCGAAGGCGGCGTGGACGAAGCCGGCCAGGCGGCCGTGAAGCGGACCGGGACCCAGGGCAAGTTCACCAACGATTTCGACATCAGCCTCCTTGGCCCGAATTCGTCGAAGAACCGCAATGCGCTGCGATCGTTCATGGCCGGTCGGGTGGGGACGAGTCCCGACCGGCTGGGCCAGATGCTGCTGGCGGACTTTTTCACCGATCCGCGCCGGCTCCATCTCTACGACCAGCTCGACCCGGTCCTGCGCCTCGAGGTCGGGACGCGCGCCGAGAAGGTCGCTGAGTCCACGATCATGGCCAAGACCCTGCACGATGCCGAGGCGGCCGGAAACAAGCAGCTGGCGGAGCAGATCCGCACGCAGATGAAGGAACTCGGGGTTGCCGAGGTGCCGTTCAAGCCGCTCAGCGAAGGCGACCGGGCCGCGCTGTACGGCAAGATCGACGACTACCACATGCAGCTCGAGGGGGCGCTCAAGTCGAGCGACAAGGCGTTGCAGAAGTCGTTGGTCGAGAAGATCGGTGACACGCAGGGGCTGATCAACGCGACCGAAGGAGGCGGCTACTTCTCCGGCGGCGCCACCCGCCAGATCGTCACGTTGGCGGAGGGTCTCATCAAGGGCGGAGCCAAGCCGCTCGATGCGCAGGTGTACACGACGCTGCTCGACCAGCTGCCCAAGCTCAATAGCGAGGCATCCGCGCTGATGAAGAGCGGGATCGTGGCATCTGCAGACGCCGTCAGTTCAATCAAGGGCATCGCCAAGTATGGCAAGCGCTTCCGCGACCTGATGTCCAAGCTGGATGTGAAGGTGGCCGACGAAGCGGCCTGGGACAACCTCGCCGAGCGGCTCAACAAGCTCCTGAAACAGGCCAAGGGCGAGTCCGACGTCACCCTGCTGAGCCGTCTCGAGACGGAGGCGAAGACAGTCGAGTCGGAGGTGGCCGCGCTGATGGGCGAGTTCCGCGGCGCCTCCCAGCAGGTGCTGCTGACCCTGAGTCGCCAGGCGGCCCTGGGTGGCGCCAAGGTGGACCTCGGCGCGATCCAGTTCCTCGTGATGGCCACGGCAAAGCTGACCCGGGCGTCAAGCGCGGTGCGGGAATCGCTGCGGGCCATCACCGCGCAGATGGCCGAGGCCGCGCTCGCGGCCGCGAAGAATGGCCCGGCCTCGACGCCGGATCCCGGATCGACTGGCAGCCCTGCGCCCACCACGACGCCGCCCGGAAAAGCACCGGGTCCGCCCTAGATGACACCGGACGGATCGCAGGCATGCCCGCTCGGAGAGGCGCGAGTTGGCTGAGGCAGCGAACCAGACCAGGACCGCCGAGCCGACGGTCACGCGGGGCCGCGAAGCGGCCATGTCCGACACCGGCTTCGCCATGCCCGCGACCGGAATGTTCGACGCCGGCATGGGCCTCGCGGCGCTGGGGTTGGCCAACCAGGACGCGGGTGCTCGAATTCGCTTTCTCGCATCCGTGCAGCGCACCGCCGGCAACGCTGCCGTGCAGCGCATGCTCATGCATTCCGTGCGGCGCTCCCCGGTCGCACAGCGCCAGGGTGCCCAGCAGATCACGCCGTCCTTCACGGTCCCGATCGAGCCGAACTCCACGAAGATCGACCTCGGCGGGAAGGCGTCGTACATCCAGGGATCCGTGGCCCTGAAGGGCGAGGTGAAGGGCGAAATCGTCCCGAAGGGCAAGGACAGCGCCTCCGTCGGTGCCGGCGGCACCTCGAACGTCGGTGGCCAGGCCGAGATCACGCTCGCCGAGCAAAAGGGCTTCGCCATCTTCGACGCCATCGACATCGAGAAGGTCAAGGAGACGATGGGCTTCGAACTGTCGATGAAGAAGCTCGACGTCAACTTCGCCGCCGAGGCCTCGATCAAGACCCGCTACCCGTGGCTCAAGGGCATCGCCGGCCTCAAGTTCGTCGTTGCCGGCGTCGAGTGGGACAAGATCAGTGACGCGGTGGCACTCGGCGTGGAGGTCTCCGGCGGCCTGAGCGGTGAGGGCACGATCAACCTCAACAGCGGCTACGACGTCAAGCTCTCGGTCAAGGTGACGGTCGTCGGCGAGGTGCACCCGAACTGGCCGCGGATCGCCGCGGAGGTCGGCAAGCGCGTAGCGACCGAAGGTGGCAAGGCGGCCGTCGAGGCGACAACCACAGGGGCGGGGACCTCGGTGATCGCGATCGACCTCGCCGCGGTCGGCGCCGCTGCGGCGGCGATCCTTGTCCCGCTCGCGGCGGCCGTCGCGATGGGCTACGGCGCATTCCAGGGCATGAAGAACGCGCGGGCCGCCCGGGAGGCCGCAGGTTACGGCGTCGTGATGAAGGCCAAGGCCGAGGAGTGCGCCAAGGGCTTCGCCCAGACCCTCACCGGGCGCTCCCCGGGGAGCGACGAAGGCTCGGTGGAGGCCGAGGCCCAGATCCACGGTGTGATGGCCTCCACCGGAGCCAGCCGCGAGATCGTGGTGGCCGCCGCCACCCAGGAGCAGGGGGGCTACGGGGCGATCTACGAGAAGAACCTGACGCGGATCAAGGAGAAGCTCTACGCCGAGGGCTGCGCCAGGTACGACGAGCAGAGCAAGGCGGACTGGGGCTACATCGAGGATATCGGCCCGGAATGGGGCATGCGGGGCGTCTACCGCAAATACTTCCGGATGGTCCTCTTCGGCCCGTAGGGTCAGGTCGGGTTGGGACCGACGTTCTCCACGGCGTCGCCCTCGAACGCGACGATCCCCGACGGGACTGTCCGGAATGGGCGTGGGCCGCCGCGTCCTGGCTATGACTCCCGAAAACGTTCTTGACGATGGCGAGCGAGGACGCCCGGTTCGCCGGGGTTCAGCGGCCTGGGGATCAGTGTTCCTCGATCATCCCGAAGTATTCGCCGAACTCGCCCTCGTGGGTCAGCCGACCGAGCTTGAGGTACTCACGTTCGGTGCCCCGAATCAGGTCAGTCATCTCGACTGGCCGGTCCTCCGCCGCCGCAAAGAACGCGGCAGCGAGGCAGACGTTGCGGATATTTCCGCCCGATAGCTTGAATGCCCGGGCGAGGAAGGCCAGATCCAGGTCCGCGGCACGCGGCAATGAGGCCGGCAGGTGGCGTTCCCACAGCCCATAGCGGTCGGCCTCCTCGGGCATCGGGAAGTCAACGATGACATCCAGCCGTCGAAGGAACGCCTCATCGAGGTTGGCCCGCAGGTTGGTGGTCAGGACTGCGAGGCCGTCGAACCGCTCCATCCGCTGGAGCAGGTAGGCAATCTCGACGTTCGCGTATCGGTCGCGCGCGTCCTTCACCTCCGAGCGCTTGCCGAAGATCGCGTCCGCCTCGTCGAACAGGAGTACACCGTTGACCCGGTCCGCCTCCGCGAAGATCCGGTCAAGGTTCTTCTCCGTCTCGCCGATGTATTTGTCGACCACGGTCGCAAGGTCGATCACGTAGAGATCAAGCCCAAGGTCTGCCGCCACAATCTCCGCCGAGAGCGTCTTGCCGGTACCCGAATCACCCGCAAAGAGCGAGGTCACGCCACTGCCGCGGGCTCCACCACCGCCCATCCCCCACGCGTTGAGCACGCGTTCGCGGTGCCGAGCCCGGTCCGTGAGCTGGTGGAGCTGAAGGGTGACCTCGCCCGGAAGGATGAGATCCTCCCACACGGCCATGGCGGGAACGCGGCGGGCCAGGCGTTCCAGCCCCCCAGCGTTCTGGGCCCGTGCCCCCGCAGCGACGTCACCGGCCGACACGGCCCGGTCCTCCGCGCTCGCGATTCGCCGGGCGGCAGTCGAGGCCCGCCGGACCTGTTCCGGGTCCAGCCGAAACCCGGAGGTCACGACCGCGGGATCGACGCCATCCTCAAACGGCGTGGTGGGGTGATCGCTCGATCCGCCGACGGCCATCAACCAGGCTTGACTTCGTTCTTCCGTCGGGAGGACCGGCGCATCCAGCAGCAGCGGCACCTCGCGCGACCAGCCAGGATCCCATCCCCTGGTCCCGAGCAGGATCGTCGGACCGGTCCCCTCGGCGATGGCCCGGATCGCGATGGGGCCGCGCTCCGCGAGAACCTCGATGGGCCCGGCGATGAGGACCGCACCACGCAACCGGGCCTCTCGCACGAGCGCCGCGCCCGTATCGGCGGCGTCGTCGCCGGCGGTGAGTCGCCCGAGGTCCACGACAAGCGTCGGGCGTCCGATCTCACGACTCGCAGCGACCGCCCAGCCGCGGCCCGCCGTCCCGCTGCGTTCCCGGAGATAGGCCAGCGGCGTGCCAACCCGAAGCGCCCGCACGAGACGTTCCAGCCCGGGCGCTGGAGCGGGCCACACGTCCACGAGGAGCGAATCAACCCTGGGCTCGGGCCGCGGATCCCCGAGGAGATGACCGGCCACGCGGTCCGGGACGCGAAGTGAGCGGGTCAGGAACGGCCGGTCCGGATCCTCGACGAGCACCAGACCGCCGGCCACCAGCGGCGCGGTCGGGCCAAGTCGATGGCGTTCAATCCGCAGCCCGTCGTGACCGGTTGCGAGCTCGAGGGCGAGGCCCACGCTCGCCCGACGACGTGACACATCGTCGTGCAGATAGGCGTACAGGCGCTCGAACCGCTGGTCGAGGTCTGGCGCCAGCGCGACGAGCAGCAGCTCCGAATCCGTCTGGTCGAGACCAAACGCCCGCTCGAGCCGGCGTAGGCGAATATCGGCACCACCGATCTCGGCGATCTCGGCGCGGGCGTCGACTCGGGCGGCCGCCGCGATGAGCTCCGGAAGCGGTCCCGGGTCTACCCCGAGCGGGCCGACGAGCAACTGATCAACCTGCGTATCCGAGATGTACAGGCCGCGGAATCGGTCGTCCGGGTCAGGGTCCGTCGATCGTCGGCGGTCAACTGCGGCGCGAACGCGGGCCTCGAGGATCGCCAATCGCCCGAAGAGGTGGACCAACGAAGGGTCCGGCCCACGGGAGGCCGTGGACGCCGTCCTCGTGGGATCGGGGCCGAACAGTTCTGACTCGGCCGATGGTTCGGAGGCGGGCAGCTCTGATTCGGCAGCGAGCGTCCGCCCGGCCAGCTCGCCCGTTGCGGCCTCCCCTGGGGGCTCAGCAGCACGCCCGCGCGCCGCCCGAGGAGCGGACCGGGTCATCGCGACGGGCGGGAAATCCCGCGGACGCGCACGATCCGGCCGCCGCCCATGCGCTCGAGAGTCCCCGCCAGGTCTCGCTCCGTTTCCGCGGATTCGGGCGTGCCCGCGGACGTCCCGCCCTTGCCGCGGCCCTTGCCCTTTGAACCGGCTCCGGCCGCTTCGCCGTCGGCTTCCTGGGGGGCGACACCGACGCGCCCGCCTCGAATGATCTCGTCCTGATCAGCCTCTCCGCCGGGGCCAAGGGGCCCGCCGCGGCCGCGCCGCCCGAGTCGATCCCTGCCACCCGGTCCAGGTTCGGCGTCGATCCCGGGTCCGCCCACCCCGAGGCTCAACTCCGAGAGGACCGCCGCTGCTGCCGGGAAGGTCCACGAAGCGTCGAGCGGAGCGGTCGCCACCAGGTCGAGCGAGGGCTTGAGCTCGCCACCAAGGGCCGACCACACATCGGCCAGTGATCGATCCTGCGGCGGTGGCAGGCACACGGTGAGGATCACGGGGTACGGCGAGGTGGCCAGCGGCCCGGTCACGAGATCGCGCGGAATGATCTCGTTCCGGACAAAGGTCGCGAGGAGACCTGACAGCAGGCGATGTTCGTCCTCCGGACGCTGCGTCCAGGCGGTGACCAGGTACGACAACCGGAAGCGCCGTGAAGGCATGCGGCGTTCAGTCACGTGCCCTGTGGTGGCATCGCGCCGCGGCTCGGCGACGATCTGTCGACGCGGAAGATCCTCGCGAATGTCGTACAGGTACATCGAGATCGTCGGCGCGTTACGCCGCGACACCCAGTCCTTGGTGGGCGCCTCGAACTCAACGTCCACGCGCGACCCATTCAACACGTCGCGGCGGACGAGGGCGTCCAGGGCAGAATCCACCTCCGAGATCATCGCTCCGAGTCTCCCCGCCCAATCGCCGACGGCACAGCGGACGGGGGGCAGCCCTTTGGGCCAGCCAGCCTGCCCGAATGGGCCAACGCCGCCGCCCTGATGCCCGTCCGAGTGGTCCTTGCCGGAGACTCCCCGAACCGCGAGGCTCAACGCATCCGCTCACCGCAGGAAGGGTTGACACATGCCGAACTACCTCTCGCCCGGCGTGTACATCGAGGAGGTACAAGCCGGCTCCCGACCCATCGAGGGCGTCGGAACCGCCGTTGCAGCCTTTGTCGGGCTCGCCGAGAAGGGCCCATTCAACGAGCCGCGCCTCGTCACGAACTGGGGCCAGTTCACGACGAGTTTCGGGGAGTTCGTCCCCGGAACGTATCTGGCCCATGCCGTCTACGGCTACTTCCTCAACGGTGGAGGAGCGGCGTACGTCGTACGGGTTGGCGCGGACGGCGCCCAGCCGGTCGCACGCGCCGAGCTGCCGAGCGCGGAGAGCAAGGATAAGCCCGCGTTTCGGGTCGCTGCGCTGCAGGCCGGTACGACTGGCAATGACATCACCGTGGACATCGCCGACGCATCCGAACCCGCCGAGGGCGTCTTCAAACTCGTCGTCAAGCAGGGCGGCAAGGTCGCGGAGACGTACGACAACGTCACGGTCGGCCGCGGCAAGCAGAACGTGGCAACGATGGTCAAGGCCCAGAGCAAGACCATCACCATCGAAGAGGTCGGCGCACTCGCCACACCCGCCAGCGGGTCGCTCGCCCTGGTCGGCGGCGGGGGAAGCATGCCGGCACGGGTCACGCCCGATGACTACGTCGGCAACACGGCCGATCGGACCGGGTTCGCCGGACTCGAAGCGGTCGACGAAGTCACCATGCTCGCAGTGCCCGACCTGATGGCCGTGTACGAGCAGGGGATCATCGACCTCGAAGGCGTCCAGGCGGTGCATCTGGCGATGCTCGCCCACTGCGAGATGATGGGCGACCGAGTCGCCATCCTCGATCCGCTGCCCGGCCTCAATGCCCAGCAGGTCAAGGAGTGGCGGGTCGACAAGGCCGGCTACGACAGCAAGTACGCGACGTTGTACTGGCCCTGGATCAAGGTTTTTGATCCGCCATCTGGGCAGGCCAAGTTCGTCCCGCCATCCGGCCACATGGCCGGGATCTGGGCCCGCAGTGACGACCAGCGCGGCGTCCACAAGGCTCCCGCGAACGAAGTGGTCCGCGGCGTCATCGCACTCGCCCTCCAGATCACGAAGGCCGAACACGATCAGCTCAACCCACACGGGATCAATGTCATTCGCGCCTTCCCGGGCCGCGGAATCCGCGTCTGGGGCGCCCGGACGCTGTCCTCCGATCCGTCGTGGCGCTACCTCAACGTTCGTCGGCTCTTCAACTACGTCGAGGAGTCGATCCTCGAAGGCACCCAGTGGGTGGTCTTCGAGCCGAATGACATGGCGCTCTGGGAGCGCGTCAAGCGAACGATCAACGCCTACCTGACCGGCGTCTGGCGCCAGGGCGCGCTCTTTGGCGCAACACCCCAGGAGTCGTTCTACGTCAAGTGCGACGCCGAGACGAACCCGCCTGACGTCATCGACCGTGGCCAGCTCGTCGTGGAGATCGGCATCGCGCCGGTCAAGCCGGCCGAGTTCGTCATCTTCCGGATCGCCCAGTTCTCGGGCGGGGCCGCGGTCAGTGAGTAGCGGCCGCTTCCCCAGGGCCGACCAGACCGAGTAAGGAGCGAGAAACATGCCCGGTGGACTACCCAGTCTCCCCAACGACGGGATCGCGTCGTACCACTTCTCGGTCGAGATCGACAACACGGAGATCGCCCAGTTCTCGGAGCTGTCGGGGATCACCTCGGAGATCGATGTCATCGATCTCAAGGAGAACGGCTTCGATGGGAAGCCGGTGATCAAGAAACTGCCCGGCTCGCGCAAGCCGCCCACGATCACGCTCAAGCGCGCCAAGAGCGCGTCAATGGACCTCTGGAACTGGCACTACGCGATGTACCAGGGCAAGGTCTCGGACGCCCGCCGCAACGGCTCGGTCGTCCTGTACGACTACGAGATCGGCGAGGTGTCGCGTTACAACTTCATCAATGGCTGGGTCTCGAAGATTTCTATGGGATCCGCCAAGGCCGGAGCCAACGAGGTTCTGACCGAGGAATGCACGATCGTGTGCGAAGAGTTGATCCGGGTGAAGTGAGATGACCGCCGGTCTGGCTGCGGCGGCCGTTCCAACGCTGCGGCCGCCGACGGAATTACGCACCGAGTACCCATTCATCCTCCCGCGCGGCTACGTCGACGACGCTGGCACCGTCCACCGCGACGGTGTCATGCGTCTGGCGACCGCCCGGGACGAGATCCTGCCGCAACGCGACCCGCGAGTCCGCGAGAACGATGCGTACCTCACCGTCATCCTCCTCGCTCGCGTAGTGACGAGGCTCGGCAGTGTGCAGGGCGTGACGACCGGGACGATCGAGGGGCTCTTCGCGTCGGACCTCGCGTTCCTCCAGGACCTCTACCGGCGAGTCAACGCGGAGGGTCACAGTCACGCGTCAGTAGCGTGCCCTTCCTGCAAGCACGAATTCACGATCGACCTTGCGGGTGACCTGCCGGGGGAATCGTGACGTACGCGTCCGAGCGGCTCCTCGAGGAGGTCGCGTACGTCGCCTATCACTTCCATTGGTCGTTCGAGGAGCTTCTCGATCTCGAGCATCCGGTTCGCCGGAGGTTCGTCGAGGAAATCGACCGGCTGAACCGGCGCGCAACTGAGGGATGAAACGCGGATGGACTTTGGGTCGCTCCAGCGATTCCTGCCCTGGGGCCGTTCGCAGCCGGCATCCGATGGGTCGGCGCCTGCCGCCGCCAGGTCGGTTTCAGTCGAACGGTCCGGCGTCCCGGCGTGGCGGCGCGCTCCGGCCCTCGTTCCCACCATTGGTCCTGCTCCGCTGATTGCCCGGACCCGGGGCTATGAGCAGGAACTTGCCGGGGGCAGGGGGACCAGGCTGGCCCTGCAACGGCTGACCCACGACCGCGGTCTGGATGCGCCGCGGGGCCTGGTCAGCGCCGTCAGCGCACCCGTGTCGCGCACGCCCGCCGAGCCGATGCCGACGAGCGCTCGGCGCGGTCGCGCCCAGCGGACCCCTGCGACCGGCAACACTGCAGGCGCAGCACACCCCCATTGGCCGGTCGCCGACGATTCGGCATCGGCTGGAGGTCACCTACCCGCCATCGACGCCGCGAGTGGGCTGACCTGGGCAGGTTCCTCGTCGTCCGGTGGCTCGTCGTCTGGCTCCTCGTCATCGGGTTCCTCGTCGTCTGGCGATGGACCGGTCGCGGGCGCATCCAGCGTGTCCGCCATTGCGACCGATAGCTCGACGGGAAGCGCCTCCCCGATCGCGACCGAGCCCAGTCAGTACCACTCGCCTCCGACCCCGCAGTTGCCAGCGCCGACGTTGGCGCGGTGGATCGAGGGCGGTCCCTCGCTGATGCGATCAACCAAGGTCGATGACCGGCCGATTGGCATCGTCGGGGAGCGTGCAGTCGGTGCCGCCCATTCCGGCGACGGCGCCCATTCCGGCGACGGCGTCGCTCGTTCGACCGGCGTCGCCGCTTCGACCAGCGTCGCCGCCGACACCGCGCGGACGCCCGATGCCTCGCCTGGATCGCCAAGCTTCGTCGGGCCGGGAACTTCGTCTGGTCACGCTGCCACGGCCCGGATGCCGCTCGTGAGCCGCTCCGTCGCTTCGCCTGCGGACGGTCACGCGGCCAGGACCGGCGGGATCGAGCCAGCGGGGTCAACGCTGCCGACAACGCCCGCACCGATGCGGGCTCGCCGGGTTCGGTTTGGCACTCCGCTGGACCCATCGACCCGATCGATCGAGCCGGCCGGCTCAACTCCGACTGTCGCCCGTCAGGCCGACAGTCCCGCACGCCGGCCCGCCGATCCGTTCGCGGCCGGTCCGTTTGCGATGGCCCACCCAGCCTCCGCAGATCCGGCAGGCCAGGCGGATCCGACGGCGCATCCCGCACTTGCCTCTCCAACCGCGTCCTGGGCAATGACCACCTCTGCGACGTCCCCGGCCGTGGCCATCCGGCCGCTCACGGTTGCACGCGTCACCGACGAAGCCGCCGGTCAGCTTGTTGGCACCCTGCGGCCGGGGATCGATCTGAGCAGTCCGGCAGTGGCGGTACGACGGCCCCCGGAAGCGGCGGCGGTCGACGATGAGCCAGAGCCGGGCAGTCCCTCAGCCGCGCTGGCAGCCCTCTCGCGGATCGACCCGTACGGTGCATTCGGGGGGAGCCCCACGACAGGGTTCACGCCCGGGTCCGGCGGTCCTTCAGGCTTCCGGCCCGGTGCCGGACCCGCTGCGCAACGCACCCTCGCCGGTGGCGTCGCCGGGCCATCGGCATCGGTCTTCGCGCGAGGCTCGAGCCCGGCTGGGACAGGCGCGCTGTCCCACGCCCCCGGATCGCCAGGCCAGGTCAGGTCGACCCAGACCGGGCCGACCCAGACCGGCTCGGGGGCCGATGCTTCCTCGTTCGCTCCAACGGAGCCACTCGGATTGAGCAGTGGCTCCCCCACCCGACCAACGAGCCGTGGCGGCCAGCCCCTGCCGTCCAGCTTTGGAGGACGCCCGACGGTCCTGCGGCTCGCGGCGGCGGCCAGGTCGGTGTCGGTCGGCAACACTTCCACATCGAGGGTTGGCTCGTCCTCGGTCGGACCCGGCGGCGGATTCGGGTCCCTGGCCCCGATTGGCTCGGTCAAGGGTGCTCGTGCCGCAACCGAGTGGCTCCCCGCGAGGGCCGATGACTCAGGCGACGGGGCGCAGTCCTCCAGCGCCCAGGGCGGGTACCCGTCCGTCCAGGGATCGTTCGCCGGAGCCGGGGCAACACCGCTCACATCGTGGTCGGGAAGCCCGGAACAGGGCGGCGCGGGATCCTTCGACGACGGGAACGCCTTCGGGGGCATCATCCAGCGGTCCATCCAGGCGGCGCCCGAATCGCCCCTGCCGGGCGTGCAACGAGCTGACGATGGCGGCGCGGCTGCCGCAGGCGCCGGCCCGGCGGGATCGGGCGCACCCGGCGCCGGCCCCTCGGCCCGCGAGCTCGATGAGCTGGCCCGGAAGCTGTACGAACCCCTGCGTCGCCGCTTTCAGCGTGAGCTCACCGTGGACCGGGAGCGCGACGGCAGCCTCTTGAGCACGGGGCGGTGAGGCCATGAGTGAGACTGCCCTTGGACTCCGCTTCACGGTCACGATCGACGGCCAGACGTCCCTCGGCGACTGGACGAAATGCGAGGGCTTGACCGTCGAGTACGACGTCCACGAGTACAAGGAAGGCGGAATCAACGGCTGGGTCTGGCGTCTACCCGGCCGCGCGAAGTACCAGAACATCAAGCTCACCCGGCCGGTGACCAAATCGACCGCCGATGTCGCCAAGTGGCTGTCCACGGTCAAGCCGGCGATGAGCCGGACGACCGCCAAGATCGCCGTCAAGGACGCCGCGGGCGAGGAGGTCGCCTCCTGGTCCGTGTCCGGCGTCTACCCCGTGCGCTGGACCGGGCCGACCCTGGACGTCGGCCAGAACCAGGCCGCGACCGAGGTCCTGGAACTGTCCCACATCGGATTCGCAGGGTTCCGCTGAGCCATGGGGTACGGCGAAGTGGACGGGTACACGGTCGCGACGCTGCGGGTGGTCGAGGGCGTAGTCGCCGGCCCCACCGAGCTGTACACCCACTTCAACCCGGGCGAATACACGATCGCCAAGAGCTCCACCTGGAACCGGCCACAGATGAAGGGCGGGAAGCAGACCGGTAAGCCAGAATTCGGCGGGGCCAACGCCCAGACGCTCCAAATGGAGCTGCTGTTCGACGATGGCATGCAAGGCGCCACCGTCGCGGCAGCGGTAGCCACCTTGCTCGAGTGGGTGAAGGCAACCGACGATTCTGTCAACAAGAAGAAGCCCCAGCCGCCAATCGTCGTATTCGAATGGGGCGAGAACCCGGCCCTGACCTCGTTCCGCGGCTATGTCAAGCAGGTCCAGGCAAAGTATCTGCTCTTTGCCGGCTCCGGCAAACCCCTGCGGGCCACGGCCAACGTGACCTTGGAGGAGGTGCCGGTCCCGCCCAAGAAGGGGAACCCGACCTCGGGCGCCATCCACGGTCGCCGGACGCACGTCCTCGCCGCCGGCGACAGCCTCGCGTCGATCGCTTGGCGGGAGTACGAGGACCCGGCGCTCTGGCGCGGATTGGCGGACTTCAACGACATTCACGACCCTCATCGCGTTCGGCTCGGGACGACGCTGCTGCTGCCCACGGCCGACGAGGCGAGGCGGCTGTCGTGAACGGTCGGTAGGCGATGGCCACCTTCACCCTCCAGACGACGATCGAGGTCGACGGGCAGCCGCTCGACGCCTCCCTCGAACCCCTGATTGAGCAGATCATCGTTGACGATTTCCTGCACCAGCCGGACATGTTCGTCCTCACCTTTCGCGACGTGGAGCGGACGGTTGTGGCCGATGCCCGGCTGAAGATCGGCTCCAAGGTGACGGTCAAGGCGACCGACGTGGGCGGGAACGCCCAGGAATCGTTGATCGTCGGCGAAGTCACCGCGCTGGAGGGCGAGTACACCGAGGGCGGGTCGCGGGCCATCGTCCGTGGCTATGACCCATCGCATCGGCTCCATCGCGGCCGGCACACGCGGACCTTTGCGGGTATGACTGACTCGGACATCGCCAGCGAAATCGCGGGGGCGATCAACGTGCAGATCGGCACGATCGACGCATCGGGTCCGGTCCACGACCACGTGAGCCAGGCCAACCTGACGGACTGGGAGTTCCTCCAGGGGCGAGCTCGCGAGATCGGCTTTGAGCTCGCGGTCAGCGAGGGCAAATTCCATTTCCGGAAGCCGGTCGCCTCTGAATCGGCACCGCCCGACGGGGACTACGGTGATGATGACCCGCGCAAGCTGGTCATGGGCAAGAATCTCCTCGAGTTCCATCCCCGCCTCTCGTCATCGGAGCAGGTGACTGAGGTGGTGGTCCGCGGCTGGGACTACAAGAAGAAGGAAGCCCTGGTCGGCCGCGCGCCGGCGAGTGCCTCGTCGGCCACGCTCAAGACGAAGCCGATCGATCTAGCCAGGACGTTCGGGGAGCCGACGCACGTCGTCGTCGACCGAACGCTGTCGACGCAGGGGGCGGTGGATGCCGCCGCGCGTTCGATGTCCGATCGCATCGGGAGCGGCTTTGCGGAGGCGCAGGGACTGGCCAAGGGGAGCCCGAAGCTCAAGGCTGGCGTCGCCGTGAGCGTGGGCGTCGTCGCCGATCAGTTCACCGGCAAGTACGTCATCACCAGCACGCGCCACGTCTTCGATCAGGATGGCTATCGGACGCGCTTCACCGTGTCCGGACGCCAGGACCGCTCGCTCCTCCAGCTGGCGGGCGGCGGCGCGAGCAGCTCCGGATCGCCGGCCACACGGATCGACGGCGTGGTCGTCGCAGTCGTCACCGGCAACGACGACCCCGACGCCCTCGGTCGGGTCAAACTCAAGTTCCCATGGCTGGGCGACGACTACGAGTCCGATTGGGCGCGCCATGTCTCCCTTGGCGCGGGGCCGAAATCAGGTGCCGTCTGGCTGCCGGAGGTGCACGACGAGGTCCTGGTCGCGTTCGAGTTCGGTGACATCCGCCGACCGTTCGTGGTCGGTGGGCTGTGGAACGGGGTGGACAAGCCGAGTCTTGGAGCTTCCCTGTTCGACAACGGCAAGGTCAAGCGGCGCGGGTTCGTGTCGCGCAAGGGCCATCGGTTCGCCTTCCTGGACGGTGACGGCGATGCCGGGATTGCCCTCCTCACCTCGGACGACAAGCTCAAGATCGCGCTCAAGGAAAGCGATGTCGAGATCCACGTCAAGTCGGACGGGACCATCCTGATCGAATCGACCGGCGATCTGACCATCAAGGGTTCGGCCAATGTCAACGTGGAGGCTACTGGCAAGCTGACGCTGAAGGGCGCCAGCGTGACCATCTCGGCCAGCGGCCCCGTCGACATCGACGGCACCCCCATTCAGCTCAACTAGTCGGACATCCATGGGAACGCCAGCCATCGTCCTGGGCGACAAGATCACGGGACTCTGTCCGCTCCATCTCATCCCGAACCCGGCCAGCGGCATCCCGCAGCCCGGGCCGCCCTTTCCGTTCAGCGCTCCGGTCACCCTCGCGGTCGTTCCGAACGTGCTCATCGGCGGTAAGCCCGCGGCCGTGATGGGCTGCTCGGGCGTCAACACTCCGCCGCACGTCGGACTCCATCCTGCGGACCCGTTCATGGCGCCGCCGATGCAGATCGGGCGAATCACGTCTGGTTCACCCACCGTGATGATCGGCGGCAAGCCCGCGGCCAACGTCTCATCAGTGGCTACCTGCTGTTCGACCCCGGGCACGCTGGTGCCAACCGTGATGACGGTCCTGATCGGCTAGCAGAGGAGCGAGGACGCACGGATGTCAGATCAATTCATCGGACGTGGCTGGCACTTCCCGATCGACGTCGACGCAACCGGTGGCATCCGGCTGGTCTCGCGCGAGGCGGAAATCGAGCAGAGCATCCGGCTGATCCTCTCAACCGCGCCGGGCGAGCGTCCGATGCGTCCCGAGTTCGGCTGCGCGATTCACGACTATGTCTTCGACGGTGTCGACGGCCGAACCGCGGGGCGGATTTCGTTTGCCGTGCGCGAAGCGCTCCGGCGCTGGGAGCCGCGGATCGACGTCCTGGACATCGCCGTGGATCGCCATCCAGATAACGAGGACGCCTTGCTGCTCGACATCCAGTACACGGCCAGCGACGTCAACGACCCACGCAATCTTGTGTTCCCGTTCTACATCATCCCGGGCGAGGCCTGACCTCACCCCGCCGTCACGGAGCAACAGCCATGGCCCTGCCGGTCCCCAACCTCGACGATCGCCGTTTCCAGGATCTGGTCGATGACGCCAAGCGTCAGATCGCCCGCCGCTCTCCGGAGTGGACGGACCACAACGTGTCCGATCCGGGTGTGACGCTGATCGAGCTGTTCGCGCATATGACGGACCAGCTCATCTACCGGTTGAACCGCGTCCCGGACCGGCAATACGTGACATTCCTCGACCTGCTCGGCGTCCGCCTCTTCCCGCCGAGCGCCGCGAGTGCGCAGGTGACGTACTGGCTGTCCGCACCGCAGCCCGGCACGGTTCGCATTGCTAGAGGGACCCAGGCCGCCACCGTCCGGACAGAGACCGACGAGGCGATCATCTTCGAGACCACTGACGAGCTCGCCATCGTTCGGGCAGAGCTGACTCGCGTCGGCTCAATGGTCGATGGCAAGACCTTCCGGGACCATGAGGAGTCCCTCGCAAAGCGCGTGAAGTTCTTCTGCTTCAGCGCGGCCCCAAAGGCTGGCGATGCCTTGTACATCGGACTGTCGGAAGCCGTCCCGTCCTGTGCCGTGACCCTGCGGCTGCGCTGTGAGATCGAGGGCATCGGCGTGGATCCGGATCGACCGCCGCTCGCGTGGGAGGCCTGGGACGGCGACGGATGGGAGGCCTGCGAACTCGACCGCGATGAGACGGGCGGGCTCAACCGGGACGGCGACGTCGTGATCCACGTCCCACGCTCGCACAAGACCCACAGCATGGATCGCCAGCTTGCCGGCTGGCTCCGTGCCCGGGTGACCGAGCCGGATCCCGACGTGCCTGCGTACCGCGCGTCGCCGTCGATCGGCGGTGTCGCGGTTTTCACCATCGGCGGGACCATCGGCGCGGTCAATGCGGAGCTCGTCGACAACGATGACCTCGGGACCTCCGAGGGTGTGCCCGGTGGCGTCTTTCCAACCGCACGACGCCCGATCGTCCCCGGCGAAACGCCACCCATTCTCGAGGTGCGACCGGGCGATGGCGTGGACGTCGATCCTGAGGAATGGACTCTGGTCGAGGACTTCGCAGACTCGGGACCGGGCAGCCAGCACTTCACGCTGGATGCCGTGTCGGGTGAAGTCCGCCTTGGTCCCGCGGTCCGTCTGCCCGGCGGGGCTCTCGCACACCATGGTGCGGTGCCGCCAAAGGGGGCAACGCTGCGCCTCCGCGGCTACCGCGCCGGCGGCGGCGAGCGCGGCAATGTCGCGGCCAGGCGAATCAGCGTGCTGCGCTCGTCCATCCCGTACGTCTCGCGAGTGGAGAACCGCCGGGCCGCCACGAGCGGCGTCGACGGGGAGACACTCGACAACGCGAAGGTCCGTGGGCCATTGCTCCTGCGCACCCGGGGACGCGCCGTCACAACCGAAGACTTCGAACACCTCGTTCGCGAGGCGGCCCCCGAGGTCGCCAGAGTCCGAGCCTTGGCCGCAGGCGACGGTGCTGACGCCGGATCCGTCCGGGTGCTCATCGTGCCCCAGGCAAAGCCGATCGATGGTCGGCTCCGGTTCGAGCAGCTCGTCCCTCCGGACGCAACCCTGCAACGGATCGTCGATCGCCTCGAGGAGACCCGCGTCATCGGGACCCGGCTCGTGGTCGAACCACCGGTCTACCGGGGCGTCACGGTCGTCGCCCGGCTCCGGGCCAGGCCACGCGCGAACCCGACGCGTCTGCAGGAGGATGCCATCCGCGCGCTCTACCGCTTCCTCGATCCGATCGGCGGCGGTCCGGATGGGGACGGCTGGCCGTTTGGTCGGCCGGTCAGCTCGGGTGAGCTGCACGCCGTCCTCCAGAAACTGCGTGGCGTAGAGCTCGTGGATGATCTCCGCATCTTCGGTGCAGATCCGGTGACTGGTCAGCGTGGCCCCCAGACCAACCGCCTCGAGCTCGAGCCGTCGGCACTGGTGTTCAGCTACGAGCACCAGGTACTGGTCGAGGCCGGCTGATGCGTGGCGTGCTGGATCAGCTGGCGTCGCCGCTGCCCCTTGCCAATGCGCTGCCGGCGGTCTACCAGGAGGAAGACCCGTTCGCGGTTCGGTTGATGGAGGCCTTCGATGCTGAGCTGGCGCCGATCATCGCGACGCTGGACAACCTGAGCGCCTACTTTGACCCGAGGCTCACGCCCGAGGACTTTCTCGGTTGGCTGGCGTCGTGGGTCGCTCTCGATCTCGATGAAACGTGGGGCGTCGCTCAGCGGCGGGCGGCTACGCTCGCCGCGGTGGACATCCTCCGCCGGCGCGGCACGGCAACCGGGCTGGCCGACGAGCTGAGGCTGGCCACAGCCGGTACGGTGGAGGTCCTGGAGAGCGGCGCGTCGGCCTGGTCGCTGGACCCCGCGTCGCCGATGGTCGGGACGGCGGAACTCGGACTCCTAGTGCGGGTTCGTGTTGCGGATCCATCGGAGGTTGACGTCGAACGGCTTGACAGGATCGTTCGAGCCGCGAAGCCGGCGCACGTGCCGCATCGCATCGAGGTCCTCGGAGCCGAGCCACCGAAGAAGGCCCGTGCCAAGGCCGACGGTGGCGCCGATTCGAAGGTCGAGGCTGGCGCCGAGCCAGTAGGCGATCCGAAGACCTCGGCTGAAGGCGAACCCAGGCCGAAGGGCGGTGCCGCGGGAAACGGGAACGGCAAGGCGAATGGCAAGGCGTCCCCAAAGGCAGCGACCCAGGACGCCCCGCCGCCTCCGCCGAAACGACCATCCGCGGATGCGGACTCCCCGGCCGATCCGGACAAGGGCAATGCGCCCGACGGGAAGACCGACACCGGAGCATGATCACGCCCGGTATGATCCAGGCGTGACCAAGCCGGCCGGGAGACGCGGGTGATCGTCTGCGGGAATTGCGGACACTCGAATGACGCGTCCGACGCGTTCTGCGGCAATTGTGGCCAGTTCCTGGAGTGGGTCGGCCAGCGGGTCGACGGCGAACAGACGGCGCCGGCCGAAGCGGCGCCCGCGCCGGAGCCCGAACCTGAACCGCCTCCACCTCCGCCTCCGCCCGCGCCGGAGCCCGAACCCGAACCTGAACCGCCTCCGCCCGCGCCGGAGCCTGAACCTGAACCGCCTCCGCCTCCGTTCGCGCCGGAGCCTGAACCTGAACCTGAACCGCCTCCGCCTCCG
>CAYRTS010000051.1:0-20868 GCA_964427285.1 uncultured Anaerolineaceae bacterium
CTGCGCCGGCCCTCGACCTGCCGCTCAGCCGGCGCCGCGTTCGCAGCGCGCTTCGGTCCGGCCAGCGGTCGAGTCACCTGAGCCTACTGCTGGGTTCGATCATCGTCGCCTTTGTCCTTGGGTTCTTCTCGCTCGCGCAACAGATGCGCGTCTCCGCGACGGGCATTGACATCGGCCGCCTGTCGCTGGAGCGCCAGCGGCTGGACGCTCGTGCCGACGATGTGCGCTCCGACCTTGACCGGCTGGGACGGGAGCCCGCGATCCGCAAGATCTCCATCGGCGAAGGGTTGGGCCAGCTCGCCGAACCGATCGTCCTGCCGGCCCGCTAGGGACCCGTCCTTCATGTTGGGACGGAGTGATTCGCGTCCGCGCCTCCTGTTTCTGCTGGTGTTCTTCGTCGCGGGCGCGTTCGCGCTCGCGGCTCGGTCGGCGTACTGGCAGGTCCTCGATCACGACCGACTGGTGACGGCCGCTGCAGGCCAGACCACGATTCGCATCGAGATGCCGAGCCAGCGTGGCGACATCTACGATCGGAGCGGGACGGTCGTCCTCGCCAGCACGGTCCAACGGGAGCGGCTGGTGGCGGCCCCGGTTCAGCTTTCGCCTGACCAGCGGCGAGCCACCGCGACCGAGCTCGCGCGGCTGTTCGACCTTGACGAAATCCAGACGGCGACGCTGCGGGGGAACCTGGCATCGTCCGAGCGGTACCTGGTCATTCGCCACGGTCTGGACCGCACGATGGCCGATCGGATCCGCGCCGCGCTGGCGAATGGCCGACTGTTCTCCCTTGCCCTGGAGCCGGAGCCCGAGCGGGTCTACCCGCAGGCCGGCGGTGGGCGGAAGACCAGCCTGGCGGCGCACCTGCTCGGGTTTGTCAATCGGGACGGCTTCGGGCAGTACGGCGTGGAGCAGGCCTGGCAGGACACGCTTGCCGGGTCGCCCCGGATCGTGGTGGCTGATCGCGATGCGAGTGGTCGCCCCGTTCTCGAGCGGGCCATCGTGGAATCTGCCGGCACCCCGGGCAAGGACTTGCGATTGACGATCGATCAGGGCCTGCAGCTTCGCGTGGAGCAGGAACTCATGGCGGCCTGGATCGCCGACAAGGCGAAGCGGGTGTCGGCGGTCGTGCTCGATCCATACACCGGCGAGATCTACGCCGAGGCCACCTACCCATCCTACGACGCGAACCGCTACCGGACGGTGGCCGCAATCGACCCGTCGAGGTTCATTGACCCGGTGGTGTCCAGCGTCTATGAGCCGGGCTCCGTGTTCAAGATGATGACTGCCGCCGCGGCGCTCGAACTTGGGACCGTTACGCCGTCCACAAAGATCAACGACACCGGGACGCTCAAGCTCGATGGCGGGCGCACCCGTATCGACGACGCCGACCGCAAGAAGCGAGGGTGGATGACCTTCGAGGACGGGATCGCCTATTCCCGCAACGTGGTCGCCGCCAAGGTCGCACTTGGCCTGGGCGACACGCTTCGCCAGTCCTCTGCCGCCCTCCACGCCATGTGGCTCCGACTGGGCTACGGGCAGCCCACGGGGATCGACGTGGCCGGTGAGGTCGGCGGCATCGTGCGCGATCCCGCGGTAACGCCGTGGCGCGAGATCGATCTCGCCAACGGGTCATTTGGGCAGGGTGTGGCGGTGACCCCGATCCAGCTGGCAACGGCGTACGCGGCATTGGTCAACGGTGGGATGCTCGTTCATCCGCATGTCGTCCAGGGCATCGGCGACCAGGACGTTGTGGTCGACCCGGCCACCCGGGTCATCGATCTCGCCCTGTCGCGAACCCTGATCACGATGATGCAGCATGTCCTGTCCGAGGTGGCGCTCTACCGCGATCGCACGTTCGTGCCGGGCTATGACGTGGGCGGGAAGACCGGCACAGCGCAGATCTGGGATCCGAAGGCCAACGACGGTCGGGGCGACTGGAAGCACAACTTGTTCAACTACTCGTTCGTCGGGTATATCGGTCGCGAGACCGGGATCCCCGACCTGATCGTGGCCGTCCAGATCGAGGAGGGAACGCCGACTGTCGCCCGGGTTGGGCACCTGGAGATGCCCGTCATGTCGTTCGAGCTGTTCCGCCGGATCGCCACCGGGGCGATCACGACGCCCGATCTCCTGACCGACCGGCCGACCCGGTTTCCCCCTGTCGAGCGTTGAGTTCGACGGATGCGATGGTGGTGCCGGTGACCGAGCGTAACGGCGGCGGCGCGACGCTGATTCCCGGCCTGGGTGCTGATGACCTCGCGCAGCTGACCGGCGGCCGGCTCCTGGCGCGGTCCCCACGCCCCATCCGCGGGGCCGCCGTGGATTCGCGGCTGATCCGGCCGGGGCAGGTGTTTGTTGCGCTTCCCGGAGAACGGGTCGACGGCCACGCCTTCATCGCCCAGGCCCTGGCCCATGGCGCGGCGGGACTCGTGGTGACGCGACCCATCCCGGATCCGGCGGCGCTCGGTGATGTGACGGTGGTGCGGGTCGCTGACGGGCTGGCCGCACTGGGAGCGCTGGCGGCTGGCTGGCGGCAACGCTTCGACCTTCTGGTCGTGGGCGTCACCGGCAGCATCGCGAAGACCAGCACCAAGGAGGCGATTGGTGCGGTCCTCGCCCAGCGGTTCATGACCCTGCGCAGCCCGGGCAACCAGAACAATGAGGTCGGGCTGCCCCTCACGGTCCTGGAGATTGGGCCAGGGCATCAAGCGGCGGTCCTGGAGATGGGCATGTACGTCGGCGGAGAGATCGCGGAGCTGGCACGGATCGCGCAGCCGCGCATCGGCGTCGTGACCGCCGTCCAGCCTGTTCACCTGGCCCGGATCGGCTCGCTGGAGGCGATCGAGGCGGCGAAGGGCGAACTGCTCGAGGCGCTCCCGCGCGACGGGACCGCGGTGCTCAACGCCGACGACCCGATCGTTCGACGCATGGGTCGCCGCACGGTGGCCCGGACCCTGAGCTACGGGTTTGATGCGTCGGCCGATATCGCCGCCAGCGACGTCACCAGCGCTGGCTTTGAGGGGATGCGCTTCGTCCTGCGTGTCCTCGGGGCATCGCTGCCGGTCGCGATCCCGACGCTGGGTCGGCTGTCGGTTCACAACGCGCTGGCGGCCGCCGCGGTCGGACACGCTGCAGGGCTGACCCTCCACGAGATCGCAGCCGGGCTGGCCAGCGGGTGGTCTGCCCCGCACCGGGCCGCCGTCGTGAGAGCTGGCGGCGTGACGCTGATCGATGATTCCTACAACGCATCGCCCCGGTCCATGGTCGCGGCGCTCGACCTGCTCGCCGGGCTCCCCGGTCGGCGCGGCGCGATCCTCGGTGAGATGCTCGAACTCGGCGACGCGAGCGAGGACGGCCATCGGGCCGTTGGCGAGGCGGCCGCGCGGACGCTGGACTGGCTGGTGGTGGTGGGTCGCAACGCCGCCGCCATCGCCGAAGGCGCGCTCGATGCCGGACTGGATCCGGCGCAGCTTCATACCGCGCCGGACGGCGACGCCGTCCTGGCGACCCTGCCGTCGCGGCTTCGCCCCGGTGATGTGGTCCTCGTCAAGGCGTCGCGCGGGATTGGCCTCGATCGGCTGGTGGCGGGATTGCGCGACGAACTCGATCCCGGTGAGCGCCGATGACGGTCGAGCTGATCCAGGGTCTGCTGCTGGCGTTTGCCATCGTCGTGATCCTGATGACCCCGTACATCCGCCTGCTCAGCGCGTTTGGCTTCGGAAAGCGGATCCGGGTGGAGGGTCCCGAGAGCCATCAGGTCAAGGAGGGGACGCCCACCATGGGCGGGCTGCTCATCGTGGGCGTCGTGGTGGGGATCTACCTGTTCCTCCAGGAGGTGGACGCGGCCACGTTTGCGCCCCTCGCGGCGCTCGTCGGCGTCGGGCTCCTTGGCGCATTCGACGATTACCTGAACGTGCGAACCGGTGCCGGGATCACGGCGCGCTGGAAGCTCCTGTGGCTGACCGCCGTGGCGATCATCGCGGCGTGGCAGATCCAGCAGACCTACGACATCACGGCCATCGCCGTCCCGTTCGTGGGTGCGGTGGCGGTCGACCCCCGGGTCTATGTCGCGTTCGCCGCCTTCGCCATCGTGGCGGCCGCCAACGGCGTCAACCTGACCGATGGACTTGACGGGCTGTCGGGCGGAACGGTCGCGATCGCGTTCGTCGCCTTCCTGTTGATCGCGCTGCTCAACGATCCGGCCCAGCCAAACCTGGCCCTGCTGTGCGCACTGATCATCGGCGCGCTGCTGGGATTCCTGTGGTTCAACGTCCATCCCGCGCAGATCTTCATCGGCGATGCCGGGGCGTTGTCGCTGGGGGCCACCCTCGCCGTGACGGCGCTGATCACCGGCCAGATCCTTGTCCTGCCGTTGATCGGGATCATCTTCGTGATCGAGACGGGCTCCGTGATTCTCCAGGTCCTGTCGTACCGGTTGCGCGGCGGGAAACGGATCTTCCTGATGAGCCCCATTCACCATCACTTCGAGCTGGCCGGCTGGGATGAGGAGAAGATCACGATCCGGTTCTGGATCGTGGGCATCCTGGCTGCGCTCCTGGGCGTCACGCTCTTCCTGGCGTCCCTGGATCGGTTGCGGTGACGACCGTGGCCAGCCGGATTCCGCCGATCGATCTCGACGTGCTGGACCTGCGGGCCATCCGTGCCGGCGCGCTCCGCGACCGCCCGGTGACCGTCCTTGGCCTGGCGCGGAGTGGGGTGGCGCTGGCACGTTTCCTGGCCGACGCGGGTGCCCAGGTGACGATCCATGACGGACGGCCCGCGAGCGAACTCGCCGAGGCGATCGAAGCCCTCGGGGACCGGGCCGTGACCCTGGCCCTGGGACCATACGTGGATCCCGCCACGACGTGGGCGGGCGCCGCGCTGGTGGCGACGTCGCCCTCGATCACGCCCGACTACCCAACGACCGAGCCGCGCCTTCGGGCTGCGCTGCGCGACCTGGTGGACGCCCGGGCCGCCGGCGACAAGCTGGCGCCCGCCCTGGTCTCGGAAGCGGATCTGTTCCTGCGGCTCTGCCCGGCACCCACGATCGGCGTGACCGGGACCAAGGGCAAGACGACCACGGCGTCTCTGATCGCTGCACTCCTGGCCGCCGACCCCGCCCATCCCGTGATCCTCGGCGGCAACATCGGCAGTCCGCTGATCGAGCGACTGGCCGACCTGACGTCGTCGCACCGGGTCGTCGACGAACTGTCCGAACTGCAGCTGCCCACGCTCTCGCGCGGCACCACGGTGGCGGTCTACACGAACGTCACGGCCGATCACCTTGATCGTCACGGCAGCGTGGCGGCCTATCGAGCGGTCAAACGACGGCTCGCCGAGCTGGTCGATCCGGCCGGAGCGCTCGTCCTCAACGCGGACGATCCCGAGGTGGTCACATACGACGGCGGCAGCACCGTGCAGGTGCTGCGCTACGGCCGCGCTGGCGGAGTTGACGGCGCCGCGACGGGCGGACGACTGGGCGTCGAGGACGGCTGGATCGTGGCGTCGGGCATCCAGCGCCTGTCGCTGGCCGGTGGCGGGCCAGCGGTAACCGGGCCGGCTGGGCGGGTTATGCCCGTGGCCGAGCTGGCCATCCCCGGTGCCCACAACGTGTCCAATGCGCTCGCTGCCATCGGGGTGGCGCTCCTGTTTGGGGTGGCGCCTGACCCCATTCGGAACGCGGCGGCCACGTTCAGGGGCGTGGAGCACCGCCTCGAATCGGTCGCGCTGATCGACGGCGTCCGGTTCGTCAACGATTCCCAGGGAACCCAGCCGGATGCGGTGGCTGCCGCGCTGCGGGCGTATGACGCGCCGATCGTGCTGATCGCGGGCGGTCGATCCAAGGGTCTCGACATCGAGGCACTCGCGCCGGTTGTTGCCGAGCGAGCGATCGCTGCCGTCCTCATCGGCGAAAGCGGGCCTGAACTGGCGGCGGCCTTTCGTGCCGCGGGGCTGGTCTGGACCGAACGGGCGACTGACCTCAACCAGGCGGTCCGCCGAGCCGACGCGATCGCCCGCGAGGTCCTTGCCGACGATGCCGCCAGGTTGGCCCGCGTCCAGACCGCGACCGTGCTCCTGAGCCCGGCCGCCGCCAGTTTTGACATGTTCGCCGACTATGCCGAGCGGGGTCGAGCCTTCAAGGCGATCGTCGCAACGATCGGCGACGAGCGCGCCAGCGAACGCGGGGCAGGACGTGGGAGGGAACCGGCATGAATTCGCCCACTTCGTACCCGGCGTTTGGGTCCCGTCCGCCTGACGTGGCCCCGGAGGCAGGGCGCCAGGCCATGGTCAACCGGACGCCGGTGCGCAGTCGACCGGGCGCCGTGCGTCGGGAACAGCACGCCGCGGACTACGTGATCCTGGTCGTCGTCACGGCGCTGACCGCGATCGGCATCCTGATGGTCTATTCCTCGTCGGCGATGCGCGGCTACCTGTCCAGCGATGCCGATACCTTCTCGACCGCCGGCCCGCAGATTCAGTGGGCGATCCTCGGACTGATCGCCATGGCGATCATGATGCGGATCGATTACCGCTGGCTGCGCCTGGCCTCGCTTCCGTTCTACCTGGCGGCCAGCGTCCTGCTCATCCTGGTGTTTGTGCCGGAGCTCAACATCGTCGTGGGCGGCTCGGCGCGCTGGCTGCGGTTCGGGTCGCTCCCGGCGATCCATCCCGCCGAGATTGCCAAGCTCGCGATGGTCGTCTACCTGGCCCACTGGTTCGCTGGGCGCGGCAACCGGATCCGTGGCTTCTGGTCTGGGACCGTGCCGTTCCTGCTCATCGTGGTCCCGATCCTGTTGCTCGTCTTCCGGGAGCCGGACCTTGGCACAACCAGTGTCCTGACCCTGACCGCGTTCACCATGCTCTTCGTCGCCGGCGCGAACCTGGTCCACCTCGCATCGATGGCCGGCGCCGCCATGCTCGCGATCATCGTGGTTGGGCTGCGCGGCTATCAGCTGGAGCGGATCCGGATCTGGCTGGACCCCTGGCTGGACCCGCTGGGCGAGGGCTTCCACACCGTCCAGGGATTGCTCGCGCTCGGTGTCGGCGGCTTGTTCGGCACGGGCCTCGGGGCAAGCCGCGTCTTCGTCCCGAATGCCTTCAACGACTTCATCTTCGCCGAGATCGGCCAGGAGTTCGGGTTGCTCGGCTCGGTCGTGGTCATCGGGCTCTTCCTCATCCTGGCGTACTCTGGCGTCCGGGTCGCCCTCGCCGCTCCGGATACCTTTGGCGCACTGCTGGCGGCGGGAATTACGGCCTGGCTTTGCCTGCAGGCGTTCATCAACATCGGCGTGGTCGTGGCGCTGCTGCCGATCACGGGGATCACGTTGCCGTTCATCAGCGCAGGTGGCTCATCGCTCATCGTCAGCTTTGCCGCGATCGGGATCCTGCTGTCGATTTCACGCGAGACTGTGGAGAAGGGGACATGGAACGACGATGCGACTGCTGATCGCGGGCGGCGGGACGGGCGGACACATCTACCCGGCACTGGCCGTCGCGCGATCCCTGCGCGCTCGACCTGACCCGCCGCAGCTCCGCTGGCTGGGCGGCCATCGAGGCCTGGAAGCCGGGCTCGTGCCGACCGCGGGGATTCCGCTGACTCGTCTGGCGGCCCGCTCCCTGCGGACCGCGGCTGCGGACGTCCATGCGGTGCTGGATCCGCTCCGCCTCGCGCTGTCCCTCCCGCAGGCGACGGCAATCCTTGCCCAGGAGCGCCCCGCCGCGATTTTCACGACCGGCGGGTTCGTCACGGTGCCGGTCATGCTCGCGGCCGCGGCCCTGCGCATCCCGGTCGTGCTGTGGGACGGGAACGTGATCCCGGGCCGGGCGGTCCGGGCGACCGCTCGTCTCGCGACCAGCATCGCGGTCTCGTTCGAGGCCACGTGTCGGGCGCTCGCGCCGGTCGCCGCCGGTCGGCCGTGCCGGGTAACGGGGACTCCGATTCGAGATCTGTCCGAGCTCGATCGCGAGGCCGCCCGGCGGCGACTCGAGATCGGTCCGGGCGAACGCGTCCTGCTGATCTTTGGCGGTTCACAGGCGGTCCGCCGGTTCAACCTCGCGGTTGCCGAAGCGCTGCCCCGGCTGGTCGAACGGGTCACGGTCATCCACGTGACGGGAGAGGACGGCTATCCTGCGGCCCTGGTCGGCCGGGAGGCGCTGCCCGAGGCGCTCCGGTCGCGCTACCGCCCATTCCCGTTCCTGCGCGAGGAGATGCTGGCCGCGCTCGCGGTCGCGGACCTGGTGGTCGGCCGCGCGGGATCGTCGACTCTGGCCGAGGTGACGGCACTGGGCCTGCCAATGGTCGTCGTGCCGTACCCCCACGCCGCCGGTCACCAGCGCGCCAATGCGGCCAGCCTGGTCGAGGCCGGTGCGGCCAGACTCATCGATGACGAGGCATTCAACGAGAGCGCGCTGCTGGATGCGGCCCGGCTGCTTGACGATCCAGCGGCGCATGTGCGCATGTCCGCCGCGGCCCGCTCGCTGGGCCGGCCAGGTGCGGCCGCGGCCGTCGCGGAGATGGTCCTGGCCGCGGCCGCCCGCCGCCCGCCGCCGGACCCCGAGCACATTGAACGCCTGGCTCGCGGTTCGGACCGGTGACCGTCCTGTTCGATCCGATCGCCACGGGAACCGAGATCCAGCGTCGGATCGGGGTCAAGACCTCGCGTGATGAACCGCTGGCGCGGTTCACGACGATGCGGGTTGGTGGACCGGCGGACCTGTTCGCCACTGCGCACAACGCGTTCGAGTTGCGCGCCCTCGTCAGGTTTGCGCGAACCCGCGGGCTGCCTCACCTGATCCTGGGTCGCGGCAGCAATGTGGTGATCGCCGATGCCGGGGTTCGCGGCCTCGTCATCCAGGTCCGGGCGGAGGGTTCCCGCGTCGACGGCCAGCGCTACATCGCCGAATCCGGGGTGCAGATGGCCCGCGCCGCAACCGAGGCGCAGCGGGCCGGATTGACTGGGCTCGAATTCGGGCTGGCCATCCCGGGGACCGTCGGCGGGGCGGTCTGGGCCAATGCCGGGGCGCATGACCACGACGTCGCTGCGGTCCTGGAGTCGGCGCGAGTCCTGGCGGCCGATGGGACCGAGGCGGTGCTCCCGACCGCAGATCTCGCGCTGGCCTACCGGGACAGCCGGTTCAAGCACGGCGCTCCCGGGGCATCTGCCGAGCTCATCGTGGAGGCCACGTTCGGGCTTTCGGCGGCCGACCCGGAGGTGATCAAGACGCGGCTGGACGAGATCCGGCGCTGGCGCCAGGCCCACCAGCCGATCGGGCTGCCGTCGGCGGGGAGTGTCTTTCGCAACCCATCCGGCGAATCAGCAGGGCGACTGATCGATTCGGCCGGTCTCAAGGGGCTCCGGATCGGTGGCGCCGTCGTCTCGGAGAAGCACGCCAACTTCATCGTCAATGATCAGAAAGGGACGGCCGGGGACGTGCGGCGGCTCGCGGAGCGGGTCCAGGCGGAGGTTCAGGCCCGCCACGGCGTCGCGCTCCATCTCGAGATTGAGTTTGTCGGGGACTGGGCGGGATGGCCGATCACGTGACCCCACGTCCGCCGGTGGTCGTGCTATTTGGGGGGCCTTCGGCCGAGCATGATGTGTCGATCGTGTCCGGCACCGCGATCGCGGCCGCGCTCGGGTCCATCGGCCACCCGGTCGAGCAGGTCCTGATCGATCTCGACGGCGGGTGGTGGTGGCTCCCGTCCGACCACCGCCGCGGGGAACGCTCGCCGGCCGACTATGACAACCCGCGGGCCATGGGCGCTTCGGATCCGTTGCCGGTCGGTGCAGCGCTGGACAGGCTCGCGGCCGCCCGGCCGGCCCCGGCGGTCGCCATCGCGCTGCATGGACCGTTTGGCGAGGACGGGACGGTGCAGGCGCTGCTCGAGGCCGCGGGTCTCGCCTATACCGGGTCCGGCGTCGCGGCCTCGGCCATCGGCATGGACAAGACCCTGTTCAAGCGGCTCTGCCGCGGGCTCGGCCTGCCCCTCGTCGACTGGCGCGAGATTCGCGCCCTACGCTGGGCCGAGGATCCGGCCGGTGTCCGGCTGGAGCTTGTCGCGTTCGCCTCCGGAGCCGCCGATCCGCGCCTGATGGTCAAGCCGGCGCGCATGGGCAGTTCCGTCGGGATGACCCTGGTCCACGATTCGTCAGAGATCGATGGGGCGCTGGAAGTCGCGTTCCGACACGACTCGCTGGTCCTGGCGGAGACCTACGTGGCCGGCGCGCGGGACCTGGAGGTCTCGGTCATCGGCAATGATCCCGCGCGGTTGGAGCTGTATGGCCCGGGCGAGATCGCGTCGGGTCACGAGTTCTACGATTACTCCGCCAAGTACACCGCCGGCGTCTCCCGGACCATGCTCAAGGCGGACATCACAGACCGCCAGCGCTCCACGGTCCTGAAGATCGCCCGCGACGCCTATCGAGCGGTTGGCGCGGAGGGGTTCGCCCGGGTCGACTTCCTGCTCGCGGGAGCGTCGATCTATCTATCGGAGATCAACACGATCCCGGGCTTCACCCCGATCAGCCTGTTCCCGGCACTAGCGGCGGAAGGCGGGCGCACGTTCGCCGACGTCTGCAGCCGAGTCGTCGGGCTCGCACTGGAGCGTCACGAGGCGCAAGCCGGCCGGCGTCTGGCGTCCCCGGATCTGCCCCGATGATCGGCGACCCGGCGGCCTGGGCGGCCTGGGCGGCCCGGGCAGCCCGGCGGCTCGAGACGTGACCGGCGGTCCAGGCGCGCGACGGATCCGGCCGCCCGCTCCGACCCGGCGGACCAGGCCGATCCGGCGCGCGTCGGCCGGCCTGTCGATCGCCCGCGCCGGGGCCGCGCTGGCCATGCTGGCCTCAGCCGGCGCCATCTACGGGGTCGGTGCCTCGTCCGCGTTCGACTATGTGCGCCTGCAGATCGACGGCGCCGTCTACACCGATCTCGCGCTGGCCGAGGAAGCGGTCTCCGGCGCGCGAGGGGAAAACCTCTTTCGGCTGTCGACGGGCCCGCTGAAGGCGGAGCTCGAAGCGCTCCCGACCGTCGATGAGGCCACGATCGCGGTGCAGTTGCCGGGCACCCTGGCGGTGACCCTGCGGGAACGGGTACCGGTCGTGATCTGGCGGGTAGGGAGTCGCAACTACCTGGCGGACAGCAGTGGTGAATTGTTCGGGCGGATCGGTGGCGACGAACCTGCCGGGGCGGCCGATCTTCCGATCATCGACGACCGGCGCGCGGCGGCGGCGGGGCTGTCGATCGGGACCCGCCTCAACGCCGAGGACATGGATGCCGCCACGAGGCTGGCGTCGATCGTCCCGGCCGACCTGGGCAGCGAGGCCGCCAGGCTGCGGGTCCTGGTCACCGACGAGAATGGCTTCGTGCTGCGGGCGGACCCCCAGGGCTGGAGCGCGATCTTCGGCTTCTACACGCCGAGCCTGCGCACGCCGGACCTGATCCCCGGCCAGGTCCGCCTGCTGCGCAGCCTGCTGATCGGGCGCGAGCCGCTGATCCAGCGGGTGATCCTCGCGTCGGAGACCGATGGGACCTATGTTCCGAAGCGGACGCCAAAGCCGAGCGACTCGCCGAGTCCGTCGCCGTGACCAGCACCCGCATTCGGGCGACGGCCCATAGCGCGCCGGCGGCCCGTGACGCCGGGAGTTGCCGCGCTCACGCGCAGTCGAGTAGCCTTGGCCAAATCGTCGGAGCGAGGATCACCACCACGTGCTGCTACCGCTGCTCGGACTCCTCGTGGGAGTCCTTGGCGGCCTCGTCCTCAATGTCAACGTCAGCTTCGAGTTCAGCCGATACTCGGCCGTGGCGATCCTTGCTGCGCTCGATTCGGTCCTCGGGGCCGTTCGTGCTGAGCTCGACGGGGTCTACGACGATCGAATCTTCATCAGCGGGTTCCTGGTCAACGCCATTGTCGCTGTCCTGTTGACCTTTATTGGCGATCGCCTTGGGCTTGATCTGTACCTGGTGGCCCTCATCACGTTCGGTCTGCGCATCTTCAACAACGTGGCCCTGATCCGGCGCCACTTCCTGTAGATCTCCATACGGAACGGAGTCAGACAACACGGTGGAACGCGAAGCAGTCCTCGTCGGCATCGACGTCGGCACGAGCAAAGTGTGCGCGCTCATCGGCGAGGTGAGCCGCGACGGGCGGCTGACGATCATGGGTCACGGGACTGTGCCGGCATCGGGCTTGAAGAAGGGCGTCGTCATCAACATCGACCAGACCGTGCGATCGATTGCAGATGCCGTGGAGCGGGCCGAGCGACTCTCCGGCTGGAAGATCGACCGCGCGTTTGTCGGCGTCGGCGGCCAGCACGTCGAAAGCCTGAACTCACCCGGTCAGGTGGCCGTTACCGGCCATCACCGGGAGGTCACCCGCGAGGATGTCAACCGGGCGATCGAGGTCGCCCGTGCTGTCTCGATCCCGTCGAACCGGGAGGTGCTCCACGTCGAGCGCCGCGGTTTCACGGTCGATGGCCAGGAGGGCGTCAAGGATCCGATCGGGATGAGCGCGTTGCGGCTCGAGGTGGAGACCCACATCGTGACCGCATCCGCGACCGCGGTCCAGAACCTGTCCAAGTGCGTGGCCGCGGCCGGCGTCAAGATCGATGAGCTGGTCGTCAATTCGCTGGCGTCGGCGGAGGCCGTCCTGACCGAGACTGAGAAGGAGCTCGGTGTCGGGGTCGCGGATCTGGGCGCCGGCACGATCGATCTGGCCCTCTTCCAGGATGGTTCGCCGGTCCATACCCGGGTCTTGCCGGTCGGCGGGGCCAACGTCACCAACGACATCGCGATCGGGATCAAGACCAGCCTCCAGGTGGCGGAGGAGCTCAAGGTCAGCCACGGAACGTGCGACCTGCGGGCGATCACCGAGGACGAGGAGATCGGCGTCGCGGTCCTCGGCGACGACGCCGGCCGGACGGTCAGTCGGCTGGAGGTCTGTCAGATCATCGAGGCCCGGATGCGCGAAACCTTTGAGCTCATGCGCAATGAGATCCGCGCGTCGGGCGTGGGGATGCTGCCCGCCGGGATCATCCTGACCGGCGGGGCCGCCCAACTAGCCGGCGCCGCGGAGCTCGGGCGCGAGGTGCTTCAGATGCCGGTTCGGGTGGCGTCGCCGGCGGGGATCGGCGGTCTCGTCGACACGCTCCTGAACCCGAGTTACTCGACCGCCGTCGGGCTGCTCCAATGGGGCGCTGCCAGCCTGGGCGTGGGCGAGCCGTCCCGCTACGAATCGGCACCGGCCCGCGGCATCCTCGGCCGTCTCCGCGATGCGCTGCGGAGCGTCTTCCCGTAGCCAGCCGCTCGGTGAGCGTGGACCGGCCGAACGAGCTTGATTGCCGATGATCCGTTGCGAAGCGCCTTGCCATCCAACTTGACGCGCCCGCCGGGTATCCTGCACGAAGTCCCGACACCGCCACTGTCCTGAGGGGGACTCGTGCCACCGGTCGTCATCGACAACCCGATCCTGAACTCGCCGTTTGTCGAGCCGGCGCGCCACTTCCGGTTCGACGACGACGGCGGGATCACGAGCGCGATCGACGAGTGGCGTCGCCGGAGCACCTACTTCATCCCGATCGCCAAGCCAAAGATCAGGGGCGGTAGCCAGCTCGCGCTCACCGGCGATTTCGCCACGGAGCAGGCGCGCGACAACGACTTCATCAACCGGGTGCGCGAGCACGTCGGCGCCTGGCGAGCGACAGGCTACCCCGGGATCACCGCCGTCACCCGCGACCTGCTCACATACTGGACCGAGCCGGACCGCGAGAAACCGCTCTTCTTCTGCCAGATCGAGGCGCTCGAGACCGCCATCTTCCTCGCCGAGGTCGCCGGCCACCGCCAGCCCTGGATCGAGAACAAGCTCCGCGAGGACAGCCAGGCGCGCAACCCCGGGCTCTACCGGATCGCGTTCAAGATGGCCACCGGCTCCGGCAAGACCGTGGTCATGGCGATGCTCATCGCCTGGCAGGCACTCAACAAGCTGGCCAACCCCCAGGACAAGCGCTTCAGCGATACGTTCTTCATCGTCACGCCGGGGATCACGATCCGCGATCGCCTCCAGGTCCTTCGGCCGAACCTCGCCGGCAACTATTACCAGGAGCGCGATCTCCTCACCCCGGATCAGCTCCAAGCGCTCCAAGCCGCGAAGATCGAGATCGCGAACTTCCACGGCTTCATCCGGCGCGATACGTTTGAGGCGGCGTCACTCACCAAGAAGGTGCTCGCCGGCCCCGACGGCGACACCGACCGGTTCAAGGAGACCCCCGACCAGATGGTCCGACGGGTCTGCCGGGCACTCGGGACCAGGAAGAACATCGTCGTGCTCAACGACGAGGCCCACCACTGCTACCAGTCGGCGCCCCAGGGCGAGGAGGAAAAGCTCAGCGCCGACGAGCGGGCCGAGGCCCGCCGCGACGAAGAAGCCGCGAGGGTCTGGCTGAACGGCCTCCGAGCGATTGGGTCGAAGCTGGGCATCCGGGCGATCTACGACCTGAGTGCGACTCCGTTCTTCCTGCGCGGCTCGGGCTACCCCGAAGGCACGCTCTTCCCGTGGGTCGTGAGCGATTTCAGCCTGATCGACGCGATCGAAGCCGGGATCGTGAAGATCCCGCGCGTCCCGGTCTCGGACGACTCGGTCGCCGGCACCTCACCGACCTACCGCGAGCTGTGGGCGAAGATCCGCGACGACCTCCCGAAGAAGGGCCGCGCGCCGGACGAGATCCAGGGTGAGCCCAAGCTCCCCAAGGCATTGGAGGGCGCCCTCCGCAGCCTCTACGGCAACTACGAGAAGTCGTACGAGGCCTGGAGGGCCGCCGCCGCCGGCACGCCGCCGGTATTCATCGTCGTCTGCCAGAACACGAACATCAGCAAGCTCGTGTTCGACTGGATTGCTGGCTGGGAGAAGACCCTGCCCGGCGGCACCAAGGTCCCGGTCCCAGGTGCGTTACCGATCTTCAGCAACGTCGAGGGCGGGCTCTGGTCCGAGCGCCCAAACACGCTCCTGATCGACTCCGCCCAGCTCGAATCGGGCGAGGCGATGGATCCGGCGTTCAAGAAGATCGCTGCCGCCGAGATCGATGAGTTCAAGGCCGCGTACCGGGCGCGCTTCCCCGGCCGCTCGGTCGAGGAGATCACCGACGAGGACCTCCTGCGCGAGGTCATGAACACGATCGGCAAGCGGGACCGCCTGGGCGAGCAGATCCGCTGCGTCGTGTCCGTCTCGATGCTGACCGAGGGCTGGGACGCCAACACCGTCACCCACATCCTGGGCGTACGCGCGTTCGGGACCCAGCTCCTGTGCGAGCAGGTCGTCGGGCGGGGCCTGCGGCGGGTCAGCTACGAGCCCGGTCCGGACGGCCACTTCGCGCCCGAGTACGCCGAGGTCTACGGCGTCCCGTTCAGCTTCCTGCCGACGAGCGGGCAGACCGGGCCGATCATCCAGAAGGAGATGTACCGCGTCCGCGCCCTGCCCGAGCGGGCTGACCTCGAACTGACCTTCCCGCGCCTGCTCGGCTACCGCTACGACCTGCCGACCGCCCGCCTGACCGCGGCGTTCACCCCGGACTCGACCAGGATCCTCTCGACCGAGGAGATCCCGGTCGTCACCGTGCTCGATCCCATCGTCGGAGAGTCGATCGAGACCAACCTCGACGACCTCAGGCTCCGCCGGTCCCAGGAGGTCGCCTTCCGGGTGGCCAAGCGAGTTCTTGACACCTACTTCCGCGCGGCCGACGACGCCGAGCAGCCGTGGCTCTTCCCGCAGCTCCTGACGATCACGGAGCGCTGGCTCGCCGAGTGCGTCGTGCTTAAGGACAAGGCCTTTCCCCAGATGCTGCTGATCGCCGAGTGGGAGCATGACGCCGCCGACCGGATCCACCGGGCGATCGTCCGCGGGACCGCCGGCGAGCAGCGGATCATGCCGATCCTGCGCCCGTACGACCCGATCGGCTCGACCCGCTACGTCGATTTCACGACGACGAAGAAGGTCCAGGAGACCGAACGCAGCCACCTCAACTTCCTGGTGACGGACTCCGGCTGGGAGGCGAAGCTCGGCCAGGTCCTCGACGACATGGACGAGGTCCTCGCTTATGCCAAGAACCAGGGCCTGAACTTCAGGATCCCGTACACGTTCGAGGGCGAGGCCGCCAACTACGTGCCCGATCTCGTCGTCCGCTATGACGACGGCGAGGCCGAGCCGCTCAATCTGATCATCGAGGTGACCGGCCAGTACCGCCGCCCGAAGGCGGCCAAGGTCGCCAACGCCGAGACCTATTGGATCCCCGCTGTCAACAACCACGGCGGCCTCGGCCGCTGGTCCTTCCTCGAGGTCAGCGACCCGTGGGACGCCGCGAACCTCATCCGGGCGCACGTGGCGGCGCTCGCGAAGGCCCGCGCGTGACGATCGAGACGCTATTCGCGCCCCCGGCGCTCAGGATGGGGAGATCGTTCCCACGAGACCTCGAATACGTCCTGGCGAACGGGCGACCATGGCCCGCGGATCATCTCCAGATGGGCAGTCCAGGTCGCATGGACGAGTCGGCTGTGTTGTCTGACATTCTCGGCCGCCTTGCCAAGGTCCCAGTCGTACTCGATCACGGCCCGGACACTACGGACCACCTCTCATCTGCCAGTTACCACGGCCACCGACGGACGACGGTCGTGACACCATTGATAGCTGCGTTATCATTCATACCATGAGCGAGCGCGCGAGCGAGTACCTGGTGGGCACAAAGGAGGCGGCCGCGCTATTCGGCGTCCGGCCGTCGAATTTCGTGCGTGACTGGGCAAACCGGGACGACTTCCCGAAGCCGGTCGCGACCCTTGCGCGCGGACGTCTGTGGGCACGCGAGGACATGGAAACCTACCGCACCCGGACGGGACCGCGTCGCGCCATCGCCCTGTCGGACCTGCCGCTCAGTCCGGACGCAGCCCGATGGCTGCCAGTGATCAAGCGCCGGATCGTCCGCCGGTTCCGGCCGGACCGGATCGTGCTGTTCGGATCGCAGGTTCGGGGTGACGCTCGCCTCGACAGCGATGCTGACCTGTTGGTCGTCATCCCTGGGAACGCTCATCGGCGCCATACGGAAGCGGCGATCTACGGGTCGCTGGCCGGCATACCCCTTGGGACGGACGTGGTCGTCGTCCACCCCGAGGACATCACCCGGGGCGCCGATCTCGTCGGGACGATCCTTGGCCCGGTTCTTCGCGAAGGGCGAACGGTCTATGTCCGCTCCTGATCGTCGACGGCCGCTCGTTCGGCGGTGGCTCTCGAAAGCCAGGACGGACCTCACCCTCGCCCTGGTCGTCCTTGAGCAGGGCCCCGACATGGATCCCTGGGTCTGCTGCTTCCACGCCCAGCAGGCGGCCGAGAAGGCGCTCAAGGCCGTCCTTGTGGCTCAGGGTGCCGAACCCCCGTTCATCCACAACCTGGTGGCGCTTCAGGCACTCGTGCCGCGGGATCTTGAGCTTGGCACGCCTGTGACGGAGCTTGCCGATCTCAGTGCCTCAGCCCGAGGCACTCGATACGTCACCGACGCTGACGGGGCAGAGGATCCCACCTGGGACGAGGCCGAGCAGGCCGTGGTGACCGCCGGCAGGGTCCTCGCAGCGGTCCGGACCTACCTCGGCGAAGCGGGATGACGAGCCCGGCGGCTTCGATGACCTGCCGTCAGCTCGCCGCTCGGACCTGCCCGAGATCAGTGTCGTGGCCGAGCCCCGACCGAGCAGTAGAGACGAGCAGGCGACCGGAACTGACTCGACCACGCCTGCCGTTCGCCCAATGCCAGTCGAGGATGAGGCACTTCGCCGGGATCCCACGCTCGACCGCGGCCAGGACCGCTGGCCAGACCTCGCGCGTCGACACGAAACGGCCGAGGATCTTGTTGGAGGGGATCAGCCGAAGCGAGTACCCGACCGCCCCGTCGATGACGATGCCGAAGCCGTCGGCTTCCATCCGGGCATACCGCCCGATTTCCACCCTCCCGGATTCGAGGATATCGGCGAAGTCGGGGCTAGCGTCGTCGCTGGTGCGCATCACGTTCGCGCTTCGAGGCGCGCCATGCGGAGATGATCCGAGGTTGCACCCCGTCCTCGGAGGTTACCACCACCAGGATCCTGTCGAGGTACGAGTAGCCGATCGTCCTGAACCGCGGCTCCTCATCCGAGTGGAGTTCGTCGAACCAGGTGAAGCTGAGGTATCCGCGAAGCACCGACTTGGCCTCGTCGAACCCGATGCCGCGTCTATGAACATTCTCCATCTCCTTGTCGGAATCCCACGTGTATTCGAGCACGCCCCGGAGACCACCGATCGCCCCTCACCCGCCAGTTACCACGGGCACCGATCCTCAACTGGGGCATTCGCATGACGTCCGCGCCTGCCTCGCAGGAGCGCTTCACCGAGGCGTGGTTCCGCGCCGCGGGCTTCTCGGGGTTCCAGACGGTTGGCGAGCTCCGCAGCACCAAACTGGAGGCGGTCCCACGCGACCCCGGCGTCTACGTCGTGATTCGGGTCAACCCTGGCCCGCCTGCGTACCTTGCCCAGAGTGAAGGTGGCTGGTTCAAGGGTGACGATCCGACTGTGCCGACGACGACCCTGAAGACGAAGTGGGTGGCTGGCGCGCACCTCCTTTACGTGGGTAAGGCGACCCACGGGTCAACCGGTCGCACTCATCTGCGCTACCGGCTTCGCAAGCTCCTCGACTTTGGTGCCGGCAAACCAGTCGGCCACAAGGGCGGCCGCTATCTGTGGCAGGTCAAGGGCGCGGACGAGAACGTCATCGCCTGGCGGGTTGTTGCGGACCCGACCGCCGAGGAGAACCGGCTTCTGGCTGGCTTCTTCGAGGCCTACGGCGCGTACCCCTTCGCGAACATCGCGGGACCGCGGGCATGACGCCGCGCGAGTTCGAGGAAGCCGTCGCGGCTCGCCTTCAGACCGAAGGGTATGAGACCGAACTTGGCCCAGGCGTGAGCGACTACGGCGTGGATGTTTTCGCGACTCGCAACGGCGAGCGCTACGCGGTGCAGGCAAAGATGTTCGGCGGGACCACCAGACCGGTGAACCGGCAAATGGTGATGGAGCTCCACGGCGCCGCGGACTATTTCGCCTGTGTCGGTGCCATGCTCGCGACCGACGGCCGCATCCTTGCCGACGCGGCAGAGGTCGCGCAGAAGCTCGGCATCCGCATCCTTGACATGGGTGGCGCCTGGACCGAGCGACTCGAACCGCCGGCATCCGACCGCCGATCGCACGGATCGCCGGATCCCATCAGCGGCCTCGACTTCGCCACGATCTGGGAGCGCCACGTGATGCCTCTCGCGGGTGCGACACTCACGCGGTCGGACGGAAGCTCGAACACGATCGTCGAGGTCGACTGGTCGG
The DNA here is from genome assembly GCA_964427285.1 of uncultured Anaerolineaceae bacterium. Lineage (GTDB taxonomy): Bacteria > Chloroflexota > Limnocylindria > Limnocylindrales > CSP1-4 > SPCO01. The sequence continues at coordinate 19,373 of CAYRTS010000051.1, forward strand.
GCGTCGAGCGGATCACGTCGAACGGCGAGCGAGGACGGATCAAGATCGAGATCTTCAAGTGGGCGGTCGACCGGATCCTCCGTGATGGCTCCGTCACGCGAACGGAGATCAACGACGAATACCAGGGTCGAGCGTCCTCGGGGGTCGTCCTCATCCTCGCCCAGGTCCCACTCTTTGAGCTCAGCGATCAGCCGCTTACGCTCCGGCTAAGGGGGAGATAAGCGATGGCCAGTAGGATCGCGAAGCCCGCCAAGCCGACGTCCGTGCAGGCCGTCCGTCACACGGGAGACAGCCGCGTGAACACCCCGACCGCGGAGCTCGGGTCGCTCACCGAGGCGGAGGGGACGGGGCCGCAGGCGCTCCGCTATGTGCGCGATCCCTGGCTCGATTCGAGATCCACGGAGAGTGCGATCCACTGACGGATGCGACGTGCCTGCCAGGTAGCCTGCCAGGACGATCGAGCACGGGACCGGGTTTTCGCTAGACGCTGAGCTCGAGCGCGCGAATGATCGCCGCCGCGACCTCGGACATCCGAGCAGCACCGAGACGACGGCCGAGAGGTTCCGGGTCGAGGCGAGACTTCCGGATGGTCGCAGGTTGCTCGCACTTCAAGACGGATGCGTGCGGCACTCCGCCTTCGCCGGTTCCCAGCAACACGTGCCAAGGCCCCAGCCGAACAAGCGTGCTGGCGGGAATCACCACGATATCGCTCGCGAGCTCGTTGCGCAGATCGGGCGAGAGGACCAGGACCGGACGCCGCTTCGGATCGTCGGGGAGTTGGCACCAGTACAAGCGACCGCGCTCGAACATCAGCGTCTCTTGGCTTGGGGCAGCCGTTTGCGTGGTGCCACATACCGCGCCGGAGCTTCTCGCGCGAGCACCGCGGAAATCTCCGCGGCTGACAGCTCGGCCCACGCGTCGTCGCGCTCGCGCTCGCTGTCCGTCGCGGCTGCGTAGTAGTCGCGGATCGCGGTCTCGTATTGGTTCTTGCTCCACCGCCGCACGGCCTGTTCGATGACTGCACTTCTGGAGCCCAGGGCCGGCGAGCTCCCGACCGCTCGATCGACATGAGCCAGGAGCCGGGCATCGAGGGTGACGGTCAAACGCGCCTTCATACGATGCAATCATACTCGATCGTATGACGATGGTCTTGAGGTACGCATGTCGCTCTCGATGGCTTGTCGGGGTCCCGATCGAAACGGGCCACACCCCGGACAGACACTACCGATCGCCGCTCACCCGTCACTTACCAGATAATGGCGAGATGAGCGATGGCCCGTAGGATCACGAAGCCCGCCAAGCCGACGTCCGTTGAGGCCGTCCGCCATACGGGAGACAGCCGCGTGAACATCCCGACCGCGGAGCTCGGGTCGCTCGCCGAGGCGGAGCAGACCGGGCCGCAGACGCTCCGCTATCCGCGCGACCCGTCGCTGGATCCGCAGCTCGTCTGGAAGGGCAAGGACGAGCAGGACGGCGAGGACCTCGTCGTGCCCGCG
>CAYRTS010000052.1:0-20833 GCA_964427285.1 uncultured Anaerolineaceae bacterium
TCCGCCGTGACTTGGCACTCTTGACTTCCCCGAGTCCCCATCCGTTGCCGGTGATGCGTCCCATGGATCGGCGGACGGTCAGCCGGCCTTCGGCCACGTCAGCCCACGTAAGACCGAGCAGCTCCCCACGTCGCAGCCCGGTGGTCGCTGCGAGCGCGTACAACGGCCCCAGCTCCTCGTCTGTGGTCAGGTCGAGTAAACGGGCAAGGTCGCGCGCCGGGAGGTAGGTGATCGGTCTGTGGGCCACGTAGGGCGGCGCAGCGTCGGCCGCGACGTTGCGACCGACCAGGCCGGCCCGCTGGGCATCGGAGAGTGCCCGGCGGAGGATCGCCCGGACGTGTCGCGCGCTGACGGGTGAGATCGGCCGACGGCGCCGCTTGTCGCCGGCCACCACCGGCCGGCCGTCGCGAATGAACGATGCCAGGGCGGTTTCGACTTCGGCAGCGGTCAGCCGGGCGAGCGGACGCCGGCCGAGCGATGGAATGAGGTAGACCCGGACGTAGGACTCAGCGGTCAGCCAGGTCGACGGGCGGACGTGGGCGCGGTGCCGTTCGATCCAGCCGGCGAGGTACTCCCCCACCGTGGCCGATCCGGCCGGGGCGAGCAGGCCGAGCCGGAGGTCGCGCCTTAGCTCGTCAAGCTTGCCGCGGGCCTCGTCGGACGTGGCGCCCGCGACGATCCGGCGGTTCTGCGTGCCGTCTGGATCGGTCCAGGTGATCGCTCCGCGCCATCGGGCGCCGACGCGATAGACGCTACCCTCGCCGGCCGATCGTCGGCGGACCTTGACGGTTCTGGTAGCACCGATGCTACCGGGTGGGGCGGTAGACTTGGACACGGGACGGTCCTCCTAACTAGGACGGTTCCAATGGCGCCTCCCCGTTATCCGCGGGTGGGGCGCCGCTTTATGTCCGCCACTGTACACCAATGGCGCGGTTCTGATGCTACCGCGATGCTACCGCCGACACGAAGAAACCGGCCACCGGGCCGGTTTCGTGAGTGAATGTTGGTCGGGGCGGCCGGATTTGAACCGACGACCACCAGTCCCCCAGACTGGTGCGCTACCAGACTGCGCCACGCCCCGACGCTCGCGGAGTCTACCACCGGCCAAGGCTGGCTCCCGTTGCGCCGATGCACCCGTTTCACTGCGCCGGGGACCTTCAATCCGGCTCGGCGAGCATGTACAGGGTCGTTTGGTGCCTTGCGGGCGATGGTCGGATCGGTTGATACTGGCAGCGCCATCATCCGCTTGGGGTCCCAACCATGTTTCGATCTGCGCGCCGACTCGCCGTTCTGTTGTCCGCCATGCTCCTGGGGGCCGTGGCCAGCGTCCCGGCGGCCGCCGCCGGCCCGGACCAGGACGTGATCGTCGTGTTCCGGAGCGGAGCCGATGATCCGGGTCGCCTCGCAGAGAGCCTGGGGCGGGACCTGGGGTTCTCGACGCGCTTTGTCTATCGGCATGCCATCCAGGGGTTCTCGGCGACCGTTTCGGCCGCTGCGGCGAACGCGCTGCGGGCAAATCCGAACGTGGCGAGCGTCGAGCTGAACGGTCCCGTCCAGGCGCTCGAAAGCCCTCAGTCGCCGGCCACATGGGGACTCGATCGGATCGACCAGCGGGCCCTCCCCCTGAACAACACCTACGTCTACAGCCAGACCGGCGCGGGCGTCACCGCCTACATCATCGACACGGGTATCTTGATCAGCCATTCCGAGTTTGGTAATCGCGCGTCCTACGGCCGCGACACCGTCGACGGTGATGACGTGTCTGCTGATTGCCACGGCCACGGCACCCACGTCGCCGGCACGGTCGGCGGTGCGACCTACGGCGTCGCCAAGGGGGTGAAACTGGTCGCCGTTCGGGTCCTCAACTGCCAGGGATCGGGAACCTGGGAGGGGGTCATCGCCGGGATCGACTGGGTCACCGGGAACCACACGGAGGGCACGCCGGCGGTCGCCAACATGAGCATTGGCGGCGGCGTTTCGACAGCTGTGAACCAGGCCGTCACCAATTCGATCATCGACGGCGTCAGCTACGCGGTGGCAGCGGGAAATGAGACCACCGACGCGTGCACGCGATCGCCGGCCAGCACCGCGGCAGCAATGACGATCGGCGCCACTGGCAACACCGACGCGCGGGTGTCGTGGTCCAACTACGGCAACTGCGTAGATTGGTTCGCGCCGGGCGTTAACATCACTTCCGCCTGGTATTCGAGCAACACAGCGACCAACACGATCAGCGGCACGTCGATGGCCACACCGCACACCGCCGGCGTCGCCGCGCTTTATCTCCAGGCGAACCCCGGGGCGACCGCGGCGACCGTCCGGGATGCGCTGTTCACCGCTACGACCAAGGGAGTCGTCACCTCCTCCAACACGACCAACAATCACCTCTTGTACAGCCTGGACCTCGGGGCGCCGGCCCCGCCACCCCCGCCACCCCCGCCAGCTGGTGACACCGGCTGGCTCGGGGCGACGACGAGCGCGGCGGCATCCGGCGGTGACGGCAACGGCTACGAGTCGGCGCCAGCGAATGCATACACGAATGACGGCGTCGCTGCCATCGACTTGAACAGCGGCACGAACTCCGGCAGCTCCTGCACCGGCAGCGGCAAGGACAAGCATCTCTTCTACAACTACAACGTGACCACGATCCCGGCCGGCACCACGATCAAGGGCGTTGATATCCGGCTCGACGGGTGGGCCGACAGCACCTCCGGTGCGCCCAAGCTCTGCGTCCAGCTCTCGTGGGACGGCGGCGTCTCGTGGACTTCGGCCAAGGCGACCCCGACGCTGACGACCGGCGAGTTGACCTACACCCTGGGCAGCGCCACCGACATGTGGGGCCGCAGTTGGGCCGTTGGGGAGACATCCAACGCCGCCTTCCGCGTCCGGGTGATCGACACCGCGAGTTCGTCCGCCCGCGATTTCTCGCTCGACTACGTCGCCGTCCGCGTCCACTACTAGGCATCGGGCAACGCCCAAGGCTCAGGAGGTCGGGCCCCCGAGCTGCTCGAGCCAGCGTCCGTAGTCGGCCAGCTCGTCCTTCGATTCGCGGGCGAGCAGGTCGATGAGGCAGCGTTGGACGCTCTTGCCCTCGAACAGGGCGTTGTGGACCTCCTGGGCGATCGGCATCTCGACCCCGAGGCGGCCGGCCAAAGCCAGGGCCGCGTCCACGGTATAGGCGCCTTCGGCCGTGCCCGGCAGCGTCGCCTCGATCTCTGACCACGGGAGACCACGCGCCAGCTCTGCCCCCAGCCGGTGATTGCGCGAGAGGCCGGATGCGCATGTGGCAATGACATCACCGATACCGGCCAGCCCGGCGAATGTCAGCGGATTTGCGCCCGCGGCCATCCCGACGCGGGTCATTTCCGCCAACCCGCGCGTGATGAGCCCGGCCTTCCCGTTGTCGCCAAACCCAAGGGCATCGGCAGCGCCTGCGGCGATCGCCACGATGTTCTTGAGCGCCCCGCAAAGCTCCACGCCCAGGATGTCGCGGTTGACGTAGAGCCGGAACTCGCGCCGTCCGAGCCGGCCGACGACCCGCTGCGCGAGATCGGGATCTGAGGCCGCGACGACGGCCGAGGCTGGAAGCCCGCGAGCGATCTCAAGCGCGAGGTTCGGGCCGGACAGCGCGGCCACCCGCTCCAGCGGGAAATCGCCGGCGTCGGCGATCACCTCGCTCATGCGCAGGAGGCTACCTTCCTCGAGACCCTTGACCACCGACAACAGATCCGATCCCGGGGCAAGGTGAGGCGCGACCGACGTCACCATCCCGCGCAGGAAGCGAGACGGCGTGGCAAAGATGACCAGGTCCACGGCATCCGCCACGAAAGCTGGTTCCGCGGTTGGCCTGAGGTTGTCGGGCAACTGGACACCGGGCAGCCGGCGCTCGTTCCGCTGGGTGCGCGAGATCTCAGCGGCGGCCGCGGGCGAATGACAGAGCAGAGTGACCGGCTCGACGCTGCCGATCAGCCGGGCCAGCGTCGTCCCCCATGCCCCGGCCCCGACGACCGCGACCCGCGGACCCGCCATCAGCTGGGCTTGCTGGCTCGTCCAGCGCCACCGCTCCGGGCGCCGCCACTACGGGCAGCGACATTCCGGGTCGCGCCCCTGCCCGGCGGCGCAGGCGTGCTTCGAAGATTCTTGCGGCGTGGCAACTTGACCGAGGATCGATCCCTGAACACCAGGCGGATCGGCGTACCGTCAAAACCGAAGGTGTCGCGCAACCGATTCTCGAGGTAGCGCCGGTAGCTGAAATGAACGGCGGAGGCGTCCGAGGCGAAGAAGACGAACGTTGGCGGCGCGACAGCGGCCTGCGTGGCATAAAACAGCTTTGGCCGGTGGCCGCGGACCGGCGGCGGCGGCGTACGGTCGGTCGCCGCGTTCAGGACCCGGTTCAATTCCCCTGTTGAGATGCGCTTGCGCCGCTCCCCCCAGATATCGATCGCGGCCTCCAGCACACGCCCGACACGCTGGCCCGTCTTCGCGCTGATCGAGACAATCGGAGCGAAGTCGAGAAACGGCACCTCGTTGCGGATCCATTCGATGTACTGGTCAAAGGTCCGATCCGTCTTGTCGGCAACCAGGTCCCACTTGTTGACCGCAATGACGAGCCCCTTGCCCTCCTCGACGACATAGCCGGCGACGTGGGCGTCCTGTGACGTCAGCCCCTCGACGGCATCGATCACCAGCACCGCGACGTCGGCGCGGGACAGGGCGTGCAGGGCGCGCAACGTGGAGTAGCGTTCCGCGGCGGGACCCGAGGCAACCTTGCCGCGTCGCCGGATCCCGGCCGTATCGATCAGGACGATCTCGCTGCGCCCCCACGCGAGCCGGGTGTCGATCGCGTCCCGCGTCGTCCCGGGGATCTCCGAAACGATCGCCCGATCTTCGCCCAACAGTGCGTTGAGCAGGCTGGATTTGCCGACGTTCGGGCGACCGACAAAGGCGATGGCCGCGGGCTCGCCGTCAGCGTCGGCAGCCATCGCGGCGTCCCAGCGCCGGGCTTCGGCGTCGGTCGGGTCGATGGTGGCGCCGTCGTCATCGGCTTCCTCGTCAGCTTCCGGATCACCGACCACGAATGGCTCCAGCCGCCCGGCCGCGACCTCGGTCGCCCACGATTCCGCCTCTGCCTCGCGCTCCTTGCGAGCCACCTCGGCCTCGCTCTCCGGAGGCAGCGCCCACACGATCGCGTCGAGCAGGTCGCCGGTCCCGCGACCGTGGGTCGCAGAGATCGCGTACGTCTCATCCCAGCCGAGCGAGTGGAATTCGGCGGCCTCAAGCTCGCGCTTGTCGTTGTCCGCCTTGTTGACCACCACGATCACCGGCGCTGTCGCGCGCCGCAGAATAGCCGCCGCTTCCAGATCGGCCGGCGTCGGTCCGCTGATCGCATCGACGATGAACAGGATCACGTCCGCCTCGGCGATCGCCAACCTCGCCTGCTCCTGGACGCGGGCCTCGATCGGATCGTCCGGGTCGATCTCGAGACCGCCGGTGTCGACGATGACGAACCGCCGGCCGTTCCACTCGGTGTCCCCGTACAGGCGATCCCGGGTGGTCCGGGCGCGATCCTCCACAATCGCCGACCGCTGCCCGAGGAACCGGTTGAACAGCGTGCTCTTGCCGACGTTTGGCCGCCCGACGATGGCGACGACCGGGATCCCGCCCCTCGTGCTGGCCACGAGTCAGGCCGCGCCGACTTCGATGCCCGATCGAGTGGCCGCAGGGAGCGAGGTGGTCCGACCGGCCGGCGTGGCGGCATGACGAAGGGCCGCGGTCGCGAGTTCGGCGGCGATGGCCTGGACCTCGGCGGTGCCGGCGAGCGTCAGGATCCGCTCAGCGACATCGCGCAGGTCCTCGATCGGGGTCGATGTCCCACCCGTGACACCCACGATCCGCGCCGTCGCAAAGGGAGTGGCGTCCGTCAGCTCGCGGACGCTCTCGACCTGGATCGCGGGTGTGCCGGTGATCTCGCACAGACGCGTCAGCTCCTTGGTGTTGGCGCTGGATCGGCCACCCACGACGACCATCATGTCCACAGCCGCGGCCGTCTCCAGGGTGTCCTCCTGCCGCCGGATGGTGACCGGGCAGACGGTGTTGACAATCTTGAGTTCGTGGGCGCGCGAGACCATCAGCGCGGCCAGCTTCTCGAACTTCCACGGCGGCTGCGTCGACTGCGAAATCAGGGCCATCCGTTTGCGTCGTGGGATCGCGGCGCCCCAGTCCGCTTCCTCATCCACCACGATGGCATCCGGGGCAAAGCCGAGCATGCCCACAACCTCGGCGTGCTTTGGTGTCCCGAGCAGGACGATCGTGTACCCCTCTTCGACGAGCTTCGTCAGCTCCCGGTGCTCCTGGATGACCCAGGTGCACGTGCCATCGATGACCTCGAGCCCGCGGGCTTCCGCGCGCGCCATCACCTCCGGCCGGACGCCATGCGCACGAATGACGACTGCGGCCCCGTGGTCCACGTCGTCGAGCGTCTCGACCGTCTCGATGCCGAGGTCGTGGAGGTCGCGGATGACGCCTTCGTTGTGCACGACCTGTCCCAGCGTATGGGTCTCCTTGCCGGCCGCCGAAGCCTCCTTGGCCATATCGATCGCCTCGCGAACGCCATAGCAGAAGCCGGTGCGTTTGGCGATGCGGATCTCGGCGACGGTACCCATTGGCCCGATTATCGCACGGGGTTGGGCGATCTCCCGTTCACGGCGGGTCGCTCGCCGGGCTGTCCGCCGGAGAGGTGCCCAACGGGTCGCCGTAGACGCCACGCTGGCGTACCGGCAGAAGGCCCGCGATCCGTCGCATGATCATTGTTGTGGTCAGGCCCTTGGCCGCCGATCTTGCGGTCTCTGGCGGCAGCTCGTCCGCCGGCCGGAACGGTCGCCCGATGCGAACCATGACATGCCCGCCCGGATGCGGCAGGCGTTGGCCCTTTGGCCAGACACGATCAGAGCCGCCGATCCCAATGGGCAGGATGGCCGCCCCGGTCCGTAGGGCCAGCAGGGCAACACCGTCGCGGGCCCCCTGGAGCGCGCCATCGGGGCTGCGCGTGCCTTCAGGGAAGACGAACAGGACCTGGCCGGCATCCAGGATGCGCTGGGCCAGCCGGAAGGCCTCGACGTCGGCCGCGCCGCGGTCCACCGGATGGACGCCGCCGTGAGTCGCCAGCCAGCCGACGATCGGCCAGTCGAAGACCTCCTTCTTGCCCAGCCACTGGATCCGCCGGCCGAGCCGCGGAATCAACCACGAGCCGAGCACCGGCACATCAAGGTTGGAGGCGTGGTTCGCGGCAATGATCAGTGGTCCGTGCAGCGGGATCTGGTCAATGTCGCCCTCGACCGAGATGCGACTGATGGCGCGGCAGAACGTCTTGCCGCCGAGGGTCATCAACTTGATGAGGGGCGTGAGGGAGCCATCGATCGGCTCGCGGATCGGGCGCGCTGTCATCGAGTCAGGGTTGTCCAGGCCCCTGCCGCCACCCGGGCTTCGGCATCCAGGATCGCGCCGGCGACCGCGTCAACCGTGTCGTCGAATCGATTGCCGTCGGTCGCGATGATCCGGGCGTCAGCGGCAGGAAAGAGCGGCGCCACGGCGCGGGTCGAATCGCTGCGGTCGCGTTCGCGCAGGGCATCCAGCATGGCGGCGGCTGCTTCGCCGGCTGGCTCGATCCCCCGTTCTTCGGCCCGGCGTCGCGCTCGCTCCTCCACCGACGCGTCGAGGAACAGCTTCAGGTCAGCGTCCGGCAGCACGACCGTCCCGATGTCGCGGCCAGCCATGACGATTCCCCCACCCGTGGCGAGTCTGCGCTGGCGCTCGAGCAGCGCGGCGCGCAGTTCAGGCACCGCCGAGACCGCCGAGACGGCCGCGTCAACCGGCTGGGTGTGGACGTCCGCTGTGCGGTCAACGCCATCGACCAGCACTCGTGCCAGTCGCCCAACATCGTCCGCGGCCAGCTCGACATCGGTCGCCAGAGCGCGCAGCGCGTCCGGGTCAGCGACTGCTACGTCACGGTGCAGGGCGAGCCAGGTGACGGCTCGATAGAGGAGCCCTGTGTCGCAGAAGCGATAGCCAACCCGGAGGGCGGCAGCGGCCCCGACGCTGCTCTTGCCCGATGAGCCAGGGCCATCCAGCGCCACGACAAGTCGCTTCCGGGAGGTTTCGGTCATTGCCGGGTCGTGGGCACGCCCGTGCCCGCGCGCCTCCGATTGGGTGGGCCACCCGCTCCCGCGACGGCTCGGCTTGGTTCGCCCGCTCGGCTTGGTTCGCCCGCTCGGCTTGGTTCGCCCGCTTGGCCGCTACCGCCGGCTCGGCTGGTGCCGCCGCCCGCGCCGAGACCGCGGATCTCGGGGGCCCGTAGTCGTCGCGCCCGGCCGCTGGGCAGGTCATCGAGCCGAACCGGCCCAACCCGAACCCGCACCAGCCGGCTGATGGGAGCACCGACGGCCCCGAACATGCGGCGCAGTTGCCGCTTCATGCCCTGCGCCAGGATGGCCCGATACCAGGTCAGCTGGCCTGGAGGCGGGGCGAGGAGATCGACGAGTCGGCGGGTCTCGATCTCAGTCGTCGGGCGCAGTCCGGTCAACGAGGCGAGCCCTTCGTCGAGCTCGATTCCGGCTCGCAGGGTGGTGACCTGCTCGAGCGAGAGCGGCGCGCGGATCCCGATCGCATACTCGCGCTCGACGCCATGCCGGGGATGGAGCACCCGATCGGCCCAGGAACCGTCATTGGTGAGCAGCAGGAGCCCCTCCGAATCCTGGTCGAGTCGTCCCACCGGGTAGAGGCGTGCCCCTTCCGGCAGCAGCGCCGTCGGGATCATGTCGACGACGGTCCGCGATGCGTGCCGATCCCGAACGGTGGAGGTGACCCCGGCCGGCTTGTGGAGAAGCAGGTATTCGTTCGCCGATGCGCCTCCGATGACGCGGCCGTCAACGGCGATGACCGCCTTGACCGGGTCGACCTGGCTGCCGATCGCCGCGACCTTGCCGTCGACGGTGACCCGCCCGGCGGCGATCAGGACCTCACTCGCCCGCCGCGAGGCGACTCCTGACGCGGCGAGAACCTTCTGCAGCCGCTCGAGCGCCATCAGTCGACGACCCGCGGCGCCGTTGTTACGGCGCCCACTGGCGCTGCGTCGGGCGCTGAATCGGGCTCTGCGACGACCGCTGCGAGGGCTTCCCCACCTTCCTCCGCCAGGCGAGCCGCCACATCGGCATCGAGCACGGGTAACTCGCCCAGGCCGGTCAGGCCGAACCGTTCAAGGAATTCGAAGCCAGTCCCGTACAGGAACGGGCGGCCCGGGGCGTGGGACCGGCCGAGCTCCACCACGAGACGCCGATGCAGCAGCGTCCGGATGGTGTAGTCCGAGTCGACGCCACGAATCCGTTCAACCGCCGCCCTGGTCACGGGCTGTCGATACGCAACAATGGCGAGCGTCTCCATGGAGGCCGGCGAGAGGCGCACGGCGTCGACACCGAGGTACCGGGCGACCAGCGCCCCACCCTCGGGAGCTGTGGCGAGTTCGACCCGCTCCCCATCGATCAGGAGGCGGATCCCACGCGACCGGAGTGACACCTCCAGATCGCCGAGACGGGCATCGACCTCAGACCGGTCGACCCCGGCCAGCGTCCCGATCTCGCGCCTGGACAACGGACGTTCCGCCACGAAGAGGAGCGCCTCGAGCGCACCTTCGGTCAACTCGAGCGGCACGGCGCGCGCCCCCGGCCCGGCCGGCTCCTCGGGCTCGATCGGCGCCCCCGGCTCGACGATGTCACCCGGCCCGGATCGTTCACCGACCTCCGAAACTTCGAGTGCGTCACTCACGCGAAAGACCCTAGCGTTTCATCGAGCGGACCTTCCGGCACGATCGCCGGCACGATTGCAGCGCGCTCGTCGGCGGTGGTCGCTCGCGCCACGATCGGACCCCACGGCTCGGCCTGGTCGACGACGATCTCGCGCCGCTTCACCAGTTCCAGCATCGCCAGAAACGTGATTGCGATGACCTCGCGGTTCCGGATGCCGGCCAGCAGTTCCTGGAGGACGAACGAGGGCGCCTTGCGCAGGGCTGCGCGGATGACCGCGGCGCGGTCGGCCAGGGTGATCGTTCGGACGAGCGTCTCGGCCGGTGGCTCAGAAGGGGGCGCGATGGCCGACAGCCGAGTGACGGCAGCGACGAGCACGTGTGGATCAAGCGTCGGAGCACCTCCCGGTCGTGCGCCGGCAAGTCCGGCCGCCCGCGCGACCCTGGGCTCCCGCCGGAAGAGGCCGATCCGCCGGTTTGCGTCGTCGGCGAGCCGAATCCCGGCGTCGCGGTAGACGCGGTAGAGAATCAGCCGCGCTCGCAGTTCGGCTTCCGGATCCACCCCATCGTCGACGGTTGCGGGCGATGCGCCGGCATCCACCTGGCGCGGGAGCATGGCCCGGCTCTTGATCAGGATCAGCTGGCTCGCGACGGCCACGAAGGCACTCACGTTGTCCAGGCGGTCCGCCGTCAACCGGCCAAGTGCATCGAGATAGGCATCGGCGAGGGCACCCAGCGGCACCGTCAGGACATCCAGCTTGCGCGATTCGATCAAGGCCAACAACAGGGCGAGGGGGCCATCGAACTCAGCCACCTGTACCAGGGTGGTCTGCTCCGGCCGACGACCATTGCCAAAGCGGACTGCCGCGGGGTGCGCAGCCAAATGTGTACGCATGACCGGCACGCCAACAGAGTCGGTGAGCGGGATCAATTGGCCTCATCCGCCAAGCGCAGCAATTCCGCGAACTCGGGGTCTGTTGGAGCCTCCTGGCAACGGATGAGGCGCACGGTCCGCGCGGTGCAACCGGCGGCGGCGGCGAGGTCCGCGGACACGTCGGCGTGCCGTCGCAAACGCTCCAGTGCCGGGCCGAACCCGGGAAGGCGGCGGCTCAGCCGGAGCGTCCACTCGCCGTATGTCCCGGCAACGGACCAGGCGACGCGCGGCCAGACCCCGGTATCCACCTTCCCGGCGTCATGCAGCAAACCCGCGAGGAGGACGTCGGGTTCGGTCACCCCTTCCGTACGCAGAGAGGCCATCACATCCAGTCCGTGCCGGCGATCGGCAACGTGCATCGTGTCAAACAGGGCAAGCTGAGCCGGCGTCGTCCAGGTCGCCAGCGCCGCACGCTCCTGTGGCGCCACGCTGGCCGCCAGGTGCGCCCGGAACTGGCGGGCCCTAGCGGCCCACCAGGAGCGAGAAGAACGCATCGAGGACCGGTCCGATGATTCGCCCACCGATGGAACCACCCGGCGGCAGGAAGAAGAGGACGAGCAGGATGAGGAACCCGTATTGCTCCAGGACCGGACGGATCTGGTACTCCGTTCGCCGATCGAGAAAGGCAAACAGCACCTTGGACCCATCAAGCGGCGGGATCGGGATCAGGTTGAAGATCATCAGGATCAGGTTGATCTGGACGAAGTAGAGCAGGACTTCCACAAGGAGGCCCACCTGCGACGCCAGGTCCGGGTTGGCGATCAGGTAGCGCAGCGGTAGGGCCGCCGCCGCGGCGAGGATCAGATTGGAGATGGGTCCCGCCGCGGCCACAATCGCGTCCCCGCGTCGACCACCCCGCAGGTTCATCGTGTTCACCGGCGTCGGCTTTGCCCAACCAAACCCGAAGAACCCGCCGGCCGCCGCCGACGCAAGGAAGGTGAACGCCAACAGGACGCCGCCGACCCGATCGAAGTGTGCGATCGGGTTGAGGGTCAGGCGTCCGAACAGCTTGGCCGTGCCATCGCCGAGGCGATACGCCGCAAGGGCGTGGCTGAACTCATGGACGGGGAACCCGACCAGCAGCATGATGGCCACGACGATCGCGGCCGGGACGAGGCTCTCAAGATTCACGCGGCACCTGTCTGCGAACTCCTGAGTATGGTAGCCGCGAGTGGCCGACGGACGTCTGGCGGCACTTCGGCGCTAGAGCCGGGACAGCAGGTCCGTCTTCTTGGCCTCGTATTCCTCGGGCGAGATGGCGCCTCGATCGCGCAGGTCGGCGAGGCTGGCGAGCGTTCTGGTCACGTCATCCGGGTTCGATCTTGAGCCAGGCGCCTGGGCGGACGCCGTCGGTGTCGCGGCCTGGCCCAGCTCCGTGCCTTCGGCCGCGTTCGGCTGCCAGCCGGCGCGCTCCATGCCGACCTCGTAGTCGTGCTTGGCGTCCAGCATGGCCCGCTTGAAGCCGATCGGGTCGACGATCATCCGAAATCGCTCGATGCCCTGCTCGGCGGCCGTCAGGATGTCCAGGTCACCGAACCCGAACATGCGCCCGAAGATCGATTGGGTGAGCGCGGCGTCGTTGATCTTCTCGAGCGAGCTATCGGTGGCTCGCTTGTTCACCACGCCCTCGACCTGCATCACGCGACGGTTGGTGATCACGTACTCCTGGTTCAGGTAGCGAAGCGTGGCCCAGGCCAGGAATGCGACTCCGCCAACGAACAGGACCACCGTCACCCACCCAAGCACGTCCCGGACGATGCCCGTGAGGTCCCTGGTCGCCACCAGCAGCAGGAGTGCCGCAATGATCGACAGAATGGGCAGTTTCGCGCCCCAGGCGAGGACCATCCAGTGCTGCCGATCGCGGTGGATCACGCGCTCGCCGGTGGACAACAGCGAATCGGCATAGCTCATGGCGTCAGCGTCTCCTCTTCATGCTCGGGGGTGGGCTCGATGGTAGATGTCCCGGATCCGCTCGCCGGTCAGGTGGGTATACAACTGTGTCGTTGAGATACTCGCATGACCGAGCAACTCCTGGACGATCCGCAGATCAGCACCGCCTTCCAGCAGATGGGTAGCAAACGAGTGACGAAGCGTGTGTGGGCTGACGCGCTCGGCTAGCCCGGCCCGTGCGGCCGCCCGCTTGACGGCGGCCCACGCCTGTTGCCTCGCCAGGCGACCACCTCGCGCCCCAAGAAAGATGGGTCCGCCGCGCCTCGGATCGACGTGGCTGATCCGGAGCAGGCCGACTCGCGGCCCGTCAATCCAGCGGGTCAGCCAGTCGAGGGCCACGTCGCCGACGGGGACGAGCCGCTCCTTGTCGCCCTTGCCGATCACCCGCACGAAGGCCCCATCGGTCGAGAGGTCCTCGCGGTCGAGGCCGATCGCCTCGCTGATCCGGAGCCCTGCGGCGTAGAGCAGTTCGACCAGGGCTCGATCGCGAATGCCCGCGCCGGTCGGGCTCCCGCCGTCGCTGCCTTCCTCGCATCCGTCGCGGCGTTCGTGGTCGTGTTCGTCGCAGCCGGCCGCCGCGAGCAGCCGCTCCGTCTCGGAGACAGTCAGCGTCTCCGGCAACAGCCGCGATGGGCGCGGCAGGTCAAGGTGGACCGCGATGTCGGACGCGATCAGCCCCTCGCCAAATGCGAACCGGAAGAAGCCCCTGATCGCCGCCGCTCGACGACGGAGGCTGCTGGGTGCCAGTCCCGGGTCGTTCCGGCGACCGCGGCGCGCTCGGGAGGCCAGGTAGTCGATGGCGGCATCGGGCGAGGTAGACCAGTTGCGACTGACGCCGCGCGACACGGCAAAGTCGGCCAGGTCCGAACGGTACGCCCGGATCGTCGCCGGGGAGAGCCCGCGTTCTATCTGGAGATAGGTCAGGTACCCGACAATCGCCGGTTCCAGCCCGATCGCGGGCATGTCGTGCTCAGCCCGCCTGGGTGACGCGACTGCGCCACGCCTCGGCGCGATCGAGCAGCTCCGTGGCGGCGGCGAGGCTCGTGGCACCTGGGATACCTCCGGTCGTCGGATCGATCGGGGCACCGGTCGTCCGGCCGGCGAGGTTCGGTGCGCTCGGCGTCGCGCCCGTCGTCGGGGTCGGCGTCGTGCCCGTCGTCGGGGTCGGCGTCATGCTCGGCGTGGCGCCGCCGAGCATGTGGGCCAGTTCGACGATCCGTCCCTCGCGGTCCAGCCGCTCGATCTCCGTAACCGTCCGCCCATCCCGCTCGCGCTTGGCGATCCGGAAGTGAGCGTCCGCGTGCGCCGCGATCTGGGGCAGGTGCGTCACGCACAGGACCTGGTGCCGCCGCGCGAGCGCCCACAAGCTCCGGCCGACCGGGTCCGCACTCCGGCCACCGATCCCCGTATCGACCTCATCGAACACGAGAACCGGGGTATCGTCGGCTTCGGCCAGGACCTGCTTGATCGCGAGGGCAACGCGCGACAGTTCCCCGCCAGAGGCGATCCGGGCCAGCGGTCGGGCGGGCTCGCCGGTGTTGGGTGCCAGCCGATAAACGACGAGGTCCGCGCCGTTCCCATCGAACGAAACTGCGTCGCCGTCCAGTTCGATTGCCGGCTCACCGATCGCGGCCACGCGGCGACCGAGCCCCACCTCGAACACCGCGGGCGGGAACCCCAGCTCCTCGAGGATGCCGCCGACGGCGCCGGCCAGGGCATCTGCGGCGGTCCGGCGGCCTCCCGACAGGGCGAGGGCATGGCGGGCGACCTCGGCAAGCAGGGCCGCATCCTCGCGCTGGCGTCTGGACCGCTCGCTATCCAGACCGCGCAATTGTTCCAGTTCGACCTCCGCGCGTTCGCCGTGCGCGATGACCGCTGTCTCGTTCTCGCCATAGCGACGCTCGAGCGCGTAGATGGTGCTCAGCCGCTCCTCCAACGTTGCCAGGGCCGCAGGATCGTGGTCGACGCTGTCGGCCATGTCGCGGATTTCCGTGGCCACATCGGTCAACTCGGCCTCGAGACCCGCCAACCGATCCGCGATTGGCACGAAACGCGGATCGACCCGCGCCAGGGCCCGTGCTTCGCGGAGCGCGACCGCCGTGGCTTCGCGAGCGCCGGCACTCGCGCCCTCGGCGACGGCGCTTTCGGAGGTTAACGCGTCCAGGACCGCGGCCGCTCCCCGGGCGATCGCCTCACCGTGCTGGGCCGCGGTCAGCCTGGCCCGGATCTCGTCGGATTCGCCAGGCCGAAGTCGCGCGGCCGCGATGTCGGCCGCCTCGTGTTCAAGCAGGTCCAGGCGTCGCGCCAGGTCGCGTGGATCGATCGCAAGCTCGGCCAGCGCGGCCCGATTCGCCAGCCAGCGTTCGACGGCGTCAACCATGGCAGCCCGTTCCGCAGCGAGTCCTCCGTAGGCATCGAGCAGATCGCGCTGCCAGCGCTCGTCGAGCAGCCGCTGTTGGTCGTGCTGGCCGTGGATCTCGACGAGCGGACCTATTTCGTCGGCCAGGCGAGACGCCGTCGTGGCCTGGTCATCCATGCGCGCCGTTGAGCGCCCTCCGATGGCCACCTCGCGGACGGCAATGAGAGGCTCGGGCAGCCGATCGAACAGGGCCTCGACGCGCGCCATTTCGGACCCGTGGCGGATGAGGTTCGTGTCCGAGCGTGCGCCGGTGACCAGGCCAAGGGCGTCGATCAGCAGGCTCTTCCCGGCGCCGGTCTCGCCGGTGATGACGTTCAGACCGGGTTCGAGGATGAGGCGCACACGATCGATCAGGGCCAGGTTGCTGACCGTGAGCTCCAGCAGGCGGCCGGCTTCCCGGCGGGTGCTCATGAGTTTGGGGCTCACGAGGGCAGCAACGCCACCTTGTGGCGCAACAGGTCCCAGAACGGTTGGGCGCCGCGCGGCTCTACCAGCCGAATCGGGCGCTCCACGGCTCGGACTTCGACGATGTCGCCAACGCCCAGCGGGATGTCCTCGCGGCCATCGACCGACACCAGCGCCTCGTATGCATCCACCACGGTGCAGCGCACGACTTGCGTGGGACTGACGACCACGGAGCGGATCGCCGACAAATAGGCCGCGATCGGGGTCACGATCAGGTTTCGGCTGACCGGATCGACGATCGGACCGCCGGCCGAGAACGAGTAGCCGGTGGACCCTGTGGGGCTGGCCACGACGAGGCCGTCGGCAATGAACGTGGCGAGGTGGGAGTCATCGATCGCGACGTCCAGGCGGCAGACCCGGGCCAGTGAACCGCGGGCGACGACGATATCGTTGAGCGCGGAGTGGCGGGTCTCGGCGCGTGGCTCGCGGCCGGCTTCGTCTTTGCGCAGGATCCGGCCCTCGAGGGTCATCCGTTCATCGATTCGATACTCACCCTCGGCGATCAGCTTGAGGACCTGCTCGAAGTCGGTGGCTTCAGCCTTTGACAGGAAGCCAACCTTGCCCAGGTTGATCCCGAGCAGCGGAACGTCGACTTCGGATACGGCGCGGGCTGCGCGCAGGAAGGTGCCGTCACCGCCGAGGACGACGAGCAGATCCGTGGTCCTGAGTTCGCGAACCAGGGTCTCCGTCTCACCCGACGGTGCCTGCCAGTGCCGAATGCCACGCATCTGGCACCAGCCGGCGGCCCGGGCACCGAGCTCGACGGCGGCCTCGATCGTCGGGTTGTAGGCGAACCCGATCCGGTTCACTGTCATCGGCCGGTGGCCTCGGCGATGCGCTCGCCGATCTCGGCACACCCTGGTCCGGGCAGCAAATGCACCAGGAATTCCCGATTGCCCGCGGGCCCGGTCAACGGGGATGCGATCACTGCACGCGTACCGAGCCCGACGGCCCGGGCCTGCTCCACGGTTCGGTCCAGGACCTCCCGGTGAATGGCCGGGTCCCGCACGATACCGTGATCCGTCCGGCCCCGTCCCGCCTCGAATTGCGGCTTGACCAGGGCGATGATCTGGCCGCGGGGCGCTAGTGTCGAGGCCACGGGCCCTAGCACCATGCCAAGCGAGATAAAGGAAACGTCGATCGCGGCCAGGGCGACCGTCTCGGGCAGAGTTGCCGGGGTCAGTTCTCGGGCGTTGGTTCGCTCGATCGAGACGACTCGGGAGTCCCTTCGGAGCGAGTCGGCAAGTTGTCCGCGGCCCACGTCAAGAGCGTAGACCCGCGTCGCTCCGCGCTGCAAAAGGACGTCCGTAAACC
This sequence comes from uncultured Anaerolineaceae bacterium, assembly GCA_964427285.1. GTDB lineage: Bacteria > Chloroflexota > Limnocylindria > Limnocylindrales > CSP1-4 > SPCO01. The sequence continues at coordinate 16,876 of CAYRTS010000052.1, forward strand.
CACCCGTCGAGGCTCCGACATCGAGGCAGATTTCGCCCTCCGGTTGGATCCCGAACGCATCGAGACCCGCGGCGAGCTTGTGGCCGCCCCGGCTGACGTATGGATCAGACGCCTCGACGGTCAGCGGGACGTCCGGCGAGAGCATGTCACCGGGCTTTCGGTCACGACGGGCGGCGTCCCCCTCCCCCACCCCGACCCTGCCGGCGAGCACCAACGCCTGGGCGCGCGAACGTGATTGGACCAAGCCACGCTCCACCAGGAGCTGGTCGAGTCGGATGCGGGTCGGCTTGACGGGGCTCACGCGCGTATCGTGTCATACGAGGCTTCACTCGCACTCACTTCCGGCTCATCCGGCGCCGAGGTTATGGAAGTCGAACGCCCCGGCCACGCTGACGGGCTTCCTGGCCGGGCCGCGCCAACTGCGACAGTCGGACCCTCCTGCCGCTGCCGCGCGAATGAGCGGCCCAGTCCCAAGAACGGCCAACTCCCAAAGATTCGGACGGGAGGTGCGACTCGTGGTCGCGGTTCTAGCCCCAAGACGCCTGCAGGGGCTCCCTCCTGGTTCCCTCGATCGGAAGTGTCGAGACACTGTCGCACGTTGTGGTCAAGGACCTCCCGCCCGCGCCCACACAACGAATTCGACTCGTCTCCAACACGCGGCGTCGCCTACCAGTCGCGTTGAGCGTCCGGCGACCCCCGACGAGCACAGATAAGCGCCAGGTAAGGACCCTGGAGTTTCATTGACCCATGCCAATCTCGAAAACCATCCGTTGGCGAACGCTATGGACTGCTCCCGGCCGCGACCCGTGGACACGGTTATTCATGGGTAGCGGGCCCAAGTCGCTTGCTACGCCGATGGGCGTCGACTGGCAGTCGCGCGTGTCGCCATTGATGGCCGCGTCCACGACTGGCCGCGGACGCCGGCGGTTGGTGGCCTCAGCCGATGGGCACGGTCGTTCGGCTCGGGACCGCCCTCAGGACACGCAGTGTCTCTCGCACCTGATCAGCGAGGCCCGGCGCATCCAGCCGGAGCATGCGTCGCAGATCCGCGACGGACCCATGATCCACAAAGCGGTCGGCGGGAATGCCAAGAATGCGTACCGGGATCTCGCGGTAGGTGGGATCGGTCAGGCGCGCATCCTCAACGAGTTCAAGGACGCCACTTCCGAAGCCGCCGGTGACGACACTCTCCTCGAACGTCACGACCAGTTGCTTCCCGCGCGCCTCGCCCAGGATCAGCTCGCCGTCCAGGGGCCGCGCGAACCGCGCATTGACAACTGCGACCGACCACCCATCGGCTTCCAGCGCCACCGCCGCATCGACCGCGCGCATGACGATCGGCCCAAAGCCGACAAACAGCAGATCGTGACCGTCGCGCACCAACTCGCCGCGCCCCACCGGGATGGCCGCCGGCGTCACCGGCTCCAGCCCAAAACCCGCGTCACGCGGGTAATGCAGCGCGAACGGATGGTCCTGGGCCAGGGCGGTGTGCAGGAGCGAGCGGAGTTCCTGCTCATCCCGCGGTGACGCAATCACCAGGTTCGGTAGTTGCCGTTGGGCGGTCAGAGTGAACATGCCCTGGTGACTGGTGCCGTCTTCACCCACCAAGCCCGCGCGGTCGACGGCGATCAGGACCGGCTGGTCGTTCTGGCAGACATCGTGGACAGTCTGGTCGAACGCACGCTGCAAGAAGGTGGAGTAGAGCGCGACAACTGGCCGTAAGCCACCCATCGCCAGCCCGGTCGCGAACGTCATCGAGTGCGGCTCGGCGATGCCGACGTCGAAGAATCGGTCCGGGTAGGCGGCCTGGAACTGTGACATGCCGGTCCCGGTCGGCATCCCCGCGGTGATCCCCACGATCCGGGGATCGGTCCGGGCCAGCTCGATCAACTCGGTCGCGAAGACGGCCGTGAAATTGGGGTTCTTTCGTGGCGTCGCCGTCATTGGCTGCGGCGGTGCGGCGTCGTCCGTCATGGATTCGATAGGGATCGGTTGCCTGGCAGCGCCATCGGTGTCCGCGGTCGGCGCCGGGATCGGCGGCAGCGCGGCGCCGTGGAAACCGACCTGATCCGCCTCGGCCGGGCGGTACCCCCGGCCCTTCTGTGTCCGAACGTGGACGATCGTGGGGCCGGGCAACGTGAGCGCCCGCTCCAGCGTCTCCAGCAACACATGGAGATCGTGCCCCGGAATGGCACCGATATAGGTGATCCCGAGGTCCTCGAATAGCTGACCCGGCTGGGCGAACTGGACCACGCTCCGACGGAGCCGCCGGCTGAGTTCCAGCACCGCTCCGCCAACCCGCGGAATCCGCTCGACGGCGTGGTCGTACGCACCCCTGCTCTGTCGCCACGTCCTCGACAACTTGATCTCAGATAGATACCGGGAGAAGGCTCCGACCGTGGGGCTGATCGACATCTCATTGTCATTGACCACGATCAGCAGTTGGGTCTGCCGGTGCCCGATGTCGTTGAGTGCCTCGAGCGACAGGCCGCTCATGAGCGCCGCGTCGCCGACGATCACGGCGATCCGCTCCGCGCCCCCCCGAATGTCACGCGCCTCAGCAAGGCCCTCGGCGATCGACAGGCCCGTGCCGGCATGGCCGCCATCAAAGACGTCGTGTGCCGATTCGGTTCGTCGCGGGAACCCCCCGACGCCATCCAGCTGGCGCAAGGTGCCGAATCGCTCGTGGCGACCCGTCAGCAGCTTGTGCGGATAGGCCTGATGACCCGTGTCCCACACGATCCGGTCCCGTGGCGAGTCCAGCAGCCGGTGCAGCGCGATCGTCAGCTCCACGACCCCGAGCGACGAACCGAGATGCCCGCCGGTCTTTGCGACCGTCCGCACGATTGTTTCGCGAACTTCGAGTGCAAGCTGGGCGAGGCCGGCCTCATCGAGTCCTCGAAGATCCGCTGGACCACGGAGCGTGGGCAGGATCGGCACGCTGGATCGTCTCCCGGATGAGGCCGGCTCAGGATCGCCGGGTCTGGTCGCGCTGACGCGTGGATTCGTCGACGTGTGATGGTCGGTGGACAGCGGATGCACCGCGCGCCGCCTCGTCGGTAAGTGTAAACCTGTTCCTTTCAGGTCGCTTGTTTCGCGTGGTCCAAACTCGCGAGGCTGCCTGGTCGGGTGCCTACGGCTCGTCGGCGGCATCGTCCGGGCTGACGTCCCGTGTCTCGAAGGCGCCGCCGGCGCGGGCCATCAGTTGCTGGACGCGGAGTTCGGCGTTGCGGAGGAGCTTCTCCGAGCGGGCCTGGAGGGCGACGCCACGCTCGTAGAGGGCGATGGCCGCTTCCAGGGGCTGGCCGCCGGCTTCGAGCGCCGCGACGGTTCGCTGGAGCTCGGCCAGCGCGTCATCGAAGCTCAAGACGTCAATCGCAGGGTCAGCCGGGTTCGTTGGTCCAGTCAGGTCAGTCGGGCTCGGCACCATCGTCCTCATCGTCGGGGGTGGTCAATTGGTCGAGGCGAGGAGCGACGAGCATACCAATCCGAACGCCGGCGACTGTCATCCCGACGACGATCGCCACGAACACGACCAGATCGCGGAGGCCCTCCATGTCCCGGATCCCGCCTCAGCGCGGGTCGGCCGAGGCGGGCAGTTCGCCGCGCGCGACCCGCACCGAGAGCCGCGTCCCGGGAGGGGCCTCCGCCGGATCGCGCAAGATCGAGTCGTCAGAGGCGCGGCGGACGATCGCGTAGCCGCGCTCCAGGGTCGCCTGGGGACCGAGCACGGCCAGCGCCGCTCCGGAACGACCGAGCGACGAGCGGGCGCCCGACAGACGACGCTGGACGAGCGGATCCATGACGTCCGATCGGGCCAGGCGTCCGCGCTCCCCGGCCAGCCGATTCGGCAACGTTGGCTTCAAGCGCGCGTCAAGCCGCTCCACGGTGTGCCGGTGGGCGGCGACGCCATCTTGAGTCGCCCGCGTCGCACGATCGAGCAGCAGGCCGATCCGCT
>CAYRTS010000053.1:0-1424 GCA_964427285.1 uncultured Anaerolineaceae bacterium
GCCTACGCGCTATCGATCAGCGAGCAGACCGTCAAGAACCACATGAGCTCCATCCTGCGCAAGCTCTCGGTCAACGACCGGACCCAGGCCGTCGTCTACGCGATGCGCCAGGGCTGGATCCGGATGCCGGAAGACTGATCGAATTGCGAGGATGACGGACCCCGCGACCATCGAGACGCGCGCGCCGGCGAGCCCGGCCGAGATCCTGACGAGCATGTCCGGGGAGGTTTCCGGTCTCCAGCGCGAGCTTGACGAGATCGATCTCCTGATCGTCCAGGCCCGCGCGGAGGTGATCCGTCACGAGGCGCGACGGGTATCCGCCACGGATAAGCTTGCGGCCGCCGTGGCCGCGGCAAGCGCCCGTGGAGAGGTTGCCGTGGACGCGCCGGAGCTCAACGCGCAAGTGGTCCTGATGACCCGACGCTCGGCCCTGATGGAGTCACAGGTTGATGTCCTCGAAGGCAAGCAACGTGCCCTCAAGCGCTACCACGATTCACTGGCCGGACATCTCGCGGCGTTTGGAGTCCTCGGGGCAGCGGCCGATGCGACGCTGAATGCGTCGGTGGCGGGTGGGCAGCCTGGATCTGTCCCCGGCGGCGTTGCCGATCCGATCGGGTCGCTCCCGCCCGCGGTCTCGCGCATCCTGCTCGGCGCCCAGGAGGACATGCGTCGGGAGATCGCCCGGGCGATGCATGACGGACCCGCCCAGAGTCTCACCAACATCGTGCTCCAGGCCCAGATCGTCGAGCGCCTTGTCACGCGCGACCCGGCCAGGGCCAACGCCGAGGTCCAGCTGCTCGTCGGGATGGTCCAGCAGACCCTGGATGCCACGAAGTCATTCATCTTCGAGGTCCGCCCGATGGTCCTCGACGACCTGGGGCTCGTCCCGACGCTCCGTCGGGCCGCGCGTGATCGTGGGCGGAAGGCTGGCGTGCCGGTCGAGTTCGAATCGATGGGCCAGGATCGGCGCCTGCCCATGGATCTCGAGAGCGGGCTGTTTCGCATCCTGGACGAGACCCTGACCGGATACCTAGAGGCGCGGGCCGAGCAGATGACGTTCAAGCTGGAGTGGTCCGCCGACCAGCTCGACGTGACGATCTCCGCAACGCGGGCGGCCGCAGCCGGCAAGACCGCGGCGGTCGCGGCCGCGCCGGCGAGCAAGGACCTTCCACCGGCGCTCGCGGCGATGATGGAGGACCGGCGGGCGGACGCGCGAACCGCCGCCGAATCGGCGCTCCGCGAGGCGATTGTCAAGCTGCCACCGGCAACCTGGCGGGAGATCCAGGCGCGTGCCGCGACGTTGGGGCTGACCGTCGAGCTCGCCGCGGATGGGGCTGAACTCCGCCTCCTGGCGGAACTGCCGTCAACGGGCACCGAGGCATAGCCGCCTGGAATTCAGGCCAGGCATCAAACAGGTCGGGGGG
>CAYRTS010000053.1:1524-20732 GCA_964427285.1 uncultured Anaerolineaceae bacterium
TCGCGCTCATCTTCCTGGGCGGTCAGGTCAGCAAGACGCTCAGCACCGTCGGCGCGTCGATCTAGTTCCCCGCAGCCGTTACGGAGCCGTCGACCAGACTCTGGCCGGCGGCTCTGTGGTCTGTCGCGCCAAGAGATGGTCCGAACGGACTATTAACAAGGGCGGCCCGCCCAATAGCGTGCCAGCAAACAGCTCTTGCGAAAGGAGGTGAAGACTACGTGTGGCTGCTCTCCAATCTCCCGTCCTGGTTCCAAGATCGCTCCGTTGAGGATGGCCAGGGACTCGCTGAATACGCCCTCATTCTCGCTCTTATCGCCATCGTCGCAATCGTCGCACTCATCTTCCTGGGTACCCAGGTCAGCGAACGGCTCAGCACAGTCGGGAACTCGTTGTAACCAGCAGAAACTGACCGCCCGCGGTGGCCCGCCGGACTACGTGGTCCAGCGGGCCAGTTCAATTTTGCCGACCTTGCAGCGGACCTTTCGACACGCGGGCGTTCCTGCCGTTTCTTCCTAATGGTCCTAGCCCTTTGGTATAGTCGCGCCGAATTCGGGCGGTGCTAAAGTGTTGCCACCTGTCACATCGTCTCGGGGAGAGAGAACTTGAAGCGTTCCAATCGGCTGGTCTTGTTAATCGGCGTCTTCCTCGCCATCGTCGCGTTCGTCGGGATCCTCCTGCTGTTCCAGCAGGCGCCGACCCCGGGTGGGGGCGCGGCCGCGGTTCCGACGGATGGTCCGGTGGTCATCGCCAAGAAAGACATCCCCTTGTCAACGCGTATCCGCGCGGACCAGGTGGAGGTCAAGACGCTTCCGCTCGCCGGGATCAGCGCGGGCGCCTTCGTCGACGTCTCGCAGGTCATTGGCCAGATCGCGAGGCAGCCGGTGACCGCGGGCGGGCAGATCACGGCAACGACGCTCAACGGCGGGCAGTCGGGCACCGTGATCGATGTCCAGACACCGCCTGGGTTGCGCGCGATTGCGGTACGCGTCGATCAGACCAGCGGCGTGGGCACGGTCATCAAGGTGGGTGACTACGTCGACACGATCATCGCCCTCAGCGAGGAGCAATTCGCGTCCATCGCTCAGGATCCCGTGGCGTCTAACCAGCTGATCGTGACCAACCCCGGCCCCAAGGGTGTCACGATCAAGTTGATCCTCCAGGGCATGCAGGTCCTTGGCGCCCTCCTCCCACCCGTCGCACCACCACCGGCCAACGCCGATGGCACACCTGCCGCATCGTCTGCACCGGGCACGGTCCTCAACGAGCAGCAGGAGATCGTCATCCTGGCGGTCACCGCGCAGCAGGCCGAGGTGATCCGCTACGCGCAGCAGATGGCCAACCCGCTGCTGACCCTCTCGCTGGTCCTCCGCTCGCCCGACGACTTCATCGATCCGCTGACCGGTGAGCCCGTCCCGCCAGTCATCGCCGAAACGACCGGCATTACGCTGCAGTCGTTGATCGATACCTATGGCGTCCTGCCGCCAGTGATCGCGACGCCGATCCTGCCGTCGCTGTCGCCGCTTCCGTAGCCCCAATCAAGCAGCCCCGAAAAGACCGAAGGACCTCGACTGAAGCGAGATGGCTGACCAGATTCGTGTTCTTGTCGTCGATGACATTCCGGAGACCCGCGATCACCTGACGAAGCTACTCGGCTTCGAAAGCGACATCGACGTGGTCGGCTCGGCCGCATCCGGTCGCGAGGCCATCCAGATGGCCACCAAACTGCGCCCGGATATCGTCCTCATGGACATCAACATGCCGGACATGGACGGGATCGCCGCCACGGAGCAATTGTCGGCGAACGTTCCCGGGTCGGCGGTCGTCATGATGTCCGTCCAGGGCGAGGCCGATTACCTGCGCCGATCCATGCTGGCCGGCGCCCGCGAGTTCCTGGTCAAGCCCTTCAGCAGCGATGAACTGACGGCGTCGATCCGACAGGTCGCCATGCGCGAGCGAGACAAGCGAACCAAGATCGGGGTCCCGCCCGTGCATTCGCAGGTCGCCGGCGGCAACGGCGCGGGCCCGGGTGGGCGCGTCGTGGCGGTCTTCAGTCCGAAGGGGGGCGTCGGACGCACAACGGTGAGCGTGAACGTGGCGGTCGCCGCGGCGAAGGAACTTGGCCAGCGCGTCGTGGTCATGGATGGCTCGTTCCAATTCGGGGACGTCGGCGTGCTCCTGAATCTCAGCCCGAAGAGCAACTCGATCGCCGACCTCATCCCCGTGCTCGAAGCGGGCGAGGTTGATTCGATCGAAACGTTCGTCATGGAGCACACCTCGGGGATCAGCGTCCTGCTGGCGCCGCCGTCGCCCGAAATGGCCGAAACGATCACCGCCACCAGCGTCCGCCAGGTGCTGGAAGCGCTCCGGCGCAGCCATGACCTGGTCGTGGTCGACTGCACGGCCTTCTTCAACGACACGACCCTGGCGATCCTGGACGAAGCGGACGTGATCCTCACGATGCTCAGTCTCGAAATCACGAGCATCAAGAACATGCGCCTCTTCCTTGAAGTCGCTGACCAGCTCGGCTACGTCGGCGACAAGATTCGGCTGGTGCTCAACCGGGCGGATTCCTCACTTGGCATCCGGGTCGCGGATGTGGAACAGTCGATTGGGCGCAAGATCGACGAGACGATCGTCAGCGACGGTCGGAGCGTGGTGTACGCGCTGAACCGCGGCATCCCGTTCTTTATCTCGAACCGGGAGGCACAGGTCTCACAGGATATTCTCCGTCTCGCCCGGTCCCTGGTGGAAGAACCATCCGGATCCCCCGCCGGGGCCGAGGCCGGCAAGTCGACCCAGAAGAAGTCACTGTTCGCATGGCGCTGAACAGGGTCATAGCGGCCCCTCGGGGCGAGATTGGGGTATAGCCGATGTCCCTGCTGAAGCGAATCGAGAGCGCTCGACCCGGAGCCGGCGGTCCGGCGACGCCGGGTGCACCAGGTGTCCCAGGTGTGCCGGGCGGCCCTGCCTCCAACCTGCCTGCCCTGCCCGGTGCGCCGACGAACGTCCCGGTTTCGCCTCGCCTGTCGAGCCAGGGACCCGTCCGGGAATCCTTCCGGGACGTCAAGTTCCGGATCCAGAACCGGGTGATCCAGGACCTCGATCCGAAGCTGGACCTGTCCAACCAGGTCGAGGTCCGCCGCCAGATCGAGGAGATCTTTGGCAAGGTCATCGACGAGGAGGGTCTGGCCCTTACCCGCGCCGAGCGGGTCCGGATGCTGGAACAGATCACCGACGAGATCATCGGCCTTGGGCCCCTTGAGCCGCTGCTGCGTGACGAGTCGATCACCGAAGTCATGGTCAATGGACCGCGCCAGGTCTACATCGAGCGATCGGGCCGGCTCGAGCTGACCAACGTCGTCTTCCAGAACGACGACCACGTCATGCGGATCATCGACCGGATCATCGCGCCGATCGGCCGTCGGGTCGATGAGTCGTCGCCGATGGTCGACGCCCGCCTGACCGACGGGTCCCGTGTCAACGCCATCATTCCGCCGCTGTCGCTGGTGGGTCCGGTTGTCACGATCCGCAAGTTCTCCGCCTCGCCGTTCACCACCGACGACCTGATCCGCTTCGGGACGGCGACCCCGGACATGTTCGAATTCCTGCGCGCCTGCGTGGAAGCCCGGCTCAACCTGTTCGTCTCGGGCGGCACCGGCTCGGGCAAGACGACCACGCTCAACGTCCTCTCATCCTTCATCCCGAATGACGAGCGGATCGTCACGATCGAGGACGCGGCCGAGCTCCAGCTGCGCCAGGAACACGTGGTCACCCTGGAATCGCGGCCACCCAACATCGAGGGCAAGGGCGCCATCCCGATCCGGGAGCTTGTCCGCAACGCCCTGCGGATGCGGCCCGATCGGATCATCGTCGGCGAGTGCCGTTCCGGCGAGGCGCTGGACATGCTCCAGGCGATGAATACCGGCCACGACGGCTCGATGTCCACCGGCCACGCCAACAGCCCGCGCGACATGCTCTCGCGGCTCGAGACCATGGTCCTGATGGCGGGTATTGATCTGCCCCTGCGGGCCATCCGCGAACAGGTGGCCTCGGCGGTGGACCTGATCGTGCAGCAGAGCCGGCTCAAGGACGGGACCCGGCGGATCGTCAACATCACCGAGGTCCAGGGCATGGAAGGCGATGTCATCGTCATGCAGGACGTCTTCGTCTTCGAACAGACCGGCGTCGTCGAGGGCAAAATCCAGGGACGGCTGAAGCCAACCGGGATCCGGCCCAAGTTCGTCGAGAAGTTCGAGGTGATGGGGATCAATCTCCCGCCCGGACTGTTCGGCTTCACGTACTAGGCCGCGGAGGAAGCTGACTGGTGCCGCCCGAGATCCTGCCGGTTGTCCTGGCCGGGGTTGGCGCCTTGGCTGTCCTCGTCATTGCGATCGGAATCGCCATGTCGGGTCGATCCGGGATCTCCGACCGGCTCGAACGCTACGCGGCAGCGCCGCGGGCAGGCGCTGTAGCCGGCCAGGGTGGTGTCGGCGAGCTGATCGCCCAGAGCCAGGCGATGGCCAGCCTGAACAAGGCGGTCGAGGGTCGAGACTTCTGGGCCAACATCGCACGCGACATCGCCCGGGCGGATCTCCATCTGAAGCCCTCGGAGTTCCTGTCGATCTGGGTAGGCTCGATCGTGGGGACGCCCCTCATCATGGTGTTCCTGTCGGCGTTCCTGCCGGCCCTGCGCAACCCGCTCTTCCTGCTCATCGGCATCGTCATCGGGTTCTTCCTGCCGCGCTTCTGGCTGGCTCGTCGCCGGAACGGCCGACTGGGCGCCTTCAACAAGCAGTTGCCCGATACCATCACGCTGATCGCCAACGCACTGCGCGCGGGCTCCTCATTCCTGCAAGCCATCGAGCTCGTCGTGCGCGAGACCCGGCCGCCGATCTCGATCGAGTTCTCCCGCGTCATCCGCGAGGTCAACCTTGGCCTGCCGTTTGAGCAGGCTTTGGAGAACATGGTCCGCCGCGTGCGCTCGGATGACCTCGAGCTGATGGCCACGGCGATCTCCATTCAACACCAGGTTGGCGGCAACCTCGCCGAAATCCTCGACTCGATCGCCTACACCATTCGGGAACGGATCCGGATCAAGGGCGAGATCCGCACACTCACGGCGCAGCAGCGCCTGTCCGGCTACGTGGTGGCGGGGCTGCCAATCGGTCTCGCCGGCTTCCTGTTCGTGGCGGCCCCCGGATTCATGGATCCGATGTTCGATAGCCGGGCCAGCATCATCGGCCTGCCGGCGGGCGTCATCGTGCTCGCGATTGGCGGCTTCATGATGTTCATCGGCTTCATGGTCATCCGGCGCATCGTGGACATCGAGGTCTAGCGCTGATGGAACCCATCCAGATCCTGCTGGCTGCGGTCGCCGCCGGCGCGATCCTGTTCATCGTCTTCGGGTTCATCGGCAGCGGGCCGGTGGACCCGGTCCAGGCTCGGCTGACCCAGCTGGGGACGATGCAGGCGAAGAACCTCGAGGAGCTCGAGCTCCAGGCACCCTTCATCGAGCGCACCTTGCGCCCGCTGGCGGGCCGGTTATCGGGCTCGGTGTCACGACTGACCAGCTCGTCGTTCACGGATCGGACGGAGAAGCGCCTGGCGCTGGCCGGCAATCCGGGCGATCTGCGCGTGGCGGACTGGCTGGGGATCAAGGCGATCGGAACGATCATCGGGGGCGTCCTGTTCTTCTTCCTGTTTGCGATCGTGGGGGTGCTCGGGTTTCCATTTGCCATCGGCGCGCTGATGGGCCTGATCGGCGCGCTGTTCGGCTACACGATCCCGGAGTTCTGGCTGGGGGGCCGGGTCAAGAAGCGCCAGCACGCCATCCTGCTGATGATCCCTGACGCTCTTGACCTCCTCACCATCTCCGTCCGGGCCGGACTCGGCTTTGATGCCGCACTCGGCAAGGTGGTGGAAAAGCTGGCGGGTCCGCTGTCGGATGAGTTCCGGCGGGCACTCGCAGAGGTCCGGGTGGGCAAGCAGCGCCGGGAGGCCCTGCGCGACATCGTGGCCCGCACGGAAGTGGGACCACTCACCAACTTCATCGGCGCAATCATCCAGGCCGAGCAGTTGGGTGTGTCCATCTCCAAGGTGCTCATGGTCCAGTCCGAACAGCTCCGCATCGAGCGCCGCCAGCGAGCCGAGGAGCAGGCCGCCAAGGCACCGATCAAGATGCTCTTCCCGCTGGTCGGCTGCATCTTCCCGTCGCTGTTCATCGTCATTTTGGGCCCGGCGCTCATTTTGATCGCGCTCAACCTGTAGCCCGGGGCGCGGATGGCGGGGGCGTCGTGACGGCTCGGCCGCAGCTGTCGGCCCGCAACGTGACGCGCAATACGGTCCTCGCCGCGAGGCTGGAGGAAGCCACCGGACTGTGGGGCCGGTTCATGGGCCTGATGGGCCGGGCGTCACTCGATGCTGGCGCGGGTCTGTGGCTGCCCGGCTCGAATGGAATCCACATGATGTTCATGCGCTTTCCGATCGATGCGGTGTTTCTGGGCCGGGCGCTCCCCGCTGGGCCTGATGCAGCGGCGCACCTGGTGCTGTCCACGCACGCAGGTTTGCGTGCCTGGGTCGGCCTCGTGCCGCTGGTGCGCGGCGCCTACGGGGTGCTCGAGCTGCCGGTCGGGACGATCAGGGGAAGCGCGACGGCTGTTGGCGACCGGATCGTGCTGGAGCGACCGCCCGGCTGAGACCCTGGGGGTTCAGCGCAGCCGCGCCCGCCCGATACGTGGCGGTAAAGGGCGGCCGGGCATCATGGCAGCGTGACGATCCTCCGGGGGCTTTCCGGCGCCGCCTCGATGGCCCTGGACCTGGCATTTCCGGCCGCCTGCGCCGGCTGCGGGCGGGAGGGCGAACCGCTGTGCTCGGCGTGCGAGCCCGCCCTTGATGCGCGGCTGGCCCTCCCCGGCGGGACGCCCATCGGGCTTCCAGCCGACCTTCCTGGTCCATTGCTCCAGCTGGAATGGTGCGCACCGTTCAACGGCCCGGTTCGAGCGGCACTGCATGCGTTGAAGTACTCGGGCGAGCGGAGGCTGGCCCTGCCCCTTGGACGGGCGGTGGCCCGACGCTGGGCACGGGTCGGCCAGGGCGCTTCGGTCATCGTCCCGGTCCCGGTGCATGCCGACCGGGAGCGACAGCGGGGCTACGACCAGGCAGCCCTCATCGCGCAGGTGACGGGGCGGGAACTCGGAATGCCGTTCGTCCGAGCCCTCGAACGGGTTCGATCGACCACGGCCCAGTTCGAGCTCGGTCGCCAGGAGCGGCAGGCCAATGTCAGCGGCGCCTTTGGGGTGCCCGGTCAGTCCGATGTGCGGGGCCGGTCGGCGGACGGCGCGTCTGCCGTGGTCGGGCGCTGGATCCTGCTCATCGACGATGTCGTGACGACCGGTGCGACGCTGGCCGCGTGCGGGGTCGCCCTGGAGGCAGCCGGCGCGGTTGGCGTCTCGGCGATCACGGTTGCCAGGGAACGCTGACCTGCCCGCTCCTCTCAACCTGCCGAGTCTATACTCGGGCCACCGAGGGCCGACCAGCACGGAGGTGCTACGTGAGGACGATCGTCAGGGGCAAGAACGTCGACGTGCCAGATCGCGTTCGCGACTATGCGGACCGCAAGCTCCGGCGGCTCGAACGGATGCTCGACGACAGCTCCGATGCCATCGTCGAACTCGGCAACGAGCAGCATCGCAGCGCGGCCAACGCCCATATCGTCGAGGTCAGCCTCGTGATCGACGGGCAGGTCGTCCGCAGCCATGCCGCCGGGGCGAGCTATCAGGCCGCGCTCGACGAGGTCGTCGACAAGCTGGAGCGACGCGCCGTCGACCATCGGGAGAAGCCTCGGTTGCGAGCCCGTCCCGTCGAGGAGAAGCAAATCCTGCAACGCATCGCCGATGGTTCCCCGGGACCCGCCCGACCGTCGAAGATCGTCAAGACCAAGCGCTTTGCCATCGAGCCGATGTTCGAGGAGGACGCCATCAGCCAGATGGAGGAGCTCGGCCATCGGTTCTTCGTGTACGTGAGCGCGGAGACCGAGCGGGTCGCTGTCGTCTATCGGCGAAACGACGGCGATTACGGCGTCATCGAGCCTGTCGTCGAGGGGGCCTACACCGGCGGTTCGGGACGGCGGACCTCCGGCTGACCGACCCGAGGCTGCCCGAGCCGAGGCTGATCAAGCCGAGGCTGATCAAGCTTGGTGCCCACCTGCCCCTTGGTGGCGGCATGGTCAGGGCGGTCGAACGAGCCCACCAGATCGGCGCGACCGCGCTGCAGATCTTTGCCGACAACCCGACGGCATGGCGCAGACGGGCCGAGCCACCGCGCGAGTTGCCCGCCTTCCGCGAGCGGCTTGCTGCCCTCGACATCGGACCTGTGGCGATCCACGCACCCTACCTGGTCAACCTGGCGGGCACGGACGAGGACTTCTTTGGGCGCTCCGTGAGCGTGCTGGCGACGGACCTGCGGGCGGCCCCGGGGTTCGCGGCGCGATTCGTGAACGTCCATATCGGATCGCATCGGGGTTCGAGCGTGGAGGCGGGCACGGCGAGACTGGCGGGCGGGCTCGCCCTTGTCCTCGCCGAGGTGGATGACCATCCCGACGCACCCATGGTCGTCCTCGAGAATTCGGCTGGGGGCGGCTCCGGCCTCGGGACCAGCGTCACCGAACTCGCGGGCATCGCGGAGGCGATCGCCGCCGTCGGGATCCCGGCAGGGAGGGTCGGGTTCTGCCTGGACACGGCCCACGCCTGGGGTGCGGGGATCGACCTGGCGAACACGGACGAGACGGATCGTTTCCTCGCCGAATTCGACGCCCGGATCGGGCTTTCGCGCCTCGTCATGGTCCACCTCAACGACTCGAAGTCCGAGCGAGGGTCGCGGCTCGATCGGCACCAACACCTGGGCGCCGGCCGAATCGGCGCGGAGGGCATGGGGCACATCCTTCGACATGCGGCGCTGGAACATGCCGCCATGTTCCTCGAGACACCGGGGATGGAAGAGGGCTACGACGCCGTGAACATGGCGCGGGCGCGGGACCTGATCGCGGGCCGGGCGCTCGCCGACCTGCCGCCGGGGGCCCTGCTGGTGCGCGGCAGCCGGAGCCGCAGCGCGCCCGCCGAGAACGCACGGGACCTCGAGGGTCCCCGGGGCCCGGACGACTCGGCGCCGTGATGGCATTGAACCGGGCTCGCTTGCGCGCCCTGGCCGTACCGCTGGGATTGCTGGTGTTGGCCGCTCTCCTGCGCTTGCCCGATCTTGCCACGCGGGGGACCTGGGACGGAGATCAAGGCCACGACATGCTTGTCCTCCGGGCGCTCGTCCGCGATGGCGCCTGGCCGCTCCTCGGGCCGCCGACCTCGATCGGGGACGTTCATCACGGCGCCGTGTACTACTACCTCCTGGCTCCGGCGGCGGCGCTGACCGGCGGCGACTCGCCCCTGGCGGTGGTGTTCATGATCGCCCTGGCGGGGATCGCCGCGGTCGTCGTCACGTGGTGGCTCGGGCGGGCGATCGCCGGCCCGGTCGCTGGGCTGGTCGCTGGTCTGGCGATGGCCATCTCACCGGCGACGATCGATGAATCGACATTCATCTGGAACCCGAACCTGATCGGCCTGGCGAGCGCGGTGGCGCTGGCCGGTGCATGGCGCGCGTGGGACACGCGTCGTCCCGCCTGGTGGCTCCTCGCCGCCGCCGGAACGGCGGTCACGATGCAGTGCCACGTGCTTGGCGTGACGCTCCTGCCGATCGTCGCGGCGCTGCTCGTGGCGGACATCCGGCGCCGGCCTGGCGGTCCGGAGCGACAGGCCGCTGTCAGGGCCGGTCTCGGAAGTCTCGGGCTGATCGCGCTGAGCTTCCTGCCCCTGGCCATCCACGAGCTGACGACCGACTTTGGGGAGATCCGGGCGGCCATCGCCTACGTCGCCGGAGGTGGTGGGTCGACGGCGCAGGGACCGCTGGGGCGATTCGTCGTGATCGGCACCAGGGTGGTCTCCTGGCCGTTGATCGGGCTTATTGCCGATGCCTTCGCGGCAGCCACGGTCGCGCTGGTGGCAGTCGCCGCGATCGTCGCGTGGCAGTCCATCCTGGGCGACGGCGCCCAACGGACCGCCGCCCGTTGGCTGGGGCTCGGGCTCGCCTGGACGGCGTTGGCGCTGACCTTTGCGTCGCCCAGCCTTGCGATCGTGATCCGCGAACTGCCGAACGACCACTACCACGCGTTCGCGGACCCGATGGTGCTGGTCCTGATCGGGATCGCCGCGGCGGCGTTGTGGCGACTCGCCACCCCGGGCAGGATCGTCGCGCTGGTCGGGGTGGTGGCCATCGTCGGGTGGGGCGCGACGCACCTGCCGCCGGCCGTGCATCCTGACGGTGGGTATCCCGCCGCAGCCGCAGCGGCGGCGCGCATCGAGGCGGCCGCGGGACCCGGACCGATGCAGCTCCGCTCGCTACCGGATTTCAAATCCGTGGCCGCGTATGCCTACCCGTTGGTCCAGGCCGGCCGGAGCCTGCGGACGGGAGAGCAGGTCAGCTCGGCAACCCTCGACGAGCGCGACCCAGCCATCGGGGCCGCTGCCACGTCTACTGCCACAGCCGATCCTGGCAGCCTGGTGGTGATCTGCGACCGTCTGTTCGAGACCGCGATCGGGGCCGCCTGCGGGGGACCGGCCGAGGCGGGCATCGTCCCGCCCGACCTCGGCAACCTGATCGATCGGTTCGAGGCCGCGCCCGGCCGGATCATCTCGGTCTATCGGGCCGCACGCCCATAGCGAATTTGCCGGTCGTCACCCCTCAGAATCGCGAACGCCGGCGCCCCAAACGCCGGCGTTCGCTATTGACCAGACCCGGATCGGGAGGGCGAACCCGGGCGGCGATGTGATTGGCTGAGCTGAGCTAGTACCGTCCCGGATCGCGGCCGGACGGGCGACCCATCGGTCGGACCATGCTGACGGCAGTCGTGACGTGTCGACGAGGAGCCATTCTTCCCGACGGGTCGAAGGCGGGCCTGGCAGGCGGGTGATCTGCTGTCCGGGCGGGCGTCCGGGCCGGGGTGGCGGGGCTATCGGCAGACTGAAATGTGCGTCCGTAGCGGCGCATCCGCACGGCGAGGTAGTACTCCATGATCTGGCGGACCTGCGCCTCACTGAGCAGCTCATCCGCACGGAGCGCGTATTCCACCCGAGCCGTCGGGTTGGCGCTGGTGCCGGCGACGAGGCCGAGGTACTGCGTCGTGTCCGCGTCCTCGCGCAACTCGCGCAGACCACGGGCGAGCTTGGTCGCCGTTCCCAGCGATGGCATCCGGTCACCCCGGATCAAGCGCGAGATGGTGGAATGATCCACGCCTGACTGCTGGGCAAGCTGGCGCTGCGACATCTTCTTCGCCTTCAGCTGCGTCCTGAGCCAATCGTTGAAGGCTCGGGCGTTCTGGGTCGTCATCTGTTCCTGGCCGCTCCGCTGGATTGGGCCGCGGTGGGTCGTTCGCTGGCATCACTATCCGCGGATCCCTCGGCTCGCCATATCACCCGTTGGTACCGGCCAGCCAGCAATGGTCGCGAGCCGCGCCGGGAGAGTTCGGTGTGGTCCGCCCCGGTCTTGTTGGCGTGGGCGGGAACGGGACCCCTGACGAAGGTACGGCCCGCCGGCCCGCCGATCAGGCAGACGAGGTCTTGCCCGGCCGCACCGTCCCCGCAAGCCCACGCGGTTTGGACGAGACCAAGTAGCCAGCCGTGCCCAGCACAATGATGGAGAAGACGCTGATGACCCGATCGAGCAGGGCGATCGCGGTGGCTTCGGCCAGCGGCACGCCGTAGGCCACCGTCAGCACCCCGACAATCCCGGCCTCCACGATTCCCAGGCCGGCCGGGCTTAGCGGCACGGCTGTCAAGAGCGAACCGATCAGGGCCACGAAAACGGCGCCGGACAGGCCGAGACTGACGTCCGTGAATCCAAACGCCTGCACGACCATGAATAGGCGCAGCGCCTCGGTCATCCAGATGGACCCGGTGAGGCCCCCCAGCAGCGGGAGCTGGCGAATGGCGATCGCGCCAAACACCCCCTCTTCGAAGCGGTCGTACAGCTCGAGGAAACGAGTGGGGAACGGCAGCGCCACCAGGATCCGCCGGCCAAAATTGCGCATCGTGAACAGCCCGACCGCGAGGACCCCGACGACGACCAGCCCGATCGCAAACACCAGCTGGATCGCCGCCGGCAGCCCATCACGGAAACTCCAGTAGCCTGCCGCGATCCCAAGCAGGGCGATCGCCGCGAGATCGAGAACGCGCTCGATAAAGACCGTCCCGAATGTTCGGCTCAAAGACGCCGCTGTATTGATCTTGAGCAGATACGCGCGGTAGACATCGCCGAGCTTGGCCGGCGCCACACAGTTCACGAGCCACGACAGGAAGATGATCTCGGTCGAGTCCCTGACCCGGATCCGGGTGCCCGTGCCGCGCAGGAGGATGGCCCAGCGCGCGCCGCGCATTGGAAAGCCAGCGTAAAAGATCAGGAACGCGACAGCGGCCAGACGGAGGTCGGCCTGGGCGATCAGCCCAGGCACTCGCGCCAGCTGCGCCGCGTTGATCGAGACGAACACGCCGATCACGACCAGCGGGATCAGGATGGAGATGATCGTCCGGGGCTGGCGAAGACGGCTCGACAGGGAGATCTGGATTCGCTCGCGCTCCAGCTCGGGACCCAGGGCAGCCTCCATCTCCGCGGATGCTGCCAGCGTGCTCCCTGCGTCGGCCATCGGCCAATCGTCATGGTCCCGGGGCGTGGTCATGCGGGCTCGTCTGGCTGAGGCCGGACCCGTCGGTTGCCGCGCGACCGCTGGACCAGCTTGGCGACCGGAGTCCACGCCCGGATCATGAAACTGGCGCGCCCCGGAACCAATTGCCGGTCGGCCAGCGCCGCGAGCAGACCGGCCGGCGTCGACAGGTCGCCGTCAAGCGCGGTGTAGGCGACCCCGATCTCGAGAATGGAGTGAGCATCCGAGACGGCGACCCCCGCGATCCCGTGGTCTCGCGCGTAGTCGGCGGCTCGCTCGTTCCCGCGGCCGAGTAACCGGGCGTTGTGGGTCTCCACCCAATCCACGCTCGCACCCAGCGAATCCAGGCGGGCATCGCGCAACAGGGACCCGCGAAAGCGATCGAACGGATGCGGAATGCCAACCAGCGCCCCCTGCTCGCGCGCCGCCGCGATCGTGTCAGTCGCGGACAGGCCCGGCGGGATGGCCTGCTCCAGGAAGACGCAGATGAGGTCGCCTTCGCGCGTCCTGACCTCCTCACCGACGATGATCGTCAGCGACGCGGGTGCGACAGAACGAGCCTCCAGCGCGCCATCGATCCGGTCGTGATCGGTGATCGCCAGGTGGGTCAGGCCGCGCTCGGCCGCCGCGGTGACGACGGCCAGTGGGGCCGACAGGCAATCGAAGCTGGCGTTGGTGTGGCAGTGGAGGTCGACGAAGGCGCGCCGACTCCCGTCCTGGTGCGACGCCGCCACGTCAGACCTGCTGGACGAGCGATTTCCTGAAGAAGTCGAAGTGCTCCAGGGCGAGCCCCGTCCCGAGGGCGACGCAGTTCAACGGGTTCTCGGCGACGTGGCACGGGACGCCGGTCACCTGGGTCAGCAACTTGTCGATGTTGCGCAACAGCGCGCCACCGCCGGACATGACCATCCCCTTGTCGATGATGTCCGACGACAACTCCGGTGGTGTCTGCTCGAGGACAGAACGAACGGCGGCGACCAGCTGCTGGAGGGGCGCCTCAATCGCCTCCATGACCTCGCTGCTGGTGATCGGGATCGTCCGCGGCAACCCGGCAATCAGGTCCCGGCCCCGAACCTCCATCGTCAGCTCGCGTTCGAGCGGGAGCGCCGTGCCGATCTGGATCTTGACGTCCTCGGCGGTCCGCTCACCGACCATCAGGTTGTACTTCTTGCGAATGTAGGTGGCGATGGCTTCGTCGAAGCGATTGCCGCCGACGCGCAGGCTCTTCGAGACCACGATCCCGCCGAGCGCGATGACCGCGATCTCGCTCGTGCCACCGCCGATGTCGATGATCATGTTGCCCGACGGACCACTGATCGGGACGTTGGCCCCGATGGCCGCCGCCAGCGGCTCTTCGATCAAATAGGCGTCCCTGGCGCCCGCCTTGAGCGCGGCGTCACGGACCGCCCGTTTCTCCACGCTGGTCACCCCGGCCGGGACCGAGATCATCACGTCCGGCTTGGAGAACCCGATCCGGCCCCGGCGCACCTTGCCGATGAAGTGGCTCAGCATCGCCTCGGTGATCACGTAGTCGGCGATCACCCCGTCCTTCATCGGTCGGATGGCATGGATGTTGCCGGGTGTGCGACCGATCATCTCGCGCGCCTCCTCCCCCACCGCGACGATCCGGTTGTCATCGGAGACCGCGACGACGCTGGGTTCGGAGATGACGATGCCCCTGCCCTTGACGTAGACAAGAATGTTGGCCGTGCCAAGGTCAATGCCGATTTTCATCTGCCGATCTTCATGAGCTGGTGACGTCTGCCCCTTCCACGGTGCGCGAGATGCTGGCGCCCAGATCCCGGAACTTGCGCTCGATGTTCTCATAGCCTCGCGCAACGTGGTGCGCACCGCGAATCGTGGTCGTGCCGCGGGCAGCCAGCGCGGCCAGGATCAACGAGGCCCCCGCTCGCAGGTCACCGATCTCGACGTCCGTGCCAACCAGCGTCGACGGGCCGCTGATCGTGGCGTGCTTCGAGTCCAGGATCTCGACGGCCGCGCCCATCCGCCCGGCCTCGCTCAGCCACTCCAGGCGATCCTCGAAGATGGCCTCGTGAACGCGTGACACGCCGCGCGCCTGGGTCAGCAGGACCCCGGTCGGTGGCTGAAGGTCCGTGGCGAACCCCGGATAGGGAGCCGTCTCGATATCACAGGCCCGCAGCCCGCCGGTCAGCGCAGCGCTGCCATCCACCTCGATCGTGTCAGCGTGACACACGACCTCCAGCCCGACCCGGGCCATAGTCTCGAGAAAGGCCCCCAGGTGATCGCAGGGGGCCCCTTGCAGGGTGATCCGGCCGCCCGTCACGCCGGCCGCGATGATGAATGTGCCGGTCTCGATCCGATCGGGCACGACGCGATGCTCGGCGCCGCGCAGCCGCTTGCGCCCTTCGATCTCGATCGTGTCCGGCTGGGTCCGCTCGACGGTTGCGCCCATCGCCTGGAGGAACGCGATGAGGTCATCGACCTCCGGTTCCTGCGCCGCCGGCTGGATGATCGTGTGACCCTCCGCCAGGGTTGCGGCCAGCATCGCGTTCTCCGTGCCCATCACCGACACGAAGGGAAATTGCACCTCGGCACCGCGCAGCCGGCCGGGCGCGGTGGCGAAGTAGTAGCCGTTGCGATAGTCAATCGATGCGCCGAGCGCGCGCATCGCATCGACGTGGAGGTTGACCGGTCGGCGGCCGATCCGGTCGCCGCCCGGGTTGCTGATGATGACCCGCCCGAACCGTGCCAGGAGCGGCCCAAGCAGGATGAAGCTCGCGCGCATCTTGGCGGCGGCCTCCAGCGGGACAAAGAGCCACTCCACGTCGCCCGATGCGATCTCGTATACGTTGTCGGCCGGGTGGTCGACGACGACGCCCAGGTCGCGGAGCGTCCCGGCCATTACCCGGACATCCTCGATCTCCGGGACGTTGGTCAGCCGACAGCGCTCGCCGGTCAGCGTTGCTGCGGCGAACAGCTTGAGCGCGGCATTCTTGGCACCACTGATCGTGACCGTTCCGTTCAGCGGCCTCCCACCCTCGATTCGAAAGACCTCCGGGGCAACCGACTCGGGGGTGTACTCCCAGTAGAACGGTCTGGCGTCAGCCAACCTCGTGCCTCGCGATCCGTGGTTCGAAGGGCACGGTCCGTCTAGCCGCGGTGCCGCGGACCCTCGCGATGACGACGCTCGGCAACCCGGATCCGCAGGAGCGCCTGCTGGAGCGCGGCTCGGGCCGCGGCCAGATCGGCACCCTCGGCGAACCCCGTTTCGAGCGCCCGCTCCGCGTCCCGGCGCGCGGCCTGCGCCCGTTCGAGATCGATCTCACTGGCCATGTCCGCGGTCTCCGCCATTACGACCACGCGGTCCGGCCGCACCTGCAGGAAGCCGCCAACGATGGCGAACGATTCCTCGGTGCCGCCCTTGCGGAAACGCAGCTCGCCAACGCCGAGCATCGCCACGAGCGGCGTGTGGTGCGGCAGCACCCCCAATTCGCCTTCCGACCCAGGGAGGACCACCGCATCGACCATGTCGGAGTAGGCGAGGCGCTCCGGCGTGACGATGTCGAGCTGCAGCGGCATCGGTCAGCCCGCCAGCTTCGCCGCGTTCTCGCGCACGTCGTCGACGGTGCCGGCCAGGAAGAAGGCCTGTTCGGGCAGCGTGTCGGTGCTGCCCTCGAGGATCTCCTTGAATGACGCCACGGTGTCCTTGATCGAGACGTACTTGCCGGAGCGGCCGGTGAAGACCTCCGCCACGAAGAATGGCTGGCTCATGAACCGCTGCAGGCGGCGGGCACGGGCGACGGTCGACTTGTCGTCCTCGGACAGCTCGTCGATGCCCAGGATCGCGATGATGTCCTGGAGGTCGCGGTAGCGCTGGAGGACACGCTTCGTCTCCTGGGCGACGTCGTAGTGCTCCTGGCCGACGACGTTGGGGTCGAGCACGCGCGAGGTCGAGGTCAGCGGATCCACTGCCGGATAGATGCCGAGCTCCGCGATGTTGCGCTCCAGCCGGATGGTCGAATCGAGATGGGCAAACGTGGTGGCAGGAGCCGGGTCGGTGTAATCGTCGGCCGGGACAAACACGGCCTGGAGCGAGGTGATCGAGCCGTTCCGGGTGGAGGTGATCCGCTCCTGGAGACCGGCCATCTCGGTCGCGAGGTTCGGCTGGTAGCCGACCGCCGACGGCATCCGGCCCAGCAGAGCCGACACCTCCGAGCCCGCCTGGGTGAAGCGGAAGATGTTGTCGATGAACAGGAGGACGTCGCGGTGCTCCTCGTCGCGGAAGTACTCGGCCATGGTCAGGCCGGACAGGCCGACCCGCTGGCGAGCGCCGGGCGGCTCGTTCATCTGGCCGAATACGAAGGCCGTCTTGGCCAGGACGCCCGACTCGGTCATCTCGGCGATGAGGTCGTTGCCCTCGCGGCTGCGCTCGCCGACGCCGGCGAAGACCGACACACCGGCATGCTCCTGGGCGACGTTGCGGATCAGCTCCTGGATGATGACCGTCTTGCCGACGCCGGCCCCGCCGAAGATGCCGATCTTGCCGCCCTTCTTGAACGGGCAGATCAGATCGATCGCCTTCAGGCCAGTCTCGAAGACCTCGACCTCGGTCGACTGCTGGTCGAACGCGGGCGCCGCGCGATGGATCGGCAGGTGCACCAGCGCGTTCACGGGTCCCTTGTTATCGATCGGGCGGCCCAGGACGTCGAAGACCCGGCCGAGGGTCGCCTCACCGACCGGCACGGTGATCGGGGCGCCGGTGTCCAGAACGGGGACCCCGCGGGCCAGACCGTCCGTGGTGGTCATGGCAACCGAGCGAACCCAGTTGTTGCCCAGGTGCTGCTGGACTTCACAGACGAGCGAGTCCTGGCCTGGACGCTGGATCTCGACGGCGCTGAGGATGGCCGGCAGCTGCCCGGCCGGGAATTCGATGTCGACGACGGGCCCGGTGATCTGGATGACTCGCCCGGTCGCGGTGGATGCGGCGATCGCCATGGTGTGGGTTGCCTCCTGCGTCCTGTAGCGTCAGCGGGCGTTTGCGCCGGACGCGATCTCGATCATTTCGCGGGTGATGTTGGACTGGCGGACCTTGTTGTACGAAAGGGTCAGATCCTCGATCAGATCCTCCGCATTCTCGGTTGCATTCTTCATGGCCACCATGCGGCTGGATTCCTCACTGGCCTTGCCCTCGAGGACCGCCTGGAACAGGCGGGTGGCCACGTACCGCGGGACGAGCCGCTCCAGAACGGCCGCCGCGCTCGGTTCAAAGATGAACTGGTTGCCCGGGATGCCCTCGGTGTCCGCGGCCGGCCGGATCGGCAGCACCTGGATCATCTCCGGACGCTGGACGAGGGTGGACACGAAGCGGTTGTAGACGACGTCGACGCGGGAGTACGTGCCCGCCAGAACGTCGTCGGTGATCAGGCGGGCCAGCGGCAGGACGTCCGCAAAGGTGGGCCGGTCGCCGAAGCCGGCGAAGTGGGCCGCCAGCGGCACACCGGCCCGGCGCATCGCGTCGCGGCCCTTGCGGCCCACGGTCACCAGGGTCAGATCACCCGGGTGGCTGGTGATCTCGCGCGCCGCGAAACGGATCGTGTTGGTGTTGAGCGGTCCCGCCAGGCCCCGGTCCGTGGTGACCAGCACGATCAGGCGCTTGCCGCCCTCCCTCAGCCCGGCCAGGAGCGGATGATCGTCGGCGCCGAGCACGGCCGCCAGATCCGCCAGGACCTCGTCGAGCTTCTCGCTGTACGGCCGGGCGGCCAGGGTCGCATCCTGGGCACGCTTGAGCTTGGAAGCCGCAACGAATTGCATGGCTCGGGTGATCTGCTTGATGTTCCGTACGGCGCCGATGCGGCGCCGGATATCACGCTGCGATGCCACTGCGTGGTCCTCGGCGGCCGATTCTCAGCTCCATTCCGCGACTAGGCCAGGAACGATGTTCGGAAGGCGTCGGTGGCCTCCAGGAGGGCCGCGCTGAGGTCGTCTGTAAGGACCTTGCCGGCAGCGAGTTCGGTCAGGATGGCCGGACGTTCCGTTTCCAGGAAACGATAGAACTGGGACTCGAACTCGCGCACCCGCGGCGTCGGCACGTCGTCCAGTTTGCCCGTCGTGGCAACGTACAGGATGGCGACCTGCTTCTCCACGCCCAGCGGTTGGTACTGCGGTTGCTTGACGATCTCCGACAGCTTCTCGCCGCGGGTCAGCTGGTCGCGGGTGGCCTTGTCCAGGTCTGATGCGAACTGCGCGAACGCGGCCAGCGCACGGTACTGCGCCAGGTCCAGCTTCAAGGGTGCCGCGACCTTCTTCATCGCCTTGGTCTGGGCGGCCGAGCCAACGCGCGAGACGGAGATGCCGATGTTCAGGGCAGGCCGCTGACCGGCATTGAACAGGTCTGTCTCGAGGAAGATCTGCCCGTCGGTGATCGAGATGACGTTGGTCGGGATGTAGGCGGACACGTCGCCGGCCT
>CAYRTS010000054.1:0-17675 GCA_964427285.1 uncultured Anaerolineaceae bacterium
TCGCCCATCATCATCGCCACCATCCCGGTGAGCGGTGGACTTGATAGTGGAGCTGGCCAGTGCTGATCTTCGATGGCGACTATCCGATGGCGCCGGTCGCCATGCGGCTCCGACGCGACGTCACACTCCCGATCGCGGAGCTGCGCCGGCGCGATCGGGACCCCGACGACGTCGCCATGGCCTCGCTCCACGAAATGCGGCGCGGCGGCGTGGCTGCCGCGATCCTCAAGGTGGCCTCGGACATGGAGCGCGAAGGCAACTCGATCAAGGGCGCCAATCCGGCTCACCGCACGTATGCCATCGGCAAGGGCCAGATTGGCTACTACCACGCCCTTGAGCGAGCCGGGGAGATCCGTGTCCTTCGGTCCGCCGAGGCCGTTCGGGATCACGTTTCAGGCTGGGAAGCCGCGAGCGGCGGGAGCCGGATGACACTTCCGGTCGGCGCAGTTCTGGGTCTCGAAGGCGCCGATTCGGTGGTCGACCCCGAACAACTCGGCGAATGGTGGGACGACGGAATCCGGGTCGTCAGCCTGGGCCACTACGGCGTCAGTCCGTACGCGCATGGGACGGGAACCGGCACGGCTGGGGGGCTTCTCGAGCCCGGCCCGGCCTTTCTGCGCGAGATGGATCGGCGGGGCATGCTGCTCGACGTCACACACACGTCCGATGCATCCGTGCGGGAGGCCATCGACCATTTCGGTGGACCGCTCCTCGCCACCCATTCGAACGTCCGCGCACTCACGCCGGGCGAGCGCCAACTGCCCGACGATCTCATCCGCGCCGTCATCGAGCGCAACGGAGTGATCGGGGTGTCGATGGACGCATGGATGATCCACCCGACGGCCAACCCCGACTGGGGCACGGACGCGTGGCCCAACCCGCGTCGGGTCTTTGCCCGTCACGAGGTCACCCTCGATCTCCTCGCACGGCATATCGACTATGTCTGTCAGCTGGCGGGTAACGTGCTGCACGCAGGGATCGGCGGCGACACCGACGGTCAGGGCGGCCGCGAGAACGCCCCAATCGACATCGACACGGTGGCCGACTACGCCAAGTTGGCCGATATCCTGAGTGGCAGAGGCTACAGCGACGCGGACGTGGAGAACGTGATGTATCGCAACTGGGTCCGATTCTTCGAGCGCGCCCTGCCCCCGAGTTGAGGGCGATCCCTCAGCGGTCGCTCGTGGAGCGCTGGTCGAAGGCGTCGCGCAGACCGTCGCCAACGAAATTGACCGCGAGGACCATCAGCACGATCAGCGTCGCCGGCGGGAGCCATTGCCAGACGTATCGTTCGAGGACCGTCACAACGCGGGTCGCCTGGAGCAGGTTGCCCCAGCTCGGCGTCGGTGGCTGGACGCCAAGGCCCAGATAGCTGAGGCTGGCCTCGAACACGATGACGTTCGCCACCCCGAACGTGGCAAACACGATGAGTGGGGCAATGATGTTGGGCAGGATGTGGGTCATGACCATGCGCGGCCCGGATACGCCGATGACGCGGGCGGCCTCGATGAATGCCGTCTCGCGCAGTGCGATGACCTGCCCACGGATGATCCGGGCCCCCCTCGCCCATGTCACCAGGCCGATCATCAGCATCATCTGGATCAGACCCGGGCCGATCATGAACGCGACGACCAGGAGCAGCAGGATGATCGGGAAGCTGAGGACGATGTCCACGAACCGCATCAGGACCATGTCGACCCAGCCGCCGACATAGCCGGCGGTCACGCCGACCAGCGTGCCGATCCCCGTCGCGATGGCCACCGAAATCAGGGCAACCGTGATCGAGATGCGGCCTCCGACCAGGGCCCGCGCGAGGACATCCCGTCCCAGGGCGTCCGTGCCCAGGGGGTAGTCGGGCAGCTTGCCGGGCGGGACGTTGGTGAACCCGAATTTGAGGTTGAGCGCGAGCGCCGCCTCCTCCGAGCCGACGATCGCCAGGAGGGTGATTACCGCGATGGTGATCAGGCCGACGATGGCCAGGCGGTGACGCAAAAACCGTCGCAACGCTCGCTTGCCCGGCGACGCAATGTCAGGGGCCATGGCAGGCTCCGCGCGCGCTGGCGCGAGGGCATCACTCTGCGACACGTCAGCTGTACCGGATCCGCGGGTCGGCGAAGCCATAGGCGACGTCCGTCAGCAGGTTGGCCAGCAGCACCGTCAGCGCGAGGACCATGGTGATCCCCATGATGAGCAGGAAGTCGCGATCCTGGATGCCCTCGACCATCATCAGGCCGAGGCCAGGCCACGAGAAGACCGTCTCGGTCACAACCGCGGCGCCGACGACCTCGGGGATGGACAACCCGATCAGCGTGATGATCGGGATGAGCGCATTTCGGAATGCGTGGCGGGACAGGACAACAGAGCCGCGCAAACCCTTGGAGCGGGCCGTCGTGATGTAGTCCAGATGGATCACTTCCAGCATCGCCGCCCGGGTGTAACGCAGGAACATCGCCATGTACCCAAAGCCGAGGATCAGCACCGGCAGAACCATATGGTGCAGCAAATCAAGCAGTTCGAATTCCTGCCCCACCGTCACCATGCCCGCGATCGGCACCAGGTCGAGCTGGAGACCGACCAACCAGAGCCCGCCGAGCCCCAGCATGAATGACGGCAGCGAGATCCCAAGGAAGGTGGTCCCGGTGAGGATGAAATCGACCTTCGAGTACTGGCGGACCGCGGACAGGACCCCGAGCGGAACTCCCACGAAGATCCCTATCACCATCGCGCTGCCGGTGAGCAGCACCGAGGCACCCAGACCGCGTAGGACCTCCGAGCCGACCGCCGCCCCGCTGGCGACGCGATAGCCGAGTTCGCCCTGGAGCGCATTGGCGAGCCAGAGCACATATCGGATGTACAGCGGTTGGTCCAGGCCGTAGCGCTTGATGATGGCTTCCCTGGCCGCCGGATCGATCCCGAGCTCCGGTCTGACCAGGGCGTCGACGATGCTCCCCGGAGCAAGTGCGATGAACAGGAAGATCAGCATGGTGATCCCGAGAAACACCGGGATGCTGATGAGCAGCCGCCGAATGATGAAGGTGAGCATGGGCCTTCCGGGCTGTGGCTGGAACGTCGAAGGGGGCGGAGGGAGTGCCTCCGCCCCCGTGCATCGGGCGCAGTATGCGCCTGAGCGTTACTCGGTGATGGTCCAGGTTTCGACGGCGTCGTAGTACGAGCCACCGCCGGCGGCCGGGATCACGATGATGTTCCCGACCTTCTTGCTGACGACGTGGAAGCGGACGGTCTGCCAAACATAGAGATTGGGCAGCTCGTCCTTGGTGATCTCGCAGACCTGCTGGTACATCGCATTCTGCTTGGCCGTGTCGAACTCCGCTCGAGCATCGGTGAGCAGCTGGTCGACGGTGGCATTGCTGTAGGAGCGCCCTTCCACGCCGTTGCTGCCGCCGGGGTAGGCCGCCGACGAATGGAAGTAGAAGTAGCCGCGGTCGCCGGTCGGACCGTTGGCCGCGCCCCAGAAGGAGACGTCACTGTCGTTGTCCGTGTAGTACAGCTTCTGCCACGCCGCACCGTCGGTCATCTGAAGTGGCTTGACCGTGAGGCCAAGGTTGTCCTTCAGGTTCTGCGCGATCGCCGTCATCACGTTGAGTGAAAGCGGATCGGTGTAGTACGTATCCATCGTGAGCTCGCCGAGTGCGGCGAGATCGACGCCGGCCGCGGCCACGAGTGCCTGGGCCTTGGCTGGATCATACGGATACGGGTCGACGCCGGCGTTCAGGTTCGGCAGGCCGTACAGGCACGGAACCATGCTGGCCGCGCCGCCGTAGACGTTGTCGATGATCGCCTGGCGGTCGACCGCGTACATCAGCGCCTGGCGAACTTCCTTGATCCCGAACTCGGGATACTTCGTCGAGTTGAACTGCAGCCCGTTGTCGACGCCGGAGTTGCCGGGCAGGACAACCGCGTCCGGGTTCTCGCGCTCACGCGCGACCTCGTCGGCGGTGATATAGGTCATGTGGATCTCACCGGCGTCAAAGGCGAGGAGCGCCGAAGCGGGGTCCTCAAAGTGACGACGAATGATGCGGTCCAGCTTCGGGCGGCCGCGCCAGTAGTTGTCGAACGCCACCAGCTCGGTCGACTGGCCGGCGGTGTACTTGTCCCAGATGAACGGACCGGTCCCGATCTGGGAGGTCTTCCAGTACTCGGCCGTCTTCATCTCCGCGGGGGCGATCTTCCCGACGGTGTGCTCGGGAAGGATGTACAACTCGGAGATCGTCGTCGGGAAGAGCGAGTTCGGTGCGGTGAAGGTGAACGAAATCGTCAAGTCGTCGATGGCCTTGACGCCGGTGACTTCGGTCGCCGTACCGGCCTTGTATTCCTCGACGCCAACCGCGCCGTTGACCGCGCTCACGTAGTGGCAGGGTGCCATCGTGTTGGCCGGGTTGTAGCACAGCTCCACCGTGAACTTGACGTCTTTCGCGGTGAATGGCTCGCCGTCGTGCCAGGTGACTCCCGGGCGCAGCTTGAAGGTCCAGGTCAGGTTGTCGGCGGAGATCTCCCATGATTCGGCGAGATCGCCGATCAGCTCTCCGTAGACGCCCGAATTGGAGTCAAAGTCGGCGGCCTGCTTGATCGGGTCCAGGACCTGGAACGTGGTCAGGCGGCCGTAGATCTTGTTGAACCAATGCGCGTCACCGCCTGGATCCAGCGGGGTGATCCAGTCATTGCCGTTGCAGCACGGGCCGACCCATGCTCCGATGAAGGTGCCGCCGGCCGCTGGTGCCTCTGTCGCGGGCGCGGCTGTGGCCGGGGCGGCCGTCGCGGGCGCGGCTGTGGCGGGCGCGGCTGTCGCTGCCGGGGCGCTCGCCGACGGCGTTGCGCCAGCGCATGCCGCCAGGACCGGCATCAGGATCGTCAGGACCAGAAGCAGGCCCAGTCGCGGGTGCGCCGTTTTCCGATGGGTCATCGTCGAAACTCCTCCACAAATGCTGCACAAGACGGGGGACGGACAGTCATAGCCCTCCCTCTCTTGGCGAGTGGCAGAGTATCACGGGCTGCGAGTTACAACGAGGCTTTAAACGCCGAGTTCTAACGTGCGAACCAGCGACAGGCGAAGCGGGCCGGACGGTCTTCCCAAGCACGCGTGTACGGGTCAAGCCGGCGCACGGTTGCCTGGCCGTCTGTGCGCAGGAAGACCCAGGCGACATCCCAGTTGCTCGAGCGGTATCGGATGGGAATCTCTGCGGCAATCCGGACCAGCGGGTGCGTCAGGGTCACGTAGAGACCCGCTCGAACATGGACGAAGCCAGACCCGACGAGGATGAACGTTTCGTGCGGCACGGGCGATGTACCAGGCGGCGCGAGCTCGCCACCAAGGTCGCGAATCCCGACCTTGATCTCTCGCCCGGCGACCTGTGCTGCCTCCAGGGCCGCGAACGAGCCGCCCACGACCGTTCCAGCGGCGTCGTGCGCCAGGATCTCCTCCCATTCGTCGCGGACGAAGAACCGGTACGCCTCCATGTCGTACACGAAGTTGCGCGACGGGCCGCTGGTCCCGAGGTCGAAGAACTCCTGGATCCCGATCTTGGGCATGTCGGCGGGTGTGGGGACCACCGTTCGCTCGCCCGGTGCCGCCCAGCCGGTCTCCGGCGTCTCCCCGAGCACCAGGTTCGCCAACGCCTGCTCGCCGTCCATGGTGTACATGAAGAAGGACATCTTCGGGTCATGGCCGTTGAAGCCGTGCGGCGGCTCGAGGGGCTGGCGCAACGTGGTGATGGCCGCCACGTATCGATCCTCGACCAGGATCGTCTCGCGAAAGTCGATCACCTCGCGGATCGGACCGTTGAGTGCCAGATCCGCCGACCCGCCGGGCAGGATGTGCTCCTCGTACAGGAACTCGGTGTAGATCCGGAGATCGGCGGCGCGTCCGATGGCAGCCGCGAGCGCCCCCTTCGAGCCGCTCACGACCGACCGATCCGGCGCCAATTCGAGGACCATCGCCCATGCGCTGTCGGTCATCATGTCGTCTCCCGTGGCCCTGCTGGGGCACCAATGCCGAGCAGCCGCATGGCCGTGTTGCCCATCACGTCGGCCAGTTCGCCCTCATTCAGCAGCCCGCAGGTTTCGATCCAGCGCCGGGACTGGCGATAGGTGCAGAACCGGTTCTGGAACGGCATATCCGTCCCCCACACCAGGTTCCGGGCGCCCACCCGACGAAGCATCGTCTCGAGCGCCGGCCAGACCTCCCGATAGGGGTAGTCGAACACGTCACCGAGGCGGACCGGAAAACTGACCTCGAGATGCAGCTTCGGGTTCTGAAAGACGTCCCATAGGCGATCCGGGAGCACGAGCCGGTCACCGTCGAGGAAGGCTCGGTACGGAAATCCATGGGTGACGAGGACGGTCGTGTCCGGGTAGCGCGCCATCCAGAGCTTGAGGACGTCAAGCTCGGCCAGGAACCCCTCGCGCTCGTCGGCGTACCCGGGAGAGGCTCCGAGGGTGAACGCGACGGGGACGCCGAGGCTTGTGGCCGCTTCCCAGAACGCCCGAAACGCTCCGTCGACCCAGCCGCCCGCGCCAACGCCCGCGCGATAGGCGTACTCCGGGATGAACTTGATCACGTGTAGCCCGTGCACCCTGATCGCCTGTACCAGCTCACCGATGACCCGGTCCGGGTCGCGCCCGATCGCGGCTTCGTCCACCGGCGCCATCGAATAGAGCCGGCCGGGGTAACGGCGAACGCATTCGCCCAGGTAGGCGACGTCGAGCCCAAGCGCCCGGTCCACGTGGATCAGTGCGGCGTCAACGCCGGCGTAGTCCATCTCGCCGATGCAGCTGCCCGGGCCGTAGGCCGCATCGTGCAGGTTCGGTGGATAGATCTGCTTGGCGTGGTCCTCGCCATCGAGCGTCCAGGTCAGCCGATGATGGATCCGATCGACGCGAAATTCGACCCCTTCGGCGGGCCGCTGCGGGTTCTCCGGCGTGGGATCGAGCAGCCGGCGAGCGTCCGACGGCCCGC
This sequence comes from uncultured Anaerolineaceae bacterium, assembly GCA_964427285.1. Classification (GTDB taxonomy): domain Bacteria; phylum Chloroflexota; class Limnocylindria; order Limnocylindrales; family CSP1-4; genus SPCO01. The sequence continues at coordinate 6,974 of CAYRTS010000054.1, forward strand.
GATCGCGCGTCCGCCAGGCTGGTTGATGGTGCAGGGCGTGAAATACCTGGACCTCGCTCAGGTGGGCTGCTGCAGTCGCATGGCCGCCCGGCTCGTCGGGTGGGCCAAAGCAGTAGACGTGCGAGTCGATGATCACTACCAGCGGCTCACGCGGGTCCGCGGGTCACGCGGGTCCGCCGGTCAGCGCCGGGAACTGCTCGCGGAGGACCTGCCGGGCACCCGCGAACTCGGCGTCCGAGACGGTTCGATAGGGTGACAACATGCGCAACGGAAAGTCGTCCAGGCCGATCGACAGCTTCTCGATCGTCTTGTCGTACGCGCCGTCGACCCGGCGATCGACCATGAGCGGGTCAAAAATGGCCGCGTTCAGGCGGGCGAACCACGACCCGATCTCGGCCGCCTCCCGGTGGCGTCCGGCATTGGCGGCCTCGACGAGCGCCCACGACTGCTCGGGCGCCAGCGCGCCAAACGTGCCCAGCAGGGCGACTTCACCAAAGAGCGACCCGTAGGCGATCGATTGCTCGGTCAGGAAGTGCATCAGCTCCGGCGCGTCGCGGACCACGCCCGCGACCGTCGCGAGGTCGCCGGTCATCGTTTTGGTGGCGACCAGGTTGGGGATCCGCGCCGTGACCTCGCGATACAGGGCGCCGTTGACCATTCGTCCGACCCGCGCGGTGTTGTAGTGCATGAAACTCGAATCCGGGAAGGCGCCGCAGATGGTCTCGAACCAGGTCACGACCTCGGCGTCCGTCAGGGCGGACCAGCCCGGGAGCGAGATCTGGAACGCCCGGAAGCCCAGGTCATGCGCGACCCGCAGGCGCTCGAGCACGTTCGCGCTCGACATGCCGATGACGCCGACCATCGGTACCGCATCCGTGCCGGCGAGTTCGTCGCCGAAGACCTCGATCACCCGGCGGAACCGGTCGGAGTCGACGGCGTAGCCTTCGCCCGCGGTCCCGAATACGTAGAGATGGCGGAAGCGCCCGGTCAGCGCGTGGCGGATGGCCCGTCGGAAGATCGGCTCGTCGAGTTGCTCCGCGTCGTCCCACGGGCAGACGATGCTGACCATCACCGTGCTCGGATAGCGGGCCATGTGCGTTCGTCCTATCCGGCGGGGAGGCGGCCGGCCTGGCGGAGCATGGCGATGATCTGGTGGGCCGCCTCGACGTGCAGTCCCTCGATCGACTCGACCGAACTCGCCGCGATGTGCTGGGTCAACAGCACGTTTGGAAGCTTCGTGATCCGGTCGCTTTCCGGCTTGGGCGGTTCGGGGACCCGGACGTCGAGGGCGGCGTAGGCAACATGGCCGGATTCAAGGGCATTGGCCAGGGCGTCCTCCTCGACGATCCCGCCGCGCGACACGTTGACCACGATGACCCCGCGCCGCATCTTCGCGATGGCGTCGGCGCCGATGATCCCGCGCGACGTGTCCGTCAGTGCCGCGCAGGAAACCACGATGTCCGCCCTTGCGCACAGGTCGTCGAGGCTGACCAGCTCCACCAGCGGGTCACCAGACTCCGCGATGAACGGGTCATGCGCAATGACCTTGAGCCGGAACCCATGCAGCTTGCGCGCCACCAGATGACCGATCCGGCCGAAGCCGACGATCCCGACCGTGCGCGTCGCCATGCGGTGGATCTCGCCCATCAGCGGCCACTCGTAGACATTCCAGTCGCCGTCGCGGGCGGCCACGGCCAGCGGCAGGAGTCGCCGCTGGGCGGCCAGGATCAGGAGGACGGCGTGGTCGGAGACTTCCTCATTGTTCGAGGTCGGGCAGTTCCAGATCGGGATTCCGTGGGCCGCCGCAGCCTTGGCGTCGACGTAGTCCATCCCCACGCTGTAGCACAGGATGCCGACGGCGTTTCGAAAGGTCGCGATGTCGTCCGCGGTGAGCCGGCTTGACGTGAAGATCACGTCGGCGTCGGCCATCGCGGCGCGTGCCTCGTCCGGCGAGGCTGGCACGATCAACCGAATTCCAGCCGGTTCCAGGATTGAGCGTTCGACCTCGTAGTTCCAGCCCATGATGTCAATGGGTTCCGGGATGACCACGACTGGACTTTGCGGCATGCAACACACTCCACATCTCGAGGCTCCGGAACCCGCTCCCGGCCCGCGGTCGTATCGTAGATTGTCGACAATGTACGCGCTTGACGGTTGGCGCCGGTCGCATGGCCGATGGACGATCGAAGCCGGATCGTGCTGAACGAGAGTGGAGGTGGCCTGTGCAAACGGCAGTGATGGTCGGCCCGATTGCGGTCACCGCCGAGTATTGGGAGGAATCGCAGTCGGACGGCTCCCGCGAGACCGGCTGCCGTGTCCAGGTGCGCCTGGTCCGGGTGACTCCCGCGCCGATTCCGCCGCCGGTGCCGCGACGCGACGCCGTCTTCTGGGCGATCGAGGAGCCGATCTGGCGGGCGGACCTCTTTTCGGTCGTCGGCGGGGTCGCGGACTACGATGCCGCCCACTTCCATCCGACATTCACGGGAATCGTGCCGTGCGAGCGGGCTCAGGATCCGGCGATCATCCGCGATCCCTATGGCTGGATCGAACGTCGGCTCGCGGACCTGCCGGCGATGCTGGCCGAGGCCGGTCACGCCTCGTTGGCCGCTGAACTGGACCCGGACCAGGTGCGCCAGGCGATGCCCGCCATCCTGGCCACGATCCGGACGACCATGGCCTACCGCGCCGTTCCGTCGGGCACGACGAATGGCTGATCCTCGGCTGCGCGTAGGCGTCGTCGGCCTGGGCCACTATCACGTCACGGGCTGGGTCGAGACCATCGAAGGGTTTCCCGATGAGCTCGAGATCGTCGCGCTCCATGACCCAGACCCGGAGCTGGGGCGCACGCTCGCCCCACCGCACCACGATCCCGCTCTGCGCGCCGGCCTGGGCGAGCGGTACCGGGCGCTCCCGTTCGAGACGCGACTGGCCGACCTGATCGAGCGCCACGGCATCGACATCGCCCTGGTCACCCTGCCGAACATCGATGCGCCCGCCGCGATCGAACAGTTGGCGCACGCCGGGGTCCATCTCGTGGTCGACAAGCCGGCAGCCCGCTCTGCGCCAGAAGCACGTCGCGCCTTCGACGCCGTCCGAGCCTCCGGTGTCCGCGCGGTCACCGGGCTGATCCGCCGCTATTCGCCGGCTGCCAGGCGGGCGAGGGAGCTGGTCGCGGCAGGGCGGCTGGGGCGTCTCGTCTCCGGGGAGGCCATCTTCGCGACGTCGTCCGTGGCGGTTCGCGACCCGCAGAATCTGTTGTTCGACCCGATCCGGAGCGGAGGCGGGATCCTCAGCTGGCTCGGTATCCACGATCTCGATAGCCTGCTGTGGCTGACCGGCGAGCCGGTGGTCGAGGTCAGTGCCATGGCCGGACGGGTCGGCGACCCGGGGCTCGAGGTTGAGGACGTCATCTCGGTGGCGCTGCGGTTTGCCGGTGGAGCGATCGCGACCGTCCATGATGCGTACGCGTTGCCGGCCCGCGGCTACCGGAGCCGGCTGGCGCTCCGGGGCCTGGATGCCTCGGTGGAGCTGGGTCTCGGCGAGGATCTCGTCCTGGTCACGGCCGGCGGCCCGGACGGGAGCGTGCGCGAGGAAGTGACATCCTTTGCCGCGCCGCCGGTTCCGGGTTACGGCGCATCGGGACGGGCCGCGGTGCGGGACCTGCTCGACGCCATCCGTGATGGCCGCGACACACAGGCAAACGGCGATGACCTCGTGCGGGCGTTGGAGTTGATCGACGCAGCCTACGAATCGGCCCGGACCGGCCGTCGGGTGCGACCGGGCACCGTGTAGCCGACCCGGCACCGTGTACCCGACCGGGCGCGCGGTCGGCGCAATCCCACTGAGGCGTAACCGCCGGGGCGCGACTGACGGGGCGCGACTGACGGGGCGCGACGGGACGCAACCAACGGGGCGCGACGGGACGCAACCAACGGGGCGCGACCAACGGGGCGCAATCGACCGGGCGCGACTGGCAGTCGACGCCAGGAACGGAGCTGGTTCATCACGCTCCCTCGACCCTGATTACGGCGCCCTCGGGCGCGGTTTGGTGCCTGCTGGTCGCGATCGAGCACGATACACCCGGCGATCGGCGAGTTAGCGCCCTGGCGTCGACTCACAGTCGCGGAATCCGGCCCGCGCGGCGCGTGAGCCGGCGCCCGTGGCCGGTGGCCGGTGGCCGGTGCCGCTCGCACGGTGCCCTCCCGGAGGGAAGCACGGTGCTGGTCGTGGCCGCGCCCATGCGGATATGGCGATCATCGAGCGTGCGGCGCCCTCCCGGAGGGCACGGTGCGAAGGAGCAAGCCGGCCAACCCGATCAGCCAGGTCCCTGGCTCGCCAGCCGACGCGGCCTCCGCTCAGGAACTGAGTTCTGACGGGTCGAAGTTATCCGACGAGCCACTCGGCCGCCAGCCGAGAATCTCCTTGGCCGGCGAGGTGTCCCGCCAGCGGGTGCTGTTCTCGGAGATGGCGTCGAAGATGCCAAACCGCACGGAGTCGGGCGCGGACAGGCAGCGATCGATCATCTGGACCGCATCCTCCTGGGCCAGCCAGCCGGGGAAGTGGCGGATCAGCTTGGGACGGTTCTCGGCGAGGACTGCGCCCAGGCGGATGACCAGCACGCTCATCGGCGTTCGATCAGAGAACCAGCGGGCGGCCGCCTCGCCGAACAACTTGGCGACGCCATATGGACTGTCCGGTCGCGGCGGCGTCTCATGGTCCAGCAGCCGCCAGGGTGGGAGGTCCCGCTCCCCCGCGGCGAGAAGGCCATAGGGGAGCGAGTCGTCCCACTCCCAGCCGCACATCGTGCTGCCCGTGCTCATGAACACGACCCGTCGGACCCCGGCGTCGGCCGCGGCCCGCAGCACGTTGATCGTGCCGCCAGCCGTGATCTGGAAGTGGTCGTCCCAGTTATCAATGTTCTTTGTCTGGCCGGCGAGGTGCACGACCATGTCCATCCCGGCCACCGCGCGCCCGACGGCTTCGGAGTCGGTCACCGACCCTTCCGTGTACGGGATCCCGGCCACGGCGTGGCGGCTCAGCCCGCTGAACTCGTAGCGATCCGCAAGGTCGCGGAGGACGAGCCCACCCACGAGGCCGCTCGCGCCCGTAACCAGGACCCTGGGCTTCGCCATCACGCTACCTCCAATGTGTCATGGGCTGGGCGGCCGCCGGACACGCGTCCGGGCCGCCCATACCCCGAGGGTCTCCGGCGCGATCGGTCGACATCACGATGGTTCCACCCCATGCCCTCCATGGAGGCTACTCTACCGCCACCGCAGGTCAGGAGGAACGATGGCAGGCAGGTCCGGATTCCTGGCACATCGAATCGCGAACGAGGCGTTGACGGGCTGGATCGAGGACGCAGCGGTGCTGGTGGCCGATGGCCGCATCGAAGCGGTCATTGCGCGCGCGGCTCTGCCTTCCGACGGCACGACCACCCACGAACTCCACGACTTGGGGAACGTCTCGCTCCTCCCGGGGTTTATTGAGACGCACAGCCATATGCACTTCCCCTCGCCGCTCGATTATCGGGAGATCGCCCGTCCGGAACCGGTCGAGCGGATGCTGATCCGGGCCACGGCCAACATGCGCCGGCTCCTGCTGTCCGGCGCCACGACAGCCCGCGACACCGGCAGCCGAGACGAGGTCGCGCTCGCCATCCGGTCAGCCACACGCGATGGGCTCGCCCCTGGCCCCCGTCTGCTGATCGCCGGGGCGCCGATCACCACGACCGCCGGCCACTACTGGTTCCTGGGCGCCGAAGCCGATACGACCGAAGAGGTGGTGCGTCGGATTCGTGAGCACCGCAAGCTCGATGTCGACTGCATCAAGATCATGGCTTCGGGTGGCGGCTACACGCCGGGCTCCAACCCCCGCTCGCAGCAGTTCGGGCTCGAGACGATACGTGCGGCGGTCACCGAAGCCCATCGGCTGGGTCTTCCGGTGCTGGCTCACTCCCTGACCGCACAGAGCAACCGGGTTTGCGCCGAGGCCGGTGTCGACACGATCATCCACGGCGGCGTGTGGTGGACCGACCATGCGGTGCGTGGCACCGCATACGCCTACGATCCGGCGGTCGCGGACCTGATCGCCGCGCAGGGCATCTGGGTCGATCCGACGATCGGGGAGATCCAGCTCCACGACGAGCACCACGCCGCGGGGCTGCCCGACAAGCCGGAGTTCATCCACTGGGCACTCCCGGATGTTCCGAGCGAACTCGAACCGCGTCTCGGCTTCATGCGCGACATGGCGGCCCGTGGGGTGAGGTTCATTGGCGGCATGGGGATGGGGATGCCGATCGTGACCTTTGATTCGGTCGCCTGCAGTGCCCAGGTCTATGCGCGCTTACTCGGCTTCGAAGCGTGGCCGGCGATCCGGACGATCACCTCGGACGCAGCGGAGGCGCTGGGCCTGGGAGGAACCACTGGCACGATTCGCCCGGGGCTGGCGGCCGACCTCGTGGCCGTGGACGGCGACCCGATCGAGGACCTCGCGGCGCTCAGGCGTGTCCGCGACGTGATCCAGTCTGGCAGGGTCGTTTTGCGCGACGGAGGCGCGCTGGTCTGAGAGCGGTCAGGCCCGCCGCAGGGCCCGTGGGTCGAGGGCATCGCGCAGCCCGTCGCCGATGAAGTTGACCGCCAGGACCGTCAGCGCGATGGCCACGCCCGGCGAAACCCACAGCCAGGGCGTGTCGATGAGCACGGTCGGCGACTGCGCCGCGTTGATCATCTCGCCCCAGCTTGGCACCGGGATCTTCACGCCGAGCCCCAGAAAGGACAACCCAGCCTCCAGGATGATCGCACTGGCCACGCCAAACGTGGCGAGGACCGTCAGCGAGCCGACAATGTTCGGGATCAAGTGTCGGGTGAGAATCTGTCCATTGCTCACGCCAACGACGCGCGCGGCCGTGACGAACTCCGCTTCCCGGAGGGAGAGCAGTTGGCCGCGGACGAGCCGACACGCACCCGGCCAGCCCAACAGCCCGATTACCGCCACGACCGACGCCAGGCTCGGCCCCACCGCCGCCACGAACACGATGACCAGGAGCAATGTCGGGATGCTCATGAGCGTGTCAGTGGCTCGCATGATCAGCTGGTCGACCAATCCCCCGACCATGCCGGCGATCCCACCGAGGATCATCCCGATCGTCACATAGATCGAGACGGCGCCCAGACCGACGATCAGTGAGGTCCGCGCCCCATGAACGAGCCGCGCCCACACGTCACGGCCTGAGCGATCCGTTCCCAGCAGGTGCTCGGGGCCCGGTGGCTGTCGGATGGCATTGACGTCCGTGAAGAACGGCTTGCTCGAGATGACGTCGGCAAAGACGGCCATGAGCACGATCACGACCAGGACCACGGTCCCCAGGACCGCGAGGCGATGGCGAAGAAAACGCCGAAGCGTGGTCCTGGCCAGGGACTCGTGCTCCGCAGCGACCACTTGCAGGCCCCCCGGACTGTCAGCGAGCCCGGCCAAAGCGAATCCTCGGATCGATCTGGGCGTAGGCCAGATCGACCAGCATGTTGGTGACGAGGACGGCGGTGCCGACGACCAGGACGACGCCCATCATGAGCGCTGGGTCTCGATCCCTGGCAGCCCGGACCGCGAGTTGACCCATTCCCGGCCAGCCGAAGATCTGCTCGGTGATGACCGCCCCGGCGACCAGCTCGGGGAGGAGCAGGCCGATGACCGTCACGATCGGGATCAGGGAATTGCGGAAGGCGTGTCGCAGGATGACGGTGCGTGGCGCAAGGCCCTTCGATCGAGCTGTCACGACGTAGTCGCTGTTGAGGACCTCGAGCATGCTCGCCCTCGTATAGCGCAGGAGCGGCGCCGCGCCGGCCAGACCGAGCACGCCGGCGGGCAGGATCAGGTGAACCAGGAAATCTGAGACGGATTCTGGGCTGCCCAGCGTCTGAATCCCGCCACTTGGCAGCACATCAAGCCAAACCGCGAAGAGGTAGATCCCACCGAGTCCCAGCACGAACGAGGGCGTACTGCTCATGAGCATCGTCGCCGCGGTCAGAACGTAGTCGAGGAACGAGTACTGGCGTAACGCGGACAGGATCCCGAGCGACACACCCAGGACCACGGCGATGAGGATCGCTGTGCCCATGAGGACCAGCGTCGGCGGAATGCGTTTTGAGATCTCCTCGGCGATCGGCCGGTGTGACTGGATGGAGTAGCCGAAGTCGCCGGTCACCGCGCCGCCAAGCCAGACGAGGTAACGGATCGGCATAGGCTGGTCAAGCCCAAGCTCGCGGCGACGCTCCTCGAGCCGCTCCGGGTTCCGCTGCAGCTCCTGGAGCTGCGACGGGTCGAGGCGGGCGAGGAGCGGATCGCCTGGCGCCAGTGACAGCGCCACGAAACTCACGATCGTGATCCCCAGCAGGACCGGGAACGCGATCAGGATCCGCCGGAGCAGGTAGGTGCCCACCGGCTGCCTTCAGTTGTCCTGAGGCAGCCGGTGGGCCGGTTCGATCAGCGTGCGCTGGTCGAGAAGCGCTATTTCGTGAATGTCCAGTTCTGAACCCCGACGATGAACTCGCGGGTGTTCGGCGGGATGTTCACGCCCTGGAGACCCTTGGCCTTGGCGCTCAGGGCGTTCGTGGTCCAGTAGCTGACCCGGTCGGTGGCAACGTTGAGGATCTTGGAGATCTGCTTGAAGATCTCGGTCCGCGCCGCGTCATCGACCTCCCGGCGAGCCTGCAGGAACAGCTCGTCAACCTTGCAGTCCTTCAGATACGCCTTGTTGACCGCTGGTTCCACCTGATCGCAGTTGTAGTAGTTCTGGGTCCGGAACGGGCCCACACCCTGGTCACCGCCCTGGGCGATGATGACCTCCCATTCGTCGATCTTGTTGTAGAACTCGATCGCGGCCGTGCTCTCGAGGCCGATCAGCTCGGTCGTGAACCCGATCGTCTCGAGGTCCTGGGCAAAGATCGGGACCCACTGTTCGACCGCGGCAAAGGACTTGTCGAAGACGATTCGCAGCGGCTTGCTCTTGTCCCAGCTGGACGAGTCGAGGAGTTCCTTCGCCTTGACCGGGTCGTAGTCGAAGTACTCCTGGTCATCCGCCGCGGGCATGCCCGGGAAGACGCCGCGGTTGACGCGACCGGCACCGCCGAACACGTTGTCGACGATCCCCTGCGCGTTGACCGCATAGGCGATCGCCTTGCGAGTGTTGACGTCGGTCATCAGCAGCATGTTGAAGTACGGCCCATAGGTGCCCACGCCGGGCGTCGAGATCACGTCGAGGGTCGCGACCTGCTCCAGGCGCGGCTTCTCGGCCGGGTTGAGCCGGACGGACAGGTCGAGGTCGCCGGACTCGAGCTGGGCGATCGCGAGGTCGCCAAGGAGCCGCTTGACAAAGATGTTCTTGATCTTGGGGACGCCCCGGAAGTAATCCGGGTTGGCCTCGAACTGAGAGTACTGGTCCGTCTCGTATTTGATGAACTTGTAGGGCCCGGTGCCGATCGGCGCCGTCGTCGAGAATTCGAGCGTCTCCACGTCCTTTGGATCGGTCGGTTCGAGGATGTGTCGTGGCACGATCACCGAGTTCGGGTCGGCCAGGTCGCTGAAGTAGTCGGCGTTCGCTTCGCCGAGGGTCAGCTGGATCGTCAGGTCATCGATCACCTTGACGCCGGCGACCGAGTCGGCCGTGCCATCGGCCGCTTCCTTGGCGCCCACGAGCGCGTCCCAGGCCGCCCTGGTGAAGCGCAGCGGCGTGATCATCGAACGGTTGATCGTGAATTCGATGTCGCTCGCGGTGAACGGCGTGCCGTCATGCCATAGCACGCCCGGATGCAGATAGAAGGTCCAGACCAGGCCGTCGGGAGAGATGTCCCACGAATCGGCGAGATCCGGGATCGGCGTCCAGTTGTCGCCCTCCCAGCCACGGTCGATCAGGGTGCTGAACATCATCTCGAAGTTGATCGCCTGGCTGAACGTCTCATAGGCAGCCGGGTGCCAGATGCAGGTGCAGTCACCCAGCCAGTGCATCTGGAGGGTGTCGGCGACCGGTGCCGCGCTCGCCGGCGGTTCCGCGCTGGGCGCCTGTGACGCCGGCGCTGATGCTCCGGGAGCCGCTGAAGCTCCGGGAGACGCGGCGGGCGTGCCACCGCAGGCGACGGCCATCAACGCGAGAACGATGAACGAAACCGTTACTCGACTGCGCACTCGGATCCTCCCTCACTGTTTGACGCCTCGCTGGCCCGCGGCCTCAAACGCCGGCATGTTCGCGCAGCGTCAGGGGCATCGTCCAACCTTGTTGTGCCCGTGTTAATGCTTTTGTAGTCAGAATCGAATTGTATCTTTCGCTGTATCGCAGGCCACGATGACCCGCTGGTCTGACCAGGCGGCGTCGTTGACCACGGGGCAACGAATCCAGCGGCGAGCCCGTCGCGAGCCAGTCGCGAGCTCGTCCTCCACCACGATTTGCTGACCTGATGACAGCATCCGGTCCAGGCGTCACCGGCATGAGCGCCGCGGCCCGCGAACCGTTGACCCGGAGGCAGCACCCAGAGGGCAACCCTGCCTTCTGGACACCGAGCCGGCCACATCGTTGCCCGCGGGACAGCAGGCGCCCGGGCGTCAGCATTGCTCGACGTATTGCGGCAGCTGCCGTCCACGCGTCAGCCCTGGCGAGCACGCCGCGACGTGCTAGAGGGCGCAGTCTCGGAAGGCCTCGATCAGCGCCGTC
>CAYRTS010000054.1:17775-20320 GCA_964427285.1 uncultured Anaerolineaceae bacterium
TCGGCTGCCAGCCGCTGAGTCAGCGCGGCCCACCTTCCCCGCCGCGCCTGTTCGTCGTGCACGGCATAGCGACGCAGCGCTACCAGCAGCCCGACGATCTCCTCCTTGCCGGTCTTCATCGATCGCCCGATGCCGTGGGCCGGGAGGCGCGCGATCTTGCCCGTCTCGAGGAGCGAGCGCCGAGCCCAGGTGGCCGGCATGACATCCATGTCCTGCTGCTGCAGGCCGACGGACACGAGGAGATCGCGCCGCCCGGCGAGGAAGCCGGACGCCTGCGGCCCGCCGATTGTCTTGCCGCCGCTGAACGCGACGAGGTCGGCGCCCGCGTCGATGAACCGCCGCAGGTCGGCCCGCGGCGGCAGATTCATCGAGGCGTCGACCAGGACCGGCAGGTCGTGCGCGTGAGCGATGGACACGAACTCGGCGATCCCGAGGCCGATCGCCTGCGCCTGACCGTTGTAGTACGCGCCGGCGGTGGCCGACCCGATGACCGCCTCCATCTGCGTTCCCGTCCCCCCGCCGGCTCCACCGAACTCGACCAGCCGCGCTCCCGAAGCGCGGACGAGGTGGTCATACGGGTTGCGATGGGCGAGCTGGACCAGGACCTCCCCGGGTCCTCCGGTCGTGTCGGGCAGCCGGTCCATCCGATCTGGATCCAGGCGGGCCAGCATCGCCGCCGCTCCCAGGGTCATTGCGGCAGCTGCTCCTGCGGTCACGTAGCCGGCCTCAGCGCCGGTGAGTTCCGCGATCAACCCGCTGGCGGCCTCCTGAAGATCGCCGATCCTGGCAAAGGACCGGGCCGCCTCCGCCATTGCGTCCACGACCTCGGGCGCCATCAGCGTGCCGCCGGCAAGCGTCGCGTTGCCGCGGGCGTTGATCACGGTCCTGACCCCGAGGCCGGAGTAAATGGTCATCTGGGACCCTCGCTGGTGAGTAGGATGGGCGACCAGCAGAGGCCGCGAGCCCGATCGTACGGCAGGCCGGCCCGGACAGGAGTATCGAATGGGGCGCTTGATCCTCCGTGGTGGTCGTGTGATCGACCCGAGCCAGAGCATCGATGGTGGCTTCGACCTGACAATCGAGGATGGCCGGATCGTCGGCGTCGAGACTGCCGGCGCAGCGGCGCCGCAGCCGGACGACCGGATTGAGGACGTCAGCGGCCTGCTCGTCGTGCCGGGCCTGATCGATCTCCACGGTCACTGGTACGAGGGCAGCCCGTACGGGATCGACCCGCTGGCCAACCTCCGCGGCGGCGTCACGACGGCGGTCGATGCCGGCACGGCCGGCTACGCCAACTTCGGCCAGTTTCGTCGCCACACGATCGATGAAACGCCCGTCCGCGTCCTGGCCTACGTCCATGTGGCGGCCGGCGGGCTGGTCGCCAGTTACATCGGCGAGCTCGAGGACATCCGCTACGCGCGGCCCCGCGAGACCGCCGCGGTGATCGCCGAGCACCGTGATGTCGCAGTCGGGGTCAAGGTCCGCCTCGGGACCGGTGCCTGTGGGGCCAATGTCAAGGCGGCGCTGGACGCCGCGCTCGCGGCCGCCAGCCTCGCCGGGACGCCGATCATGGCGCACATCGCCGACGGCGCCGACGTTCGGGACGCGCTGACCAGGCTTCGCCCCGGCGACACCGTGACCCATGCCTTCACCGCATCCGGCCCGGGCATCCTGGGCGAGGACGGCCGTCTCTTGCCGGAAGCGCACGCGGCGCATCGCCGGGGCATCCATTTCGATGTCGGGCACGGCTGCGGCAGCTTCTCGTGGCGGACCGCGGCCCAGGCGCTGGCCGAGGGGCTTGGACCCGATGCGATCAGCACGGACCTGCATCGCTATTCGATTGAGCGCCCGGTGGTCGACCTGCCAACCACGATGTCGCGCTATCTCGCGCTCGGTCTGTCACTTGGGGAGGTCGTGACCGCTGCGACTTCAAGCCCCGCCGCCATCATCGGCCGGCCCGACCTGGGGTCGCTGAAGCCGGGCAACCCGGCCGACGTCAGCGTCCTCCGACTGGACGCGTCGCCCGTGGAGCTCGCGGACGCCCAGGGCGTCCGCCAGACGGTCCCAGCCCGGCTCGTCCCGGTCCTGACGATTGTCGGCGGCCAGGTCCACCGAGCGGCCGAGGTCGATCTGGCCCTCCGACCCTATCTGGACGCCGACCGCGAGGTCGACTGCTCCACGCCGATCTGAACCTCGTGCCGGCAGGTTCGGCTCACTGAATGTTGCTCAGCCGATCGGCCATCCGCGTCTGCCAGCCCGGGCCGGTGGCCTTCCAGCGCGCGATCACATCAGCCGGCAGGCGCAGCGAAATCAGTTTGCGAGGATTCGGCGACACCGGTCGCCCTCCCCGCTTGATCTTCGCGCGGACCAGCATGTCATCCGTGAGTTCGGGGAGCTCCTCGTACTCCTCAGCCTCGATCTCATGAGCATCAACTCGCGAGAGGTCAGACCTCAAGGAGCGGCGCGATACGGGCTTGCTCGCGTTCATTAGCTTTCCTCATGCTGAAGACGTGGCGATCCGCGCCACGCGGCGTGTAGCCCACGA
>CAYRTS010000055.1:0-19705 GCA_964427285.1 uncultured Anaerolineaceae bacterium
CCGCCGCGACCCGGTCGTCGCGCGCGCGGCCGTACGGCGTGTAGTCGCGGCTGGCAACCACACGTCCCGCGCCGACCGATTCCGCGAATGCTGGCACGAGCTCCGACGGATCGCCGCGCACGACGGACAGCGGTGCCCCGCGGACCTCGAGTGCGGTTGCCAGCGCGGCTACGCTGCCGTGCATGAACCACAGGCGATTGGCCGAGCGGAAGCGTCCCGCCTGGAGACGGTCGTCGATCACGAACAGGGGGGCGATCCGGTCGCCGTCGGCCTGCGCAGCGGTCAGCGCGGGGTGGTCGTGCAGACGCAGGTCTCGGCGGAACCAGACGACACTCGTCGTCACGGCCGTTCAGCCCTGCCCGCGCCGCACGTGGGGACCGAGCCATTCATCCACGGCTGCCCGCGCGATGGCCGCACCGGGGCGTACGGCAAGCTCGACCGCCAGCCGATCCAACGCCGGGTGGGAAGTCCCGATCATGCATCGAACCGCCTCCGCCACCTCGAGCGGGGTCACGCGATTCGGATCCGCCGCAAAGCCGAAGCCGGCCGCCTCGATCGCCGCGGCACCGTCGAATTGATCGGTCGAGAAGGGCAGCGTCAGCATCGGAACGCCGTGGGCGAGGGCTTCGGTGACGCTGTTGTTGCCGGCGTGCGTCACCAGTACGCTGGCCCGCCGGAGGATGCTCACCTGGGGCAGGTACGAGCTGACGAGCCAGTCCGTCGGCAGCGGGCCGAGGCGGCTCGGGTCGGTGGAGCCGGTGGCTAGCGCCACGCGAACGTCGAGCTGTCGCAGGCCGTGGGCGATGGCGGTGAGCACGTCATCGCGGGCCGAGAGGAACGTCCCAAGCGAGACGAGCACGAGCGGACGATCCGCATCGCGTTCGAGCCACGCATCGACCTCTGCCGTCGGCTGCTCCCGGCGGGGCGTCGCTCCGAGGAATGCATGGGCGCGCGGGAGATCCGCCGTCCGTCGCGGGTCGTGGAGCGCCTGCGGGTAATTGAGCAGGACCAGCGATCCGTGCGCGGCGAACGCGTCCTCGACCCGTGGCGCGTCCGCGGAGACGGCTTGCAGGGCGTCGTTGTAGGCGCCGGTGAACCTGTCGGCGACGCGCCTCGCGATCGATCTCAGGTCCTTCAGCTCCTCCGCGTCCGGCGTGAGCGCGGACGGCCAGGCGCCAGGGACGCCGTAGGTCTCGCCTGCGAGGGGGAGCTGCCGCGGATGGCCCAGGATGACGTCAGCGTACGGAGCTCCGGCCGCACGAAGGCCGATGGTGGCCCCGAACGCGAGGTGGTCGACGAGGATCGCGTCCGGTCGAACCTGTCGGACGATCTCGATCGTTCGACGCGCGGTCTCGACGGGTTCCCAGAGCAAATCCTGGGCTCGCGCCTCTGCCTGGTAGCGAAGCGTCGGGACCATCCCCCGGCGAGTGGCCTCGAAGAACGCTCGCAGGTTGTCGTCCTCGCCGGCCGGTTGCTGTTCGGGACGGGCGACGCCGGGATTGGACCCTCGGCCCAAGGCAAGTCGGGCGAACTGCATACCCGCTCGAGCCACCAGCGGCGCCACCGCAGGCCCGGTGGCGACGACGACCTGCTCGCCCGCGTCGTGCCAGGCCTCGGCGATGCTGATCAGCGGGACGGCATGCGATGCATAGTCCGGGCTGACGACCAGGAGGGTCACGACGCCATCGAGTTGCGCGAACCGATCGCGACACGGCGGTAGACGGACGTCATGTCCCGCGCCATGCCGGAGATGTCGTATCTGGACGCGATCGTTTCGGCGGCATATTCGGCGCGACCGGGCCGGCCGGCGAGATCGAGAGCACCTGCCACACCGCGCGCCAGGGCCGCCGGATCGGACGTGTCGACGAGCCTCCCAGTCCGGCCTTCCTCGACATATGTCGCCGGCCCGCCTGCCAGTGGCGCCACGACCGGCAGTCCGGCGGCCAGCGCCTCCACGATCGCGAGGCCGAACTCCTCCTTGCGACTCGCGCAGGCATAGGCACCGCCCGGACCGATCAACCGACCGACGCCGTACCGGACTGCCGCGAGCAGCTGCGCGACCTCGCCGTTGGGCCGGTGGCCCACCAGGACGAGGGCTGTTGCCAGATCTGGTTGCGCTGCCTGTGCCGCCCGGATCCGGGCCAGCTCGTTCGCTTCCGTCGGGGTTGGATCGTCAAGATCGCCGCCAACGATGACCAGGGTCGCCCTGGCCCGCAACGCCGGATCCGCGGCGAACGCCTCGGCGAGCCGGGCCATCCCCTTCAGCTCGTTCAACCGACCGACAGACAGCACGATCGGCAGGCCGTGGCGGGTCGGCGGGAGCGCCGCGACCCGGTCGAGCAGGTACGCCAACGCGCCGGGCGGCGGCGCTCCTCCTGGTTCGCCTGCGCAGGCGTCCCCCGCAGGTGGGTCGGGTTCCTTGACCGCCGACAACCCCGCTATGGCGGCGGCTCCGCGTCTGATCAGGGCGACGTCGATCCCTTCCGGGACGACCGTGAAGCGCCCGGGGGTCGCCATGACGTCGATCCCGACGAGCTCGCGCAGCCGGTCGATCAGCCGCTCACGCGGAAAGAGCGCGACATGGTCGGCCTGCCGTGCAAGGCGCTCGACGAGGTGGACGCGGTACCACAGGTGGAGTGTCGCGTCATCCATGCCGAAGCGCCTTCGGTCGAGATCGCCTGACGCTTCACGGCTGGCGATCAGTCCATGCGGGTCGGGCGCGAGGCTGAATACTGTGGGGATCCCCAACTTCGCGGCGATGTTGGCCGCGGCCAGGGTGCCGGCGTCGGCCATCCGCAGGTGGATGACGTCCGGCCGGCCGTGGACGCGGATGACGCGCCGTAGACCGCGCTCCGCCGAGATGCGGGCCGGCCAGGAGTCGGCGAATGCCGTACCGGCCTCGGGTTCGAGCGCCACAGGAGCGAATCGGGGGCCGCCGATGGGCTGCCGGGCAGCGTCCAGCACATCGCGCACGGTGCCGCGGCCGATCGTGACGACCTCCGCGATACCGGGAGTGAGGGAGAGCGCCACGCCGAGTCTGACCAGCAGTGTCGCGATGCCGCCTGTATCGCCCACGCCGGAGTGGAGGAGATCGGGATCGAGGACCGCGCCGAGGTGGACCTGTGCCACATACACACCGCGTCCGTCCGCAGCAGCATGTGATCCGATCCGTTGCGAAGGCCGACCACCCACGAAGTCGAGATGCCGCAAGGCGCGATCGGATTCGGCGAGGCGCACGGCGTCCGCGACCCGGTCATCACCGCCGGCGAGGGCCGAGATGGAGCGTGGCATCGGGGTACGGAGGCGATCCCCGAGTGCGGCGATCGCCGCCACCCGAACGACGTCCGTCTCGCTGCGGTCGGCGGCGACCGACGCGAGATCCGGCAGCACCCCATCATCGGGAACGAGTCCGAGTGTCTCGGTCACGTGACGTCGGCCGTCCCCGCCGTTCGTCCGGACGAGTCCCAGGCGCAGCGCCGCGGCGACCAGCCTTGGCTCGGTACGGGCCCACTGCGCCAGTGCTGTCTGGGCGTGCATGCCGCCCAGGCCGCCCGCGATCAGGACGTCGACCAGGGGATCGAACAGCTCGGCCGCCGGCGCTCGACCGGCGCTGGCCCAGGCCGCATGCGCGGGCAGCGGACCGGGACCCGATCGGAGCACATCTGCGAGCGCGCGGTCGGCCCGACTCCCCGGGATGGCAGCCAGGGCATGAACGGCCGCGATGCCGGTCACGGCGTCGGAATCGTCTCGGACGGCGGCCACCAGGTGACCGACGACGGATCGTGCCACGGTCGCGGAGTCGACGCTGGTCTCCATCTCGGCCACGGCGAGCGGAGTGACCCGGATCGCCTCGAGGATGGAGCCGGCAGCGGCAACCCGCTCGAGTCCGATCCGTAGGGGCAACGACGGGGCGATCGAAGTCAGGCGCGAGCGAGCTGGACGGGAGTCGGACGATGTGTACAAGGTTCGTACAGGGTAACGTAGTCGGGATCGAGGCGTCAAGCCCGCAAAGATGACCGGCCATGACTGTACTAACCATGAACATCACTTCATCGTCCGGGTGGACGATCCGGGATGATGCCCTCGGCGTTGCGCTGTTCCGGCGGATAGACCTCGATCTCGCGCCATGCCACCCATGACGCGCTCGCGACCGTCTGGACCGTCAGGTCGGGCGGCGGGTCGAGCCGGGTAGACTCGGCTGGCGCGCCGGCTGGCAACCGGTCGACGCTTGCTGGATGCAGCAAGACACGCTATGGTCCGAAGCATGGTTCATGAACATGACGCCATGAAGGTGCGGTCGGAGCGATGGACGTTCCTGACCAACCATGGCCACGCGCTCATCTGCATCGCTCGTGACCCGACGGTCCGGCTGCGCGATGTCGCCACCCAGCTCGGAGTTACCGAGCGGACGGCCCAGGTGATCGTCAATGACCTCGCGGATGCCGGCTACATCCTGCGCAGTCGGGTCGGTAACCGCAGTCGGTACGTCGTTCGGCACTCCCTCCCGTTCCGCCATCCGGTCGAGCGCGACCATGCGGTCGGCGACCTGGTCGACTTCCTGGCGAGGGGACCCGCCGTGCTCCCGCTTGCGAAGTCTGCCGATTGATGGGCCGGTGAACCGAACTCGACAACCTGCGTGGGCCCCGGCTCAATGAGGGCCGTTCCCGCCTGACCAAACACTCGACCCAGTCGACCCGACCACCGCCTGAGGAGCCTGCGCCACGAACCTTGACGTCCTCGCCGCGAATCTCGCCTCGCCGGTCATCCTGTTCTTCATCCTTGGCGTGACGGCGGCGTTCATCCGATCCGATCTGTCGTTTCCCGAATCGTTCACCAAGGCCATCGGGGTCTACTTACTGGTGGCGATCGGGTTCAAGGGAGGCGCCCAGCTCGCGGCGAGCGGGCTCAGCCCGGCGATCCTCGCAGCGATCGCCGCTGGCGTGGTGCTGGGCATCGTCACACCGCTGATCGCGTTCGCGCTGCTGCGCAGGTTCAGCCCTCTCGACGGCCTCGATGCATCTACCGTGGCGGCACACTACGGGTCGGCCAGCCTGGTGACCTTTCTGGCCGCCTCGACCTTTCTGGCCGCCCGGGGGCCCGCCCCGGAGGCCCACCTCGTGACCCTGCTGGTGGTGATGGAGTCGCCGGCCATCGTCGTCGGCATGCTGCTGGCGCGGCGCAATGGGGCGCCTGCGCCCCGTGCAGGGCACGGGCTGCGTGAGGCGGTCACAAACGGCACCGTGGTACTGCTTTTGGGCGCGCTGGTCATCGGCTTCCTGACGGGGCCAGCCGGCATGGCCGAGTTCGAGGGGTCGCTGGTGGCGCCGTTCAGTGGCGTGCTGGCCCTGTTCCTGCTCGATATGGGCCTGCTCGCCGGACGCCGGCTCAAGAATGCCGCCCGCCTGCCTGCATCCCTTGTCACCTTCGCTGTCGTGATGCC
This sequence comes from uncultured Anaerolineaceae bacterium, assembly GCA_964427285.1. Lineage (GTDB taxonomy): Bacteria > Chloroflexota > Limnocylindria > Limnocylindrales > CSP1-4 > SPCO01. The sequence goes on from CAYRTS010000055.1 coordinate 5,441, forward strand.
ACTTCTCGGGGCCACCCTTGGACTGGCTCTTGGCGTTCTCATGGGCCTGTCGGTCGCCGGCGTCACGCTGCTGGCCACCCTGGCGGGCAGCGCCTCCTACATCGTCGCCCCGGCAGCGTTCCGCCATGCCTATCCGGAGGCCGACACGCCCCTCGCCGTGACCATGGCGCTTGGGCTCACCTTCCCGTTCAACCTGGTCTTCGGCATCCCGCTCTACTGGGCGGTCGCCAGGCTCGTCGTAGGGGAACTGCCATGACCGGCGGCAGGAGACCCATGTCCGCGACGCAGCCACTCCAAGGCCCCCCAGCCCGGTACCCGACCCTCAGTCGGATCGATCGCTCTGCACCGGCCAATGACCCCCGGTAGTGGCCGACAGGAGGCCATCGCCATACCTTGACCTGGCAGCCATGGGGCCGCCCTTCGCCCGGGGGACGTCGTTGCGGTGCGGTACTTCACCACCAGGTGCTCAGCGTGCCCGATCCGAACTCGCAGATGCGCCAGCGTCTTTACCCTCATGGCCCTCAGGAACGAGGGCTGAAGCTGCGGATCGTTCGTTCAGCCGATGATCGCGACCTGGACCGCCAGCCAGGTCCGGGGCCGCTCCCGCCCGGCGTCGTGTCGGCGACCTACACTGCCGCGGTGAACGAACCGGATCGCGCAGCCCGCCCTGCCGCCGAATCCGTCCTCCGTGCGCTGCGTCGGACGCGTCAGGTTCGCAAGTTCACGGACCAGCCCGTGTCCGAAACCGATCTCACCGCCATCCTCGAGGTGGCGCGCTGGACCGGGAGTTCGATGAACCTGCAGCCGTGGACCTTCATCGTCATTCGCGACCGAGCCGACCTCGAGCGGCTGGCTGAGCTTGCCCCGTACGCTCGGCACGTCGCCGGAGCCGCGGTCGCCATTGCCATCGCGATGAACGGCGACAACGTCGAGTGGGACACCTACGACGAGGGACGAGTGGCGGAACGGATCCTCATCGCTGCGGGCGCCCTCGGCCTGGGGGCCGGAATCGGCTGGGCCCTCGAGTCGGAGCAGCCGCATGTAGCTGCATTCCTCCGGCTGCGTGGCCCCCAGTTCGTTCGGACAATCGTGTCGCTGGGCCACCCCACCGAGCGGGCGCGCCAGCCCCACGCAGCGCCCGGAACCGCTCGCCGGCCGCTCGCGGAGCTCGTGCGAGAGCGCTGAGCCACCACCCCGGTCGGACGCGGTACCGTTCACCGATGTTTAGCCTGCTGGCGGGATGGCTCAGGAAGGCTGCCAAGCCGAACGTGGTGCGACGCGCACTGATCACATCGGTGGTCGTCGGCACCATCCTGGTCGTCATCAACCACGCCGAATATCTCTTCATGCTGCGCTTCGATCCCCAGCTGATCCTGCCGGTCCTCCTGACCTACGCGGTGCCATACGTCGTCGCAACGATCTCCAGCGTGGCAGCGACCAGCGGGCAGGAGACGGCGACCGAGGCCGGTCACCTCGAGGGCGATCGAATGACCGAGCTGCTCAGTCGGGTGCCCGGCCAGAACCCGAACCCCGTCCTTCGAATGCAACGCAATGGCCGACTGGTCTACGCAAACGACTCCAGCAAGCCGCTGCGAGTGGCCTTCGGCGCCGAGATCGGCGACATCATCCCGGAGGACTTCCGGATCAGGTTCCTCGCGGCCGCCGACGCGGGTCAACAAGAGGCAATCGAGGTGCCGGCGGGAGTCCTGACGTTCCGTGTCCTGCCCGTCGCGGTCCCGGAAGCGGACCTGGTCAACCTGTACGGCACCGACATTACCGGGGCGAAGGTCGTCGAGCGCTTCCCGGAACGGAACCCCAACCCGGTCATGCGCATGTCGCCTGATGGCACCCTCCTCTACGCCAACGCGGCCAGCGTGCCGGTCGCGCGGGCCCTCGGACTTGCGCATGGCGACCCGTTTCCGCCGGAGATCCGTGACCTGTCCCTGGCGGCGGTGACGCAGACGGATGCCCCTCCGTTCGTCGTCCAGGGCGAGGGACGGACATTCGCGTTCAAGCCGGTACACATCCCGGAATTCGGGTTCGTCAACCTGTACGGCACGGATGTCACCGCCCAGCGGGCGATGGACAAGTTCCCCGATCGCAACCCGAATCCGGTCATGCGCGTGTCGCGAAGCGGACAGCTGACGTACGCCAACCCCGCCAGCGAGCCGATCCGTCGCGCGCTCGATGTCCAGGTCGGGAAGCCGCTGCCGCCGGCGTTCCTCGCCAGGGTCACGGCCTCCATCGAGGCGCCGGCCGCGGGTGCACTGGAGGTCGCGATCGACGACCAGATCTTCGAGGTGCTCGTGGTCTCGCTTGACGAGTTCGAGTCGATCAACCTGTACGGCACGGACGTCACAGCAGCGCGCGCGGTCGCCGACGCCAGGCGACGCAGCGACGAACTGTTGCTCAACATCCTGCCGCCCTCCATCAAGGATCGGTTGCTTGCTGGTGAGCAGGTCATCGCCGACCGCTTCGATGACATGACCGTCATGTTCGCCGACTGCGTCCGCTTCACGGAGATGTCCTCGCGCATGTCGCCGCCAGACCTTGTCCGTCTCCTCAACGAGGTCTTTTCGATCTTTGACCGGCTGGCTGACCAGTACGGGGTCGAGAAGATCAAGACCATCGGCGATGCCTACATGGTTGTCGGAGGGCTCACGCCCGATGGCCGCCGGGACCACGCCGCCCAGGTCGCCGACATGGCGCTCGACATGCTGGCGGAGATGGCCTCGTTCCAGACGCCGTTCGGACAATCGCTCGAGATCCGGATCGGGATCCATACCGGGCCGACGGTCGCGGGCGTCATCGGGCTCAAGAAGTTCATCTACGACGTGTGGGGCGATGCCGTGAACACCGCCAGCCGGATGGAATCGCAGGGCGAGCCCGGCCGTATCCAGGTCTCGGCGCCAACCTACGAGCGGTTGGGGGGCGACTACACCTTTGAGGCACGAGGCACGATCGAGGTCAAGGGCAAGGGGCCCATGGACACCTATTTCCTCACGGGACGCCGTACTGATACGACCTGGAGCCCGTCGTCGGTCGCCCAACCGCACTAGTGGCTCGCCACCTTGCCGTTCGATCCGCAAGGGCATCTGCAACGGTCCCTATGCCTCGGCGATCACCCCGATGGAGATCCGAAACCCGGCACGGCGGAGCTGCGCCGACATCAGGGTGCCCTGGCCAATGGGTTGGTCACCGGGAAACCAGCGAACCCACTCCTCGTTGAAGGTGTCGAATTCGGTCAGATCGCGTAGCGACCAGTTGGCCCAGACCACCTTGTCCAGGGAGCTGCCCGAGGCTTCAAGCATGGCCTTGAGGTTGTGCAGGCATTGGCGAGTTTGGTCCTTGATCGCGCCGCTCATCACCCGGCCCGTCTCGGGGTCGACCGGCCCGATGGCCGAGACGTACACCATGCCGCCGGCCGTGACCGCCCGGCCGCGACCCACTGACACCGGCGGCGCCACGTCCTCGGATGGCAGGCCGGGCCCGGTGCTCCAGCTGCCCTTCCCGGGCCGCGCCTGCGCCGGCTTGGTGGGATCCTCGGCCGGAATGCCGAACTCCCCGGGTGGCAACGCAATGCCGTTGGCCTTGAACTTCGGCATGAACGTTGGCCGAATGCCCGTCGGCTTGAGGGCGCCTTCGATCTTGCCGTCCCGAAACCCAGTCTGCTCGAAGACGAAGATGTCCTGGGTCAGGATCTCGTCGTCCTCGATCCCGTACACCTCGGTGATGTTGGTCACCTTGCGGGTGCCGTCCTTGAGGCGCGCCGTCTGGACGATCAGGTCTACGGCGGAGGCGACCTGCTCGCGGATCGCCCGCAGCGGCATCTCGTAGCCGGTCATGAGGACCATCGTCTCGAGCCGCCGGAGCATGTCCTCGGGGCTGTTGGCGTGGCCGGTGGACAGGGAGCCCTCCTGGCCCGTCGTCATCGCCTGGATCATGTCCAGGGCCTCACCGCCGCGACACTCCCCGACGATGATCCGGTCGGGACGCATGTGCAGGGCGTTGCGCAACAGGTGGCGCATGGTGATCTCGCCCTCGCCTTCGAGGTTCGGCGGGCGCGACTCGAGGGTCACCACGTGGGCCTGCTGGAGCTGCAACTCGGCAGCATCCTCGATGGTGATGATCCGTTCGTCCTCGGGAATGAACGAGGACAGCACATTGAGGGTGGTCGTCTTGCCGGAGCCGGTGCCGCCCGAGACGAACACGCTCAGGCGCGCCTCCACGCAGGCCTTGAGGAAGTCGAACATCTCGGCCGTCGCGGTTCCAAACCGGATCAGGTCTTCGACCATGTATGGCTTGGCGGAGAACTTTCGGACGGTGATGACCGGCCCGACGAGGGAGAGCGGCGCGATGACCGCGTTGACCCGCGATCCGTCGGGCAGCCGCGCGTCAACCCGTGGGCTGGACTCGTCGATCCGCCGCCCCATCGGGGTGATGATCCGGTCGATGATCCGCCTGACGTGCTCGTCATTCTGGAAGACGACGTCGACGCGCTCGATCTTGCCGCGGCGTTCGATGTAGATGTGGTTCGGCCCGTTGACCATCACCTCGGTGATCGTCTCGTCGGCGAGGAGCGGGCCGATGGGTCCGAACCCGATGACCTCGTCGACCATCTCGTCGATCAGGCGGCGTCGTTCGTCGCGAGTGACCGCGAACTCACAGGTGCTGAGCGTCCGGTCGACGCCGCTCTCGATCCTGGTCCGGGTGGCGGAGGCGTTGGAGTGGTCGAAGCTCGAATCGATGGCGCCGATGACTTCACGTTCGAGGCGAGCCCTGATCCCGCGGAGCATCTCTTCGCGAACCGGCGATCGACCGGATTCCAGGTTCTGACCGGCGGCGGGAAGCGGGGGCAGGTTGGGCGAAACGGCCGGGGCATCGATCGCGACCGGCACCATTCCCCCGACGTTGAAGCCTTCCGCCTGTCGTTGCGCCTTCTCGACGCGTTGCGCCAGCGACATCAGCTGGTCCCCCGAGCGTGCGTCGTGACGTCCATGGTGTCTTCCCCGTAGTGGGGCGGCATCGCCCCGGATGATTGCGACTCCAACTGATGGTTCCCGATGACCGGGCCACCGCTGCTGGAGCTCTCATCATCGCGCCCAGTACTGGTCTCGTCCAGTACTCATGGCTGGGCGGCACCGCACAAGACCGGCGCAGATCTCAGCAAACGCGCTCGAAACGTGGTGTCCGGGCGCACCACGGTCATCTGGGGGCCAGTACCATCAGACAGCATCCGCCGAACGCCGCCACCGTTGAGGACTCCGCCGTGACCAGTCCGATCAACCTGCTGGAAACCATTCGCGCAGGGCTCCCCAGGCACGCGGGACCACCGAAGCATGTGGTCGTCGTCGGCGCCGGCATGGCTGGCCTGACGGCCGCATTGCTGCTCAAGGAGGCGGGCCACCGGGTCACCATCCTCGAGGCGCGCAACCGGTTGGGCGGCCGGGTCTACACGTATCGCGGGTTCGCCGATGGGATGTACGGGGAATTCGGCGCGATGCGCTTTCCGAAGCAGCATCACCTCGGCCAATACCTGATCAACGAGCGCTTCGAATTGAAGACGACGCCGTTCCCGATGTTCGACGAGGACACGTTCATGTACCTGGACGGGAAGCTCGTCCGGCGCAGCGATTTCGTTGCCGAGAGCTTCGACTTCAACCTCCCGCCGGGCGAACGCGGCTCGCTTCCGGCGGAGATCCTCAAGCGGGCCATGCAGCCGTTGCGCGATCTCGTCGAGCAACCCGACGGCTGGCGCCGGATCATCGAGACCTACGACGGGTATTCGCTGCTGAGCTATCTCGTGGAGCGCGAGGTCAGCGAGGGTGCCCGCCAGTTGCTGGGTTCGCTGCTGGATCTGGAGGGCCGAGCGCACTTTTCGCTGGTCGAGTGGTTCGCGCACTACCACGAGGATGTCTTCGGCGATCTCGTGTTCATCACCGACGGCGCGGACTCACTGCCGAACGCGTTCGCGCCGCTCCTGTCGAACGAGACCAGGTTCGGTGCCGTCGTCCACGCCATCGAGCAGCGACCCGACGACGTCACGGTCCGTTTCCGGGACGGAGCCGGGACCGCCATGTCCGTGACCGCGGACGAATGCGTTCTCACCGTTCCGCTGGTCTTGCTGCGACACATGGAGATCGGTGGTCTCGACCCCGACAAGCGGTTCACCCTGCGCAATGTGTATTACGGCCGCGCGCACAAGATCTTCATGCAGTTCAGCCGAAAGTGGTGGGTCGAGGACTACAACATCACTCAAGGCGTGACGGTGACGGACCTGGCCATCCGCAACGTCGTCTACACGCCAGCGGGCCAGGTCCCGGGGGTGGATCGGGGCGTGCTCATCGCCTCGTATGCCTGGGAGCAGGACAGCATTGCCTATGGCATGTTGAGCGAGGCCGACCGTATCTCCCAGGCCCTCGAGGACCTGTGCAAGATCCACCCGGAGGCCCGCGCGACGTTCGAATACGGCATCTCGTATGACTGGGCCCTGGACCCGTTCGCCGGCGGGATCGGCCCGCTCTTCCGACCATTCGAGATGCGCAGCCAGTTCTACGACGACATCGTCCGTCCGGTCGGCCGCCTGTGGTTCGCCAACGACGCCTGCGACCAGCGGGCGCGGCGCTGGATCGAGGGTGCGATCAACGCCGCTGTCAAGAACGCCTGGGCGATCAACGCCGGGATGCGCAACGAACTGCCACAGGCGGCTGACGGCTAACCGGATTGCGGGTCGGCGCCGGGCAACCAGGTTGCCGGTTGGCGCCGGGTAACCAGGTTGCGAGTCGGCGCCGCGCAGCCGTGTCGCGATGCTGCCCGGCCCGCTGCGACGTCAGACCGGGTTAGTGAACCAGATCGCGGGCTCGCCGTCGACCCCCGCCGACGCCATGGCCGCGTGCAGCTCGGGGCTGTCGGCGAAGGCACGTGCGCTGGCCAGCGTCGCGAAGTCGTGGGTCACCGTGATCTCGTTGGCATCGTCGACGCCGCGGTAGACGGTCTGCGCCTGCACGCCCAACTTGGTCTGGGTTGGCTTGAACGCGTCGTAGACCTGCCGCCATGCGCCGTAGTCCACGACGCGATGCTTGACGAAGAGCGTTGCCATGGGTCGCACCCTCCTGGATTGGCGCAGTCGCCGGTTGACATGCGCCGGTCGTCCTGCCCCGAGGTCACTGTATCAGCACTATCTGTCATGTCAACTACTTATACGCGGGTAGTTGCCAATGCGCCAAATTGTGGGTAGGCTGCGGGCGTGGTGAAGCGCGACGACCCAAGCCGCCCCGATGCGCTCTGGCTCGATGCATGGCGTGGCGTGCTCTACGCCAGCGCCAGCATCCTGCGCGTCGCGGAACCCGACCTGCTCGCGAAGGTCGGTATTCCGCTCACCTGGGTCGATGTGCTGGCCCAGCTCTACGACGCGCCAGGACGCGCCCTGCGGATTCAGGAGATCCAGGAACGATCCCTGTTCACCCGGAGCGGGATCACCCGGTTGATCGATCGGATCGAAGCCGAGGGGCTGGTCCGGCGTGAGCCCGTGCCGGGTGACCGACGCGGTGTTTTCGTGGTGCTCACCGCGGAGGGGCTCCGGCGCCATGATGCGGCCTTCGCGGCACACCTCCCGGTCATTCAGCAGGAGATCGAGCGCCGACTGACGCCAAAGCAACAACGGGCGGTCTCCAAGGCGCTGAGCTCGTTCTGGCACGAACGGCGCGGCGACACCCCGGACTGAGCGGCTCGGCCTGGCTTACCCGGCCGTGGGGCGAACCGTTCAGCCGGGGCCGAGGTGCCGGAGCGCGACCGCCGCATAGGTTGCGGCGCCCAGGGCCATCGCCGATTCGTCAAAGACGACCCGGTTGGAGTGGTTCATCGGAGAGGTCGCCTCGTCGAGTCCGGCCGGTCGGGCACCCAGAAACGCCATCATCCCGGGCACCCGTTGCAGGACATACGAGAAGTCCTCGGCGCCCATGATCGGAGCGGTCATCTCCCGGGTCGCCGCAGGACCGCCGAGTTCGGCGCTCACGGAGCGCACGAGGTCCGTGATCGCCCGATCGTTCACGGTGACCGGGAAGCCCGGGTCGATCTGCACCTCGATTGTGGCGCCGTGGGCGGCACCAATCCCGGCCGCCACCTGGCGGATCCGATCCTTGACTGCCGTCCGAACCGTCTCCGAGAGGGTCCGCATCGTGCCCTCGATCTCGGCGGTCTCGGGGATGATGTTGTTGGTGGTGCCGCTGGTGACCCGGGCGATCGTGATGACGGCCGGGTCGAATGGGTCGACGGTGCGGGTGACCATGACCTGGAGCGCCAGGATCAGTTCCGCGGCAACGGTGATCGGATCGATGGCGAGGTGCGGCGAGGAGGCATGGCCGCCGCGCCCTCGGACCGTCATGAGCAACCGGTCCGCCGCCGCGAGCAGCGGCCCGTGGCGGAGGTTGAGGGTTCCTGTCTCGTAGCGCGTCGAAATGTGGAGGGCAAACGCGGCGGACCCGGGCCGACCCTCGATCCCATCGAGCAGGCCTTCTTCGATCATGTAGCGCGCGCCGTGGTAGCCCTCCTCGCCGGGTTGGAACATGAGCAGGACCCTGCCGCTGAATTGGTCTCGCCGGGCCAGCAGCAGCCGGGCGCCGCCGACGAGCATCGCGACGTGCGTGTCATGCCCGCAGGCGTGCATGGAGCCGGGGGTCTCGGACGCGAACTCCAGATCGGTCTCCTCGGTCAGCGGCAGGGCGTCCATGTCGGCTCGCAGGACGATGGTGCGCTCGGTCGCGCGAGCGTCGGCGGGATCGGGCTTCCCGGTCCCCTCGATGATCGCCGTGACGGAGGTCGTGGTCCGACCGAGCGTTGGCTCGAGGCCGAGCGTTCGGAGTTCCTCGACCAGCATCGCCTGGCTGCGTGGAAGCTGGAGTCCGATCTCGGGGCAGCGGTGGAGGCGTCGACGGAGGTCGATGATCCCGGGCAGGATCGCGTCGGCCTCGGCCCGGAGCCCCGCGTCGGTCGTTTGGCTGGTCACGCGGTCACCTCCTGTGCCCCGGGCTGAAGCGGACCGATCTTGACCAGTCGACCGCCAAGCACGAATTCAGCCACGTAGATGGACCCATCGGGTCCGACATCCATGGCATGGGGGCTATTGAACCGACCCGCGACGAGCCGGGGCCGTACCACGCTGCCGTCACGTCGTCGCGTGTTTGGCCAGCCGTCTCGCGCCTCTGGCGGCCCGCCCTCGCCGATCCGCCCGATCAGGTGGCCGTCCGGGTCCAGCACGGCCACGCTCGCGTTGAGTTCCGCCACGAGCGTGAGCTCCCCGAGCGCCGCGATCCCGCTTGGGCTGGTCAGGCCCGTCGCCGGGAGATCTCCCATGGGCGTTCCATCGAGGTCGAAGGCGCGCACCCGCCGATGGCCACGGTCGGTGACCAGCAGCCGGGGCTCCCGACCGCGCCGATCGACGAACGTCGCGTGGGGCGTGTCGAAGCCGTCGGTCGATCCGCGGCCGGCGACGTCGAGCGAGCTGCGGTACGCCCCATCCCGGCCATAGCGATGGACGAGGTGGGCGCCGTAACCGTCCGCGATCCAGACGTCATCGCCGCCCGGATCGATCGTGACGTGGGTCGGCTTGTATGGCGATTCGGCGTAGGCCGGATGTCGTGGCGGCTCGGCCTCGGACCAGGCCCCGCTCTCGAGGTCCAGGATCGCGACCCGGCCCCGGTCGGACCCGGTGCTGGTCGACTCGCCGGCGCGCATCCAGAGACGCGATCCGACATCGGCCAGCCAGAGTCGAGGGCGGGAGTCGTCCCACTCGATCGCGAGCCCGTGGGCGTCGTCGGTGGGGATCGGGATGGACCGCAGGTGGGATCCGTTCGCGCCGTCGAGCACGTGCAGTCGCGGTTCGGCCGTGTCGGCCACGAAGACAGTTCCAGCCGGGCCGACGACCAGGCCAGGATGCGCCCAGGCGTGTCGATCGCGAACCCGCGGGAGATCGCCCCATGCCTCCTGCCACGCGTGCGCGGTCAGGACACCTGGGACGATCACGGGCACGATGGAGGTCACGGGATCTGGCTCCTGGCAGGGCGGCGGCGGTAGACCGCCGATACTACCGCCCAGCCGGCCCGCCGGCGCGTCGACCCGCGTCAATCGACTAGCATCGACTAGCATTGTCGCGTGGCTCAACTCGACCGTGCGCTCATCGAGCGGCTGCGCGCGATCGTGGCGCGGGCGCCCCGGCCCTACGAAGAGCCCCACCGGCGCCTCGTTGAGGTCCTCAACCAGGCGGACGCGGCGACGGCGGCCGGCGGATCCGCTCCGGAACGCTTCGTCGCCGACTGGCAACAACTGGTCGAGGCACTGGTGCTGTCCCCGTCGGACCTGGCGGCGTTCTTCCCGCACTTGAGCGGTGAGTACGCGGAACTGCTGGCGATGGTGCGCGCGCTCAGCCGGCCGATGACGGACTCCCACGACTCGCAGGCGCTGGCCGAGGTCCGCCGCGGCTGGGTGGCCGATCAGACGGCTGCGGACGACCCCGCCGCGCTTGTCGGATCCCTCCTCAACGAACTCGCCACCGTCGGCTTTCTGGAGGGTGGGTTCGCGTTCCTGGGGCGGTACCTGCGCTTCATGGACGCCCTCTACGGTCACCTGGTCGATCCGTCCTGGCGCCCACTCCAGCGTCGGGTCCTCGATCTGCTGGACCTCCAGCGCGCCAACTGGACTGGCGGCTATGTCGGTGACTACGCCTACCAGGGCTACGCTCGGATCGGGATCAGTGGCGTCAAGCCAACGGAGAAGCGCCTGGCCGACTGGGACGTCGCCGAGTTCTTCGATCCGCACGCGCGTGTCCTTGACATCGGCAGCAACCTTGGCTTCCTCGCGCTCGAGGTCGCTCGATCCGCCGGGCACGTCGAAGCGATCGAGCACAACCCGTACCTGGTGCTGATTGGGCGAGCCGTCCAGGACGCGCTGGGGGCAGGCAACGTCGAGTTCGTCTGCGGAGACTTCACGGACCACGGGTTTGCCGGTGGCTACGACGTCGTGCTCTCGTTCGCGAACCACCAGACCACAGACCGGCACATGACGATGCCGTTCGCCGACTACGTGGCCAAGGTCCATGCGCTGCTGCGGCCGGGCGGCATCCTGCTATTCGAAAGCCACAATGTGTTCGGGCCGGGGGAAGGCGGACCGGGGGACGACGGCGACCTGAACGCCAAGTTCGATGTCGCCGAGCGTTTCTTCGAGGTGATCCGGCACAAGATGACCCGTTCCTTCGTGCCCGAGGGTCTTGATGTCGACAAGCTGTTCGTGGTCATGCGACGGCGGGATCGCCTCGACGACTCGGCCGTGCGGACCCTCGACCTGGCATCCGCGCGATTGTCGTACGACTACGCGCGTCCGTGACGCGGCGGCCGGCCATCGGGGCCGGTGATCCCCTCCAGAGGTGACACTTGTGGTGACCCCGTGCACCGATGTGTCTGACATGATGGCGCCCCGTTCACGCTTGGGAGGCCGTGCATGAATTCACCGAGCCCCATACGCCGCTCCCACCATCGCCGGATCGCGCTGGCCATGGCGATCGCGGTCGTCGCGTCCACGGCCTCGACCACGCTCGCAGCGGGGAAGCCCGGCTATCCGGACAGGGTCACCTGGAGCGGCGCCACGTGGCAGATCAAGACGAGCCGAAGCGCCGTCGGGCCCGGCCCGAACATCTTCGACAATGCGAATGTGAGCGTCGATTTGGCTGGACGCCTCCACCTGCGGATTGCGCGAAACGCGGCGGGCGCGTGGACGGCCGCGGAGATCATCGGCCCGACGACCCACGGGTACGGCACGTACACGTTCCGGCTCGCCTCCGCGGTTGACAACCTGGACCCAAACGTCGTGCTTGGCCTGTTCACCTGGAGCGACAGGGCCCGGTTCGCCAACCGCGAGATCGATGTCGAGTTCGCCCGGTGGGGCAGCGCGACCGATCCAACGAACGCGCAGTACGTCGTGCAGCCGCACGCATCGGCGGGCCACCTGATGCGGTTCAGCCAGCCGGCTGACACCACCTCAACCCACCAGTTCACCTGGCGACCTGGGCAGATCGATTGGCTGAGCCGAGACTCCGGCGATCAGCGGATCGCGAGCTACACCTACAGCGGCGGCGACGTTCCGCCCACCGGCGATGAGCGCGTCCGTCTCAATCTCTGGCTGTTCGGAGGTGTCGCGCCCACAGATGGCCAGCCGGTCGAGATCGTGATCGAGTCCTTCGTCTTCACCCCGCTGGGCTGATCCCTCGGAGTCCCGTCCCCGCGCCCGGGTCCCGGGAGGAATACCGCAGGTTTGGCCGGGGCAGGACCAATGGAGCCTTGCGAGGCAGCCGGAATCCGCGACGATGAGCTGACCAATCCAGGCTCTTGCTCAAAGGCTCGAGGATCGGGCTCCGACTGTGACCACCGCACGCCCAGAACCAGCCCTGGTTGGCCGCCCGGCGTTGCCCTCCGCGACCCCCCGCTCGACGCGGGGCATCCGGGCGCTTGGCGCGGTTGCACTGTCCATCGTGGTGGCGATCGGCGGCGTGGGCGGCACGCTCGCGGCCCCCGGCGGCTCTGCCCTGGACGCGCCGATTCGGGCCTTTGGCTGGCCGGAGGACGGAGTCCCAAATGACGCCTACTTCGGGCTCCAGGGCGATCTCGTGCCGATTGGCGTGGCGGCCGCCTGGACCAGGACCACGGGGCATTCCGCCGTTGTGGTGGCCGTGCTCGATACGGGGCTGGACGCCTCGAACTCGGAGTTTGCCGGACGTGTCGTGGCCGGCTACAACGCCGTGACGGGTATCGCGGACAGCCCGATCGACGCAACGCCAACCTTGGACGACAACGGTCACGGAACGCACGTCTCGGGCACGATCGCCGCCTCCGCCAACAACGGCGCAGGGATCGCAGGGATCGCCCCGAACGTCTCGATCATGCCGATCAAGGTGCTCGGCGCCAGCGGCGAAGGCGACTTCGGTGGCTTGATCGCCGGGATGAACTGGGCGATCGCGCACGGCGCGCGGATCATCACGATGAGTCTCGGAGGCGAACTCGACCCTGGCGAGGTCGGGTTCCTTCAGGGAGCGTTCACCGCAGCCCACGCGGCCGGGGCCGTCGTGGTGGCGGCGTCTGGCAACGACGGGATTACCAAGGACGAGTACCCCTGCAACTTCACATATGTCATCTGTGTCGGCTCGACGACCAAGGATGGCTCGGCCGTCAGTTCCTTTTCGACTCGGACACAGGGCCTGGACCTCGTCGCGCCGGGCGAACAGATCGCCTCGACGTTGCCGGGCAACGGCTACGGCTACGGATCGGGAACCTCCATGGCGACCCCGCATGTCACCGGGGCGGTGGCGCTTCTGCGCTCCGTGGACCCGGGACTCTCGCCTGACGCCGTGATCGCGACCCTCATCGGCAGCGCGCTGCCCTTCGTGAACGGCGGCCACAACGCGGATTCCGGGTATGGACTGCTTCGCGTTGGTGCCGCGCTCGACCTGCTGAGCGGAGCACCGGGTCCCGCGGCGACGCCAACCCCGAGCGCCTCGCCGAGCGCATCGCCGGGTGCGTCACCGGCGCCCGATCCCAACGCCAGCCCCGATCCCAACGCCAGCGCGATGCCATCACCCAGCTTCACGCCCTCGCCCACTCCGGCCGACCCCGGCCTGAACCCGGTGCCGACGCCCGAGCTCATCGTTCCGGCCGTGACGGCGTCCTCGCCGCGCAACGGAGCTCGCACGGTCGCGCGGTCGGTCAAGCCGAGGATCACCTTCAACGTCCCGGTGACGGGCGTCTCGACCCAAACGATCCGGATGAAGGACCTCTCGACCGGGAAGTGGGTGGCGATCCGGGTGAGCTACACCGCATCGACTCGTACTGCGACCATCACCCCGGTGACCCGACTCGCGGCCAATCACAGCTATCGGATCACGATCGGAGCGGTTGTCTCGGCGGCGGCTGGGGCTCCCTTGACTCGACCGTTTGTGGTCACATTCCGATCGGGATTCCGCTAGCGCTAGCGCTAGCGCTAGCGCTGGCGTTTGGACCGGGACCGGGCCAGTACGTAGCTTCCACGGCACCCGTCCCTTGCCCCGCCCGACTGGGGCGTGCCCCTTGCCACCGCCACGCTGGTTCAGGCTGCCCCCTTGCCACAGCCACGCTGGTTCGGGCTGCCCCCGCCCCGCGCCATCGCCCCGCGCCATCGCCCCGCGCCATCGCCCCTTGCCACAGCCCCGCGCCATCGCCCCTTGCCACAGCCCCGCGCCATCGCCCC
>CAYRTS010000056.1:0-2000 GCA_964427285.1 uncultured Anaerolineaceae bacterium
GGTCTCGCTGACGGTCAGCTCGACGAACATGGGCGGCTCGACCGCGACCGGGCGGCAAGCCAGGATCAAGGGTCGCGTGGGTGGGTGCAGGCTGAGCTGCGCCACGATGGTCGGCCAGGCGACGAGCAGTTCGTCGAGCCCGGGTCCCGAGTGGGCCCGACCGCGCCCCGCTTCCGCGCCTGGATGCGCCCCGTCGGGCGAGGACGCCTTGTCTCGCGTGGGGAGCCGGGTCACGGCCGTGAGTGGTGCAGCCGGTTCTTCTGCAGTCGGCGACTCGGCCTCGGGCATGGTGGCCGATGGCTTCGGCGTAGGCGGCGCCGCCGGCGGTTGGGCAGCGCGGCGCGTGCTCACGAAGGTATCGCTCGTTGGCGCATTGGTTGCCAGGGCCCCGGCGTCGTCCTTGAGGTGGCCAGTCTGACCATTGGCGGCCGGTTTGGCGGGTTTGACGGCAGCGATCCGCCCAACCGGCTCGCCCGGTGTCCGAAAGAGGGCCATTTCGAGCTGGAAGCGGAGACCTCCGATGCCTGCCCGGTTTGGGTCGATGGCGGCGATCCGGCGGCCCGCGGAGGCGAGCTCATTCGGGTCGTGGCGCGCGCCGGACGATTCGGTCAGTCCAGACACGAGTTCAAGGCGGATCGCGTCGACCACCTGGTCGAGCAGCGCCCCGATGTCACGCCCGCGCTGATCCAGACCGTCCAGCAGCGCCACCCCGGCGGGCGCGTCGCCACGGACGAGCAGGTCCACGAACGCGTCTACCACCTCAGCGTCGGCCAGCCCGAGGAGGTCGCGAACCTGGGCCTCATCAATCTGATCCGATGCGGAGGACATCAACTGGTCGAGCATCGATTCCGCGTCGCGCATTCCGCCGGCGGCGAGCGTGGCGATGAGCCGGATCGCGGCGTCATCCGCCCGGCGGTCGTCGGCATCGAGAATACGCCGCAGTTTGCCCTCGATCTCGGGGATCGTCAGGCGTCGAACGTCGTAACGCTGGAGCCGCGAGCGGATCGCGGCTGGGAAACCGGACGGTTCGGTCGAGGCGAAGATGAACATGACGAAGTCAGGCGGCTCCTCGATCGATTTGAGGAGGGCATTCCACGCGGCGGGGGTGATCTGGTGCGCCTCGTCGAGGATGTAGACCTTGCGCCTGAGCCGGCCCGGCGGATAGGGCAGGCGTTCACGCAACGCACGGACGTCGTCGATGCCGCGGTTGCTCGCGGCGTCAATCTCGATCAGGTCAAGCGACGTCCCCTCGCGGATCGAGACGCACGACGGGCAGGCATCGCATGCGTCGCCATCGCGCTGATCGGTGCAGTTGACGGCCTTGGCCAGGATCCGCGCGAGCGATGTCTTGCCGGTCCCGCGTGGGCCGACGAACAGGATGGCGTGACTGACCTGGTCGGTGCGCACGGCGTTCTGCAGCGTCCTGACCACCGCTTCCTGGCCGACGATCTGGGCGAAGGTCTGGGCGCGCCAGCGTCGATAGATGGCCTGGTGTGGGACGGGCGAGGTCACGACGGCCTCCGGTCGAGCGCGCGCTGGCTGGATGTGCCGTGCACCCTCCGTCGACCTGGGAACTCCCGTGCCCACCATGACAAGCGGCTCGGACCAGGCCGTTCCGCGGCACCCGACGATGATCGCTTAGTGCTGCTTCCTTCCGGACCTGACACGGTTCGCGGTTCGCCGCTGCGCGGGACCCGGTCCTCAACGTCGCATCGCCTGGCAGCGTTCGAGAGCAGAGACCTCGGGAGGGAATTCAGCCCTGCTGGAGCGGATTGCAGGTACAGGGCACCGCTAGTTCCCCGCCTAGCACGGCGCCTTAAGGATACCGCGGCCGGCCGGATCGGGCGCGCACGCCGACTGGTCGCGACTTTGTGATCAGCCGGCTGGTGGGCGTCCGAGGCGAAGGCGGCGAACGAGGACCGGAGCGAGCGCACCTGACGGTGCGTGAGCGAGGACCGGAGGCGCCAACGCACGCATCGGGCGTCCGAGACGCCACGGCA
>CAYRTS010000056.1:2100-19440 GCA_964427285.1 uncultured Anaerolineaceae bacterium
TGAGCGAGGACCGGAGGCGCCAACGCACGCATCGGGCGTCCGAGACGCCACGGCACTCAGCCGGCTGGTGGGCGTCCGCCAGCCGGCGGAGATGGCGGAGAGGGAGGGATTCGAACCCTCGACGGGTTGCCCCGAACCGCATTTCCAGTGCGGCGCCATAGTCCACTAGGCGACCTCTCCCCCGAGACAGGAGCACCGGTCGAGCTCGTCCCGACCAGTCCGGCGGTAATCGAGGGATGGCGGAGAGGGCGGGATTCGAACCCGCGGTGCTTGCGCACACCGCTTTTCGAGAGCGGCACCATCAACCACTCGGACACCTCTCCGCGGGAGAGGATACCTCACGCACGCCGACGAACCGGTTTCGTCGGCGTCTCTCAGCGGGTGCCGGTGGGTGCGAAGAGCGCCTCCGCCTCGTCGCGGCGAATCCCGCTGACCACGTTGATCCTGCGGGTCAGGCCGGGGTGCTGGGCGAGCTGGATGACCGAGCCAGCCGCCCCATCGCGCGGGTTGGCACAGGCGTAGACCAGGGCCTCGACGTCGCTCGCGAGAAGCGCACCGACACACATCGGGCACGGTTCCTGGGTGGCGAAGATCGTCGCATCCGCCAGCCGGATCGACCCGAGCTTGCGTGCCGTTTCGCGCAGGACCACCACCACGGCGTGGGCGGTGGGGTCGCTGGTCTCCGCGACGCGGTCGTGGGCGCGGACGACCATCGCCTCATCCACCACGGCCACCGCGGCGACTGGTCGCTGGCCGCGCACGATGGCGAGCTTGGCCTCCTCGAGCGCCTCGCCCATGAACAGTTCGTAATTCACGAGGGCGATGCTAGCAGACGTCACTGACGGTTCCGAACCGCAACCGAACATCTGGCTGGCTGAGCGGTAGGATTGCGCCCGCAATGACGGCAGGGAAGAAGCGAATCGGAATCCTGACGGGCGGCGGCGACGTGCCCGGGCTCAACGCGGTGATCAAGAGCGTGGTCTACCGGGCCACAGCTGCGGACTGCGATGTCGTGGGCATCCGTCGCGGCTGGGAGGGCCTGACTCATGTCCGCTTCGGGACCAAGCCGGATCCCGACTACCTTCGGGCGCTTGACCGAGCAAATACGCGGACGATCGAGAGGACGGGCGGAACGATTCTCCATACCTCGCGGACCAATCCGCGGCGAATGACAGAGGCGAGCCTGCCGCCA
Source organism: uncultured Anaerolineaceae bacterium (assembly GCA_964427285.1). Lineage (GTDB taxonomy): Bacteria > Chloroflexota > Limnocylindria > Limnocylindrales > CSP1-4 > SPCO01. The sequence goes on from CAYRTS010000056.1 coordinate 3,293, forward strand.
TGGATGGGTAAGGGGGTGCGGGCGCGATACGCGACGGCCGAGGGCCGCTTCGACCTCACCCCGCTGGTGCTCGACAACCTGCAGGCGCTGGGCATCGACGTGCTGGTCACGATCGGGGGCGACGACACGCTGTCCTACTCTCAGGTCCTGGTCAACGCCGGCGTATCGCTGATAGCCATCCCAAAGACGATGGACAACGATGTGCAGGGAACGGAGTACTGCATCGGCTTCTCGACCGCGATCACCCGGGCCAAGGAAGCGATCAACCGCCAGCGGACCACGCTCGGGTCGCATGAGCGGATCGGCGTCTTTCGGATCTTCGGGCGCGATGCCGGTTTTTCGGCGCTGTACACCGCGTATGTGACGTCCGCCCGCTGCGTCATACCCGAGGCACCCTACGACCTGGACGCGCTGGCCGAGCTACTCGCGGCCGACCACCGGGCCAATCCGAGCCGGTATGCGTTTGTGATCACCGCGGAGGGAGCCATCTGGCAAGGCGCACAGACGAACCAGGTCGGCGGCGCCGACGCGTTTGGGCATCGGCACAAGGCGAACGTGGGCGAGGCGCTCGCGATGGAGATCCGGGCTCGTACCGGGATCGAGACGCTGGCGTCCGAGTTGACCTATGACCTGCGCAGCGGTGAGCCGGACTCGATCGACGCTCTTGTTGCCACGACCTTCGCCAACGTGGCGATGGACCTTGTGGAGGATGGCGTTACGGGCCGGATGGTGGCGATCCAGGACGGGAAGTATGCGCACACGGCGCTGCCGGATCCGGCCCTTGGGCCGCGCAAGGTGGACGTGCCCATGATGTACAACATCGAGCGCTTCCGGCCGCGCTACGACGGCAAGCTCGGCGACCCGATGCTCCTGGTTGGCCTGGACTGACCGGCTGCGCTCGGGGGCCGCGGTCGTTGTGCGGGCCGCGCGCGGGCTGCGGGCCGCGCGCGGGCTGGAGGCGCTTGTTCTTGATTGAAGAACCAATCGTGTCCCCAGGGGGCGGCGCCCGACTCAGGGGACGCGATTCGGGCCGATTCGGCTAGCTCTCGGCGAGATCGGTCGTGATTGGTCGTGACTCGGAGTCCCTGGGGACTCGAAACGCCGAGCGCACTCGAGGGGATTCGCGCCATGTGGGAATTTTGGCCGGTCCGGACTCTGTCGGCACCGACAAGGTGCGGGTTTGTTCTGCCACGAAGAACATCGTGCGGCAGGGCCAGGGTCAGTTGTCGAGGCCGGATAGGCCGCGGATGGATCGAGCCAGGGCGGACATGTCGTCGTCCCCGTGGCCGGTGGCGATCAGGCCTGTTTCGAATTGGGCGGCAAGTGCGGTAACCGGCAGCGCCGCGCCAAGCTGGCCGGCCAGCTCCAGGGCGATCCCGAGGTCCTTGCGATGGAGCGACACCTTGAACCCGAGTGGGTAGTCGTTGTCCAGCATGCGGCCACTTCGATTGGCCAGAACCCAGCTCTGGGCCGCGCCACCACCGAGCGCCCCGACCACCTGCTCGACGTCCAGACCAGCCTTGATGGCGAGGACGATCCCCTCCGCGACGCCGAGATAGGCGCCCGCCAGGATCACCTGGTTGACCGCCTTGACCGCCTGGCCCGCACCGATCGGCCCCACGTGGGTAATCGTCTTGCCCAAGGCTGAGAGCACGGGCCGGGCACGTTCGACATCGCGCTCGTCGCCACCAACGAAGATGGTCAGCGTCGCGTTTCGAGCGCCCTCGCTGCCGCCGGACACGGGCGCGTCGACCATCGACAGGCCGTGCTCCTTGAGCCGCGCGGCGAAGTCCCAGCTGCCCGACGGCGCGATCGTGGAGCAATCGATGATGAGCGTGCCGGCACGGGCGCCACCGACTACGCCGTCCGGGCCGAACAGGACGGCTTCGACATCCGGGGTGTCGGAAACGCAGATCACGACGATGTCGGCAGCGGCAGCCGCGGTCGCCGGGTTGGGGGCAGTCTCGACACCGAGGTTGGCGAGGTCCAGAGCGCGTCCTGGCGTGCGGTTCCAGGCGGTCACGTGTAAGCCGGCTCGCGCGAGATTGGCGGCCATCGCGGCGCCCATCGTGCCCAGGCCAATGAAGGCGACGCGCTGCTTCGGTTCTGTCATCCACAGATCGTAGCCGACTGGCGGGCACGTCTGGACGGACTCCCGGGCGTCTTGAAGCCCGTGGTCACGACCTCAGCGCGGTAAGATGGATGACGTGGCTCGCAGGTCCGACGTCGCGATCGTTGGTGCAGGATTCGCGGGGCTGATCGCCGCCCGCATCCTGGCGCGAGCGGGTCAATCCGTGGTGGTCCTCGAGGCGCGGGAGCGCGTCGGTGGCCGGACGTTCGACCTGATCCTGGACGACGGGTCGGTCCTGGAGATGGGCGGCCAATGGATCGGCCCTGGCCAGGCCCGGATCCATGCCCTGATCGACGAGTTCGGCATCGAAACCGCGCCAACCTACGTGGCCGGCGAGGCGGTGACCGTGTTCGAAGACCGCCGCTATCGTCACCCCGGAGACTTCCCGACCGACCTCGAGCCGAGTGTGATGGCCGGCATCGACGGGGCCCTGGGCGCACTCGAGACCCTGGCGGCAACGGTGCCGATCGATCGACCGTGGGAGACCCCTGACGCGATTCGACTCGACGGTCTGACGATGGCCGACTGGCTCGACAGCACGATCGTGGACGTTCGCGCCCGGGCATTCCTGCGAGCGCTCGTCGAAACACTCTACGTTCGGGTGGCCGGCGAGGTGTCGATGCTCGACTTCCTCTTTCACGCCCGGACCGTGGGCTCGCTGGCGGCAGCGATCGGGATCGAGGGCGGGGCCCAGCAGGACCGAATCGTCGGTGGCCCGCAGGCTGTGGCGGGGCGCCTGGCCGCCGAGCTCGGCGACCAGGTCATCCTGCGTGCTCCAGTTCGCCGGATCGTCCACGACCAAGACGGGGTCAGGTTCGAGACGGATCGCGGCGTCTTCGAAGCCCGCCGAGCCATCGTCGCAGTCTCTCCGATGCTCGCAACGCGGATCGACTTCGACCCGCCACTACCGTCGATCCGCGACGGCCTCGGCCAGCGGATGCCGCACGGCTCGGTCATCAAGTTCCATGCGCTCTACCCAGCCCCGTTCTGGCGCAACGATGGGCTGTCCGGGATCAGCTTCTCGACGTCGGGCGCAGTGAGTTTCACCACCGACAATTCGCCGGCCGACGGAAGACGAGGCGTAATCGTCGGGTTCATCGAGGGCCGCGAGGCCCGGCGCCTGGGGGCGGCCCCGACGGCTGCGCGCAAGGCCGCCGCGACGGCGAGCCTGGTGCGCAGATTTGGGCCTCAGGCCGCTCGAATGGAGCGCTACGTCGAGATGGACTGGTCGGCCGAGCCGTGGACCCGCGGCTGCTACTCCGGCCACCTGGCGCCCGGAGCCTGGACGAGCTTCGGCCCGGCCCTCCGAGAGCCGTGTGGTGCGATTCACTGGGCGGGCACAGAAACCGCGACCTGGATGGCCGGTTACATCGACGGGGCGATCGAATCGGGCGAGCGGACGGCCGCGGAGATCCTGGCCGCTCGGTAACGGCGGTGCGTGCTTCGATTGGCGCGCCCGGCGGGAGCCGGACTCACACGCAGACCCGCTCGAATTCTATGCTGCGGCGGCCGGCTAGAACGGAGTTCCCGGACTACTACACCCGCCTGGCCGTCCAGTAACGCCAGGCGGCCCAACGCAAGAGCAGGCGAAAGTAGTCAAGCCGCCATCGCAGCCCGCTTGTCGCTGGGATCGACGGGCCAGGGCCCATCGCCTGACCCTCTCGAACCTACCAGGCCGCGCCGCGACGAGCCCGACGGGTGTCCCGAGGACCCCCTTCGTGAAGCGGCGACGGGGCAGGCGTGTCCCTGATCTCGCCAGAGCGGAGATGACGAGCCTTCATGACTTGGTCGCACTCCGGCGCCAGACTTGTGTTCGTAGCGGCGTTGACCAACGCGACCGCAGTTAAAGAAGCTGCCATAACTGAACGCCGAACGATCAAGCGCGAGACCATTAGGGAGGAAGGCGCCGAGCGACACGAACCGATCGAGAACCACTACCCGCGGGGTATCCCGCACGGTGATGAGGAGGTCGGGGGCGCGATCAGGGGCGGCGTCGTCGGGGCGGTCGTTGCCGGGCCCGTCGGGGCAGTCGTCGGAGGCGCGATCGGCGCCGCATCTGGTGCCGTGGCCGGCGCAATCGATCAGAAGGACAAGGACAATACGGTCGTCGTCACGCACAAAGCCCATCGTCCACAGCTCGTCCCAGCTCCAGGCGACCTCGCGAACGTATGAGGCAAGCCGAACGAAACGAGTCGAACCTGTCGTCACCGCCTATCCGGGCGGAACGATCGCCTCAGTCGGTCGTCCGCGACCGGCCAAGCAAGAAGGAGGGAAGGATCAATGGACAGCGTCAAGCGCACCTATCGCGACGTCGGGGCCAACCTCAAGAAGGCAGCCCGCGGGGTCGGCGGCACCGACCTCAAGGACAGCGTCGGGAACGCCGGGGACCAGGCCCGCAAGGACCTTGGGAACCTGGGCGACGACGTCCGCAAGGCCGGTCGTGCGCCGAAGGGCCACCGGGCCCGCCCGGCCTCGACGCCCGAGGGGCCTAGCTGAAGCTGCGATGCGGGGAGCTCGATACCCGCACGACGGATGAATGACCTTGGTCAGTGAACGGGAGATCGAAATGAACTATCGAAACGGTGGAGTCGGAGTCGTCGGCGTTATCGTCATCGTCGTGGTGATCCTGTTCCTCGTCGGCGTCATCAGGGTGTGAAACCCAGCCGGTTGGAGGGCCCGGTTGCGTTCGACAGGCGGAGCTTTGCGGGTGACGAGGGCCGTTCGCGGTCGCGGCACTGCTGCTGGTGGCAGGGGCGCTCCATCGCCCGAGACGTTGTTTCCGGCTTGGCGCTGTGACTCACATGGGTATCTGGCCCCATGGACGGATCGCTCGGGCATAGGCTGGAGATAACGGACCGTCATGACGACGCTCGCACCCGACGGCAGACTCCCGAGGGATTGGCGCGTCATCCTTTCGCATCAAGTCGAATACTCCAGCGAGGGCTGCCCGTCCTGGGGGGACGGGGTGCACGCATCGCCTCGTAATTTGAGCAGCCGAGCGCCCTCGGCTCGGCCGCCGACCTGTCTCATAACGTCCTTGGAGGCGAACGATCTGCACGCTTGGCGGGCCCTCCGAACTCCGGGGCTAGTGCATCGCGCGCGTCACCCCATGACGGACCGTCATGACGCGAGGGCCGGTGGGCGGGACACTCTGTGAGCCCGAGCTCCGACTCGGGGACCTTGAGACGGGCTGGCGGGCATCGTCGGCGCTCTGTCATCTCTTCGGTGGGCGGGGCACTAGACGAGCCCCACCCAAGATCACGGAGCCGGCAACTCCTCACGTCCGATCTCGGAACAGCAGCCGCAAGGCTCAGGCGCATCCGCGTGCGTGTAACTGCCGCGTCCCTCGTTGTTACGCGCTTGGAAGAGGGTCGGCATGAATCATGGGCTAGCTGCGCCGCCATCTGATTCGACCACCGAAGGAGTCACGCCATGAGCATCGATTCGCCGAAGGACCTGCCGGGTACGCAGGACGCCAGTGACGTGGTCAGCGGACCGATCGGAGGTGCCAGTCTGCGGGATCCTGCCTCGTCGGGCCCCGAGGGCGCCAGGCTTGACCCACTGCCGGTCATCGATGCCGCCACTGACGAATCGGATGGGGCCGCCCTCGTGCCCAGTCGACCCGATGACCTGCCGCCGGGCAACGAACCGAACGCTGCGATTCGGCAGCTCGAGGCGATCATCCAGAACCTGTCCACCTTCGCCACTCCGGTCCTCCGCGAGATCGCTGCCCGGGGCGCCGAGCTCGCGGCCAAGGCTGGTGAGGCGGCCGGTCCGGTGGCCCACAAAGCGGCCGCGGTGACCGAGGAGGTCGGCGGGCGCCTGGCGGTGAAGGGTCACGAGATCGCGTCCGGGCTGCGGAGCGAGCGCGCGGCGGGACCTGCCTCGGGCGAATCCGTCCACCCTGACGAATCCACGAGCCCCGACGGGCCGACGACATCGTCGTGATCACGAGAAGGCTTGCCCGCATCGCGGGCATAATGACTCTGCCCGAGACTCGCGGCCTGATCATCGCGACGGCCCAATCCCAGATCCTCCGCGATGTGGTTCGGCGAACGGTCCATGATCGAGCCGGCATGGTGCGGGACCTGCGCAATCATGCGCATGGTCGAGCTTTCATTCGCGGCGCCGCTTGTCACCCGGCCGCCTGGGAGCTAGCGAGCGCCGGCCTCATGTTCCTGCCAGCTCGATATCTCCCGCTCGGCTGGGCGGCGACCTGGGCGGCCCGCAGAGTCCTCCGTCGTTACGTCGGTCCGACATAAGGGGACGCGCGGCCGTGAACGAGGCGAACATCGCGATCATGAACGCCGAGACCGATCGCCGCGAGGACTCGGCGCGTGTCCGCCAACCAGCCACCAAGTCGCAGCACGTTGAGGCTCGGTCGCGTCATCAGACAGTCACTTCCGACTCGACCAACGCTCGGCCTGCGTGAGTAACACGCCGTCCAGTAGGGATCGAACGCCTCTTGGACCGTGGGATGGAGCGAGAGCTCCGAAAGCTTTGCGTATCTGTGTGACGTCGAGCTCAGCTGCACGACACCGGGCGATTATGGTGTAGTTCTGGCGCGCCCGGCGGGACTCGAACCCACGACCTTCAGGTCCGCAACCTGACGCTCTATCCGCTGAGCTACGGGCGCACTCGATGCTGTGAGGGCTGGCGGAGAGGGAGGGATTCGAACCCTCGATGCAGGTTACCCCACATGGCGGTTTAGCAAACCGCTGCACTAGGCCACTATGCGACCTCTCCGTCGCGGCAGCGGGCGACATGCTACCACGCAGCCGGTGGGCTTCCCGGCGGCTTCTTGGCGCTGTGACCCGATCGCGTCGCGTTGACATCGGGCGTGGCAGTGGCTACCGTCCGCGTACGCGCATGAATCACTTCTTCTACTTTCGATGCCCGGCATGATCGCCTCCGGTCGCTAGACCGGGGCACACGTCGTGTCGGGCAAGCGAAGCAGAGGCCAGACCTCTGCTTTTTTGTTTGGCCGACCGACCAACTGCACCTACAGGGAGACACGAGCAGATGTTCGTCGTGATGGCCGTCGGCGCTGGTGAGGCGGAGATCCTGGGGGTCAAGGGCCTGCTCCTGGCCGAAGGGATGGGCGCGTTCGAGCACCGCTCGGGCGGACATGCGCGGATCGCCGTGGTCGGCGAAATGGGCAAGCGCCGAACGACGCTGACCGAGACCCTCGCCGCGCTGCCCGGCGTGGAAACGGTGACCCGGATCAATCGGCCGTTCAAGTTGACCTCGCGCGAATTCCATCCCGAGGACACCGTCATCCGGGTGCTCGACACGGTGATTGGCGACGGCTCGTTGACCGTGATGGCCGGACCGTGCTCTGTGGAGAGTCGAGAGCAGTTGTTCGAGACGGCCGACGCGGTCAAGGCGGCCGGGGCCACGATCCTGCGCGGCGGCGCATTCAAGCCACGGACCAGCCCGTATTCCTTCCAGGGACTCGGCGTGCAGGCACTCCGCTACCTCGCCGAAGCCCGCGAGCGAACCGGCCTACCGGTGATCACCGAGGTCATGGAGCCAAGCCAGGTGGACATCGTGGCCGAGTACGCGGACATTCTCCAGGTCGGCACGCGAAACATGCAGAACTACTCACTCCTGCGCGATGTGGGGCGGGTCGCGCGGCCGGTGATGCTCAAGCGCGGCTATGGCGCCACGGTCGAGGAGTGGCTGATGGCCGCCGAGTACATCGTCAGCTCCGGCAACCCCAACGTGATCCTGTGCGAACGTGGCATCCGGACCTTTGAGACCTACACCCGGAACACGATGGATCTCGCCGCGGTCCCCCTCGCGCACAGCCTCACCCATCTCCCGGTGGTCGTCGATCCGTCGCATGCCACCGGCAAGCGCTGGCTGGTCAAGCCGCTGGCGATTGGTGGCGTCGCCGTTGGGGCGGACGGGGTCATGGTCGAGGTGCACCCGGACCCGGACACGGCCCTGTCCGACGCTGAGCAGCAGCTGAACCTTGACCAGTTCCGCGACATGATGGCTTCGCTCATCCCGGTTCACGAGAACGCCCGGGCCTTGCGCGGTGGGCCGAACCTGTACGGCGCCGAGCTGGGGATCGGCGGCACCGGCGGCGGGCTGGCCAAGCATTGAATGCGACCGGAACCACCGAGGAAGCCGCCCGCGTGCGTGCGGGTGCCCGCCTCCGCGGCGAGCTCCGGCTGCCGGGTGACAAGTCGATCAGCCATCGGGCGCTGATCCTGGCTGCCCTGGCGGACGGCGAGAGCCGGATCGAGGGCGCTGGCGACGGGGCCGACGTTCGATCGACGGCCGGCATCATGCGGGCGCTCGGGGCCACGGTGGAACGTGTGGCCGATGACGGCCGGACCGTCGCCTACCGGGTGGTCTCGCCCGGCGCCGACGGCCTGCGTGAACCGGAGGGCATTCTCGACTGCGGCAACTCCGGGACGAGCCTGCGGCTGATCAGCGGGATGCTGGCGGGTCTGCCGATGACCTGCGTCCTCGATGGTGACGCCTCGTTGCGCCGGCGTCCGGTCGCTCGTATCATCGAGCCGCTGCGCTCAATGGGCGCCGTGCTCCATGCCCGACAGGACGACACCCTCCCGCCCTTGACCGTAGTCGGCCATACGCCGCTCCGGTCGATCGACATCGCAACGCCGACGCCGAGCGCACAGGTGAAGTCGGCCATCCTGCTGGCGGGACTGCGAGCCGACGGGCGGACCACGGTCCGCGAAGCGATCGCGACGCGCGACCACACGGAACGCATGCTCAGGGCGCGGGGCGTGCCGGTTGACCGCGACGACGCCCAAGACGGGCGTGTCGCGTGGACGGTCCAAGGAGGGTTGCCGGTGCAAGCGGTCGATGAGCAGGTCCCGGGCGATGTCTCGGCAGCGGCCTTCTGGCTCGTCGCGGGCGCCATTCACCCGGACGCCGAGCTCGTCCTCCACAACGTGGGCGTCAATCCAACGCGACGGGCCGTGATCGACATCCTGCGTTCTATGGGTGCCCAGATCGAGGAGCGGCCACAGCGCAGCGGGGCCGACGACGGGGTTGGCGAACCGATCGCGGATCTGGTCATTCGATCGTCCGAGTTGCGCGCCGTTGACCTCGGGCCGGCCGATGTCGCCGCCGCGATCGACGAGATCCCGATCCTGTGTCTGGCTGCCACCGCCGCCCGGGGAACGACCGTCATTCGCGGTGCCGGCGAACTTCGCCATAAGGAGTCCGACCGGATCACGGGCGTGGCTGCCGGCCTGCGCGCCATGGGCGCCCATGTCGAGATCGACGGCGACGATCTCCGTATCCTTGGCGGCCGGGTGCTGTCTGGAGCATCGACTGACAGCCTCGACGACCACCGCCTGGCGATGACCTTTGCGATCGCCGGACTGATCGCCTCGGGCGAAACGACCATCGCGCGGCCGGGTTCGGCCGCCATCTCCTATCCCGGCTTCTTCGACGACCTCGAAAGGGTGCGAGCATGACCAAGCGCGTCGTCCTGATCGGCCACCCGGTGGCCCACTCGCTGTCCGGCGCCATGCACCAGGCCGCCTTCAACGCGCTCGGGATCGACGCGACCTACGAGATGTGGGATCGCGCGCCAATCGAGCTGGCCGACGCGGTAACCGAGCTGCGAACTGATGCCTTCCTCGGCGCGAACGTGACCATCCCGCACAAGGAGCGGGTCGTGCCCATGGTCGACCGCCTGACCGAAGAGGCCCATGCCACCGGCGCGGTCAACACGATCACGCGCGAAGGCAAGCGGCTGATCGGCCACAACACGGATGTGCCCGGCTTCAAGGTCGCGCTCGATCGGCTCGTCGGCAAGCAGAAGATGCCGCGCCAGGCGGTGGTGCTGGGCGCCGGCGGCGGGGCCCGGGCCGTCGTCTATGGCCTGATCACCGAGGGCTTTCAGCGGGTCATCGTGTTCAACCGGCACTTGCACCGCGCGGAGGGGATGGTCAAGCACTTCGCCCGGAGCGCCGCGCACATGGAGCTGCGAGCGATGCCGTGGCATGAGTCGATCATCGAGGCCGAACTGGCGAAGGCCAAGGTCCTGGTCAACGCCACCTCGATCGGGCTGACCAGCGACGAGTCGCCGATCCCGGGCGAGGCCCTGAACCCGGACCTGCTGGTCCTGGATCTGATCTATGCCCGGACGCGACTCCTTCGCGACGCCTCGAGTGCCGGATGCACGGTGGCGGATGGTGAGCTGATGCTGCTGCACCAGGGGGCGGCCGCGTTCACGCTGTGGACCGGTCAGTCCGCACCGCTCGAATTGATGCAGCAGCGGCTCGCCGAGGCACGGGCCGGGGGCCTGCGATCCGCGGAAGGCGAACCGGCCGGCGGCCCCGGTGGCTCGGGCGGCGAAACTGCTGGCTCAGCCGGCGGCCCCGGTGGCTCGGCCGGCACCGCTGGCTCGGCTGGCTCGGCCGGTTGACGACAGCCCGCCAATCGGAGCACGACGCCAACGATGGGTGCCTTCCGCTTCCTGACCGCCGGTGAATCGCACGGCCCATCGCTCGGGGTCACGATCGAGGGCGTCCCAGCGGGTTTGCACGTCTCCGCCGACGGGATCGCCGTCGACCTGGCTCGCCGCCAGCGCGGGTATGGTCGCGGGGCGCGCCAGACGATCGAACAGGACCGCGCGGAAATCCTTGGCGGCATCCGCCATGGGTTGACCCTCGGGTCGCCGATCCTGCTGTTGGTCCGCAACCGCGACTGGGAGAACTGGACCCAGGTGATGTCCGTCGAGCCGCTCGACGAGGCGGCCGCCGACGCCTTGTTTAAGGCGGCCGCCGACGGAAACAAGAAGGCGACGCCGGTGACCAAGGTGCGCCCCGGGCACGCCGATCTAGCGGGCGCGCTCAAGTACGGCTTCAACGATGTGCGCAACGTCCTGGAGCGGGCCTCGGCGCGGGAGACGGCGGCGCGCGTCGCAGCCGGAGGCGTGGCCCGTGCGTTCCTGCGCGAGTTCGGGATCGAGACCTGGTCGTTCACCGCAGAGGTCGGCGGCGTGAGCGTCGATCCGACGGCCTGCTCACGCACGCGTGACGAAGCGGACGCGTCCCCGCTGCGCTGCCCGGACCCGGCCGCGGAGGAGCGGATGATCGCCCGGATCGACGAGGCGCGATCCAATGGCGACACGGTGGGTGGCGTGTTCGAGGTGGTGGTACACGGCCTGCCGATCGGGCTCGGATCGTACGTGCATTGGGACCGCCGCCTTGACGCGGCGCTCGCCGCGGCGGTGATGAGTATCAACATCGTCAAGGGCGTTGAGTTCGGACTGGGATTTGAGCAGACCCGGCGGTTCGGGTCGAGCGTCCACGACATCATCGAGGGCCGCTCGGGAGAGGGCCAATGGGTCCACCGGTCCAACAACGCCGGCGGCCTGACCGGCGGCGTCACCAACGGCGAGCCGCTCGTGGTTCGCGGGGCGGTCAAGCCGATCTCGACGCTGGCGCGGCCGCTCCCGTCGGCGGACTTGATCACCGGCGAAGCGGTAGACAAGGCCCACTACGAGCGCAGCGACATCAGCGTGGTGCCGGCCGCAGGGATCGTCGCGGAGGCCATGGTCATGCTCACGCTCGCCTCGTTCGTGCTTGAGAAGTTCGGCGGCGACACGATCGAGGACGTGCGCGCGAGCCTGGAGCGGTACCGCGCCCGCATCGCGACGGCGCCCGATGCCCCGGTCGCTGGCGGGCGATCCCGGGACGGTGCCGCCGCGCCGGGCGGGCTGACCGGGACAGATGAGGCCGGCTCGGGCGGAGACGACTGAGGCGGCCATGGACGTCGTACTCGTCGGGTTGCCTGGGAGCGGCAAGAGCGTGATCGGCAAACGCCTCGCCCAGCGTCGCGGGGCTACCTTCGTGGACCTCGATGAGCGCATCGAGTCGGCGACCGGCCGCGCGATCCCCGAGATCTTCTCCGATGAAGGGGAGCCGGCGTTCCGGGCGCACGAGCGACGGGCGATCGCCGAACTTGGGCCGGCCGACGCGGGATCCGACGTTCGACGGGTGATCGCCACGGGCGGCGGGGCCGTCGTGGATCCGCGCAACCGGTGGGCGCTCTATCGTGGTCGGGCGACGGTCTGGCTCGACGGCCGGCCGGAGGTCCTCGCCCAGCGCCTGCGACGCTCGCCCAACGTGCGACCCCTGGTCAGCGATCGCAACCCGATCGGGACCATCCGCGATCTGGCCGCTCGGCGCGAACGGTTCTACGCCGCCGCCCAGGTCCACCAGACGGGGGTCGCGGAGGTTCACGGCGTTGTTGACTCGGTCAACGCCAGCCTGCCGGCGGCGGACGCGGTGCGCACGGGCGGTACGAGCCTGCTACGGGCGTCCACGCCGATCGGCCGAATCATCCTTGGAGAAGGCGTGCTGGTCGAGGCACTGGCCGCCGAGTTGACGGCGATGCGTGCCCCGCGGGCGATCCTGATCAGCGAACCGGGTGCCTGGCAAGCCGTCGGTGAGGCCGCCGCCGCCGGATTGCGCGAACGCGGCTGGACCGTGGCCACGCTGATGCTGCCGCAGGGCGAGGCTGCCAAGCAGCTGAGTGTCATCGAAATGGCCGCCGGCGAGCTCGCCGAGCTGCGGGCTGAGCGCTCCGAACCACTCGTGGCCATCGGGGGTGGCGCCCTGGGCGATGCGGTCGGCTTCCTGGCGGCCACGTGGCTGCGGGGGGTGCCGTTCGTCCAGGTTCCCACGACGCTCGTCGCCCAGATCGACTCGGCGATCGGTGGCAAGACCGGGGTGGATCTGGCGGCCGGCAAGAACCTGGTCGGGGCGTTTCACCAGCCGGTCGCCATCATCATCGACGTCGCGGCCCTGCGGACGCTCCCCGAGCGCCAGATTCGGGCCGCCCTGGCAGAGGCCGTCAAGATGGCAGCCCTCGGAGATGAACGGCTGTTCGAGCTGCTCGAGACGCACGGGACGGCGATCGCGCGGGGTGACTCGGCTGCCTTCGAGTCGGGCGCGGTCGCGGAGCTGGTCGAGCGCGCCGGCTGGGCCAAGGTGGAGGTCGTCATGGCCGATGAGCGCGAGCGCGAAACGACGGGCGGGCGGATTGCCCTGAACCTGGGCCACTCGCTCGGCCACGCGGTCGAGGCAGCGGCCGGGTTCGGCGGACTGCTCCACGGTGAGGCCGTGGCCTACGGACTGCGGGCGGCGACGCGGATCGGCGTCGAAGTCGGCGTCACGCCGCGGGAGCGCGCGGACCGGATTGGGCGGCTCCTCGATGTGCTGGGGCTCGCAGGGGACTTGCTCCCCTACTCGCTCGAAACGGTCCTCGGCCATCTGGCCACAGACAAGAAGCATGCCGGTGGGCGTCTGCGCTGGGTGCTCCCGACCAGCGACGGGATCGTCGTGCGGGACGACATCGAGCCGGCGGTCGTCGAGGGCGCCGCGGCAGCCATGCTCGGCGCCGGGAGCCTTCGGTGACCACCGTCCTGGTGCTTGAAGGGCCGAATCTCAACCTCGTCGGCACACGCGAACCGGAGATCTATGGGCGCGACACGCTCGAGGAGATCCACCTCGGGGTTTCTGCGCGGGCCGCCGAACTTGGCCTCGACGTCGACTTCTTCCAATCGAATCACGAGGGTGCGCTGATCGACCGGCTGCATCAGCGCGACTTCGACGTCGCCATCGTCAACGCCGGCGGGCTCACCCATACCAGCGTGTCCCTGCGCGACGCGTTGCTCGGCGTCCAGCGGCCATTTATCGAGGTGCATCTGTCGGACCCGTCGAAGCGGGAGACCTTCCGGTCGGTCAATTACCTCCACGACGTCGCCCTCGAATCGATCGTGGGGCTGGGGGCACGTGGGTATCACCTCGCCCTCGAATCGATCGCGCGCCGGTTTGGTGCCGAATCATGACGAAGCGAGCGCCGGAGACGGCCGAGTTACACCGCCTCCGGAAGCGGATCGACGCGCTGGATCGCCGGATCGTGGCGCTGCTCAACGAACGGGCCGACCTGGCTCGCCAGGCGGGTGTCGCGAAGGCGGCGATGGGCCGGCGAGCGATCCGTGACGCCGAGCGCGAGCGAGAAGTCCTTCTCCGGGTCACGATCGCCAATGAGGGACCGCTGGCCCAGGCCGACCTGCTGGCGCTCTACCGGCGGCTCATGGCGGCGACACGGGCGCTTGAAGCGCGCGACCGCGATCGCGCAGGAGAACGGGACGACGACGTCGACTGACTCGGCGACCCTCCCGGGTGGCATCGGCGCCGGTGGCGCTGGCGCGCGGCGGTACACGTTGCTTGCCGTATTCACGTCGGATGCATAATCGGTCGGGGGTGGAGTCCACTGCGGGCGCGGCGACCGAAGCGACCATTGCGGCGTCCGCGGCGAGCGTTGCGGATTTCCGGGTAGCGATCGACGCGGATGGCTGGACCCGGTTCGCGCCGGCCCCGACGGGCTACCTCCATCTCGGGCACGTGGCAAATGCCATCTGGGTCTGGGGCCTGGCGGCGTTGACCGGGTCACGAGTACTCCTGCGGATCGAGGACCACGATCGCGAGCGGAGCCGGCCCGAGTACGACGCCGCGATCCTCGAGGACCTCCAATGGCTGGGGTTCGTGCCCGATGCGGGGCCGGTCCGTCAGCGTGAATCCTCAGCACCGTACGACGCCGCGCTGGGACGGCTACGAGCCACAGGCCTCGTCTACGCCTGTGACTGCACCCGATCGACATTCGCAGCATGGGCGGCCGAACGTGGAGTGTCGTGGCGCGGGCCGGGTTGTCCGGGCGCCTGTCGCGACCGGGCCCTGCCTGAGGGCCAGGAGCTGACGCTGCGGGTGGCACTGGGTTCGGCCGGGGACACGGTTGCGTGGCACGACCGACACCTCGGGCCACAGATCGGAGAGCCGGCCGCCTCGGGTGATCTCGCGATTCGCGACCGCCATGGAAACTGGACGTACGGGTTCGCGGTTGTTGTCGACGACCTGCGGCAGGCCATCACGTTGGTGGTGCGCGGTGAAGACCTGCTCGAGGCGACGCCGGCCCAGATTCGGCTGGGTCGGTTGCTGGGTCGCGCCAAGCCTCCCGCCTTCGCACATCACCCGCTGATCCGCAAACCCGGCGGCGCCAAGCTCTCCAAGGCCGATGGCGACACGGGCATCCGCCGGCTGCGCGCGGCCGGTCATCGGCCATCGGCGGTGATTGGTGCCGCTGCTGCGGCGGTCGCGTTGGTCCCGAATGGACATCGGCTCGACGCCTCCAACGTGGGGGGTCTGTTCGAGGGCTGATCGCCGCCAGGTCGCGGACATGAATAGGTGTCACATGGCCCGTCGATGTGCGTCTCAGCGGCTATAGACGGCCGCCAACAGGCAGCGCATTGTGTCGAAGCTGCCGGGCGCCATAGCGCAGGATCACGAGTTGATATGAACGGATCTGGGATCGGACCTCACGATGGCATCGACTCGCGGCGTCGGGGGCCTCTGCTCGCGCTTGGGGGAGTTGGCCTGAGCGTCATCCTCATCGCGGTCGCCGTCTGGTCGTCGGGGCCGGTGAACCCCAGCCCGAACCCGACGCCGCAGTCGACACAGAGCACATCGATCGCATTGCCGTCCACGCCCCCGGCTGCCTCGGCCCCGACGCCGACCCCTGTGCCGACCATGCCCCTCGATCCGAGTGCGCCATGGGGCGAACTGGTCGTTCCAGCGATCGAGGCCGTCGCCACGCTGGCGGCCACGAAGATGGCTCGGAACGGGGTGGCGGCCGACACCGCGTTCACGCTGGTGGGAGTCGGCGCCGAGGACCCACTGGCGCTCGCGCAGGCGCTCGAAGTGACGCCCGCGCTGGAGCTTGCAGTCAGCGCCGGCCCAGCCGAACGAACCATCACGCTCCGCCCGGCCACCCCACTCCGGCCGGGCCAGCTCTACCGCTTCACGCTCCGCGCGCCCGACGGCACCATCTCCGGCTCGTGGGCGTTCCAGGCGCAGTCGCCACTCCGCGTCGTCACGACGCTGCCTTACAACCAGGCCACGGACGTGCCCGAAACCACTGGAGTCGAGTTCACCTTCGACCAGGACGGCGCGGTCGACGC
>CAYRTS010000057.1:0-19434 GCA_964427285.1 uncultured Anaerolineaceae bacterium
GAGCGGGCCGGCGGGGAGCGGGCCGGCGGGGAGCGGGCCGGCGGGGAGCGGGCCGTCGCTGCGCCGTTCGATCCCGACGATCACCTTGGTCTCGCCCAGAGCCGTCTTCGCACCGCCATCGGCGAGCTGCGCGCCATTCTGCAGGAATTGATCCCCCCGGGCCTCGAGCTTGGACTTGACCAGGCGATTCGCTACCGTCACCGCGATCTGCTGGTCGAGGCAGGCATGACCGGCGCCGTCGAAGGAAGCCTGCCGCGGCTGGAGCCTTGGGCAGAGCAGGTCATTTTCGGAATGGTCAGCGAGGCGATGACCAACGCGGCCCGACACTCGGAGGGCCGATCCCTGCGGGTCGAATGCAGCACGGTGCGAGACCGACTGGTGATTGTGGTCCTCGACGATGGCCGGGGGATCGCGCGCGCGCGCATACCGTCAGGCGAGAGCCGCACGTCAGGCGAGAGCCGCACGTCAGGCGAGAGCCGCACGTCAGGCGAGAGCCGGGGCGCCGCGAGTCGCGATGGCTCGGCACCTAGCAATCAAGGCGCGACGGGTGCTGGGCTGGGCGGCGTCGGGCGCGGCGGTCTCGGGCTCCCCGGCCTGGTGCAGCAGGCGCGCTGGCTGGGCGGCGTGACTCGCATTCGCGATCGCGCCGGCGGTGGGACTGCGGTCCGGATCTCCGTTCCGTCCGCCCGTTACCGAATTGACCCACCCACCGCTGATGAAGCTGCCCTTGGAGGCCAGGCATGAACCCCGAACGCACGACCGTTCTGCTCATTGATGATCACGAGCTCGCTCGACGCGGCCTCGAGGCGATGCTCGCGACAGCCGGCTGGATCACCGTCCTTGGCGGATCGGCAGACTGCCTGAGCGGGATCGAAGCGGTCGAGCGCCTGCGGCCGGACATCGTCCTGCTGGACATCCAGATGCCGGGCATCGACGGCCTGGCCTGTCTTGAGCGGATCAAGAAGCTCGACATGCCGGTGGCCGTCGTCATCGTGACCCTGTACGACGACAAGCGGTACGTGGTCGATGCCATCCGGCGGGGGGCGGCCGGCTACATCCTCAAGGATGCTGCCTCCGCTGAGGTCATCGCTACCCTGCGTGACGTGGCCGATGGCCGGCTGGCCGTGGATCCCGCCCTGCTCCGCGAAGCCCTGCAGGATCCGGGCGGCGACGCGTCCGCGAGCGGGAGCCGTGGCCGCGCGGCCGAGCTGTCCATCACCGCCCGCGAGCATGAGGTCCTGGCGGCGGTTGCCGAAGGGCTGACCAACAAGGAGATCGGGGCGCGCCTGCAGATCTCCGAGGACACCGTCAAGAAGCACGTCCAGAACCTGATCTGGAAGCTCCGCGCCGCCGATCGAACCCAGGCCGCCGTCATCGCCCTGCGGATGGGGATCCTCGAGCTGGACGGATGAAGATCGGGGGCCACGCTGCCCGCCGATAAGGGAATACCCTCGAATTAAAGTTCTGCGGGCAGCTGGCCGAAACCTCCGACATCATGACGGATCAGGCAGTTCTCTCGATCGGCACCGGGGCTCCGGCTCCCGTCCAGGCGGCGCGCCCCGCGCGGGTCCCCGGTAACGGACGGCGACTCGACGAGTTCTCGAAGGAAGCCGGCCCGGACGTCAAGATCGATACGCCGGGCGGCCCCGTCGCGATGTTCGCCGTCTTCTCCGTGGACCCCGACACGGAGGAGGTCCGCGTCGCCGTTGTTGACGAGTCGGGACGACTCGTCCGCCTGATCCCGGCAGACAGCGTGGCGGAGATGGTCAACACGATGGCCGCGTACCGGGTGCGCGGCTGACGATCCGCTCCGCGTACCGGGTGCGCGGCTGACGATCCGCTCCGGACCGAAGCGGCGGCTGACGATCCGCTCCGGATCGAAGCGGCTGACCGCCGCGCGCGGGGACCCACCCTCTACAGTCCCTCCACCCCGGCGCCGATACCTTCCCGGGACCCGGTGGCGCAGACGACTCTTCTGCCTGGTCCCGCCACCACGAAGAGGTATCTGTGACCATCGTTGCCGGCTCTGACATCTGGCGATCGAGCCTATCCAACGTCTTCGCCTTCGCCCTCGCCCGTGCCGGCGAGGCGTTGGCGGAGATGACCGGCCATCACGTGACCGTCTCGCCCGCCGCCGTCCGCTGGTGTACCGCAGGCGACATCATCGAGGACGCCGGGGGGGCGGACGCGGTCGTGGTCGGCGTCTACCTGGGCATCACGGGTTCCATCAAAGGCCACGCCCTGCTCATGCTCTCGCCCAGCACGGCGCGGCGCTTCAGCGGGCTGCTCCTGGAAGGCCTGGTCGAACCGCGTGGCGACGACCACGGGCCGGACGAGGACCTGATATTCGACGAGATGGAGACGTCCGCCCTCCAGGAGATGGGCAACGTGACCGTAGGGGCCGTCCTGAACGAGCTTGGGACCTATTTCGAGCAGCCGATCCACCCGACGGTGCCGCAGGCGATCGTCGAACTCGCCGGTGCGATCCTCGAGTCCGTCCTGCTGGACCTGATCGTCGAGGTCGACGAAGTCCTTTCGGCGCGTACCCAGTTCACGATCGACGGCGACCTCGTGGACGGGACGATCCTGATCCTGCCCGACGCGCCCTCGCTGGATCTCCTTGTCGAAGCCATTGCCTCCGCGCCGCAATGACACTTGCCGTCCCCTCCCATCTCGCAACCGCGGGCCTGATCGTGGCAGGCATCGGTGAGCTCGTGTCCTCGAGGGACCGCGAGCAGACGCTTGTTTCCTACGGGCTGGGCTCCTGTGTCGGCCTGACGGCCTGGGACCCGCAGACTCGTGCGTCCGCACTAGCCCACTTCATGCTGCCGACGGGGACCGGTGGATCGGCACCCGTCAAGTTCATCGACGAAGGCTTCGACCGGTTCCTGGCCGTTTTCCGTTCGGTTGGCGGGTCACCGAGCCGCGCGCAGTTCAAGGCTGTCGGTGGCGCCGCCATGCTGGCCGTGATCAGCAATTCACTCGACGTCGGAAGGCGCAACGTGGCGGCCCTCCACGAGCGCCTCGCTGCGGCCGGGCTGCGCCTGGTCGCATCGGAACTCGGGGGCTCAGCGGGTCGAACCGTTCAACTCGCGGTCGGTGACGGCCGACTCCTTGTCAAGAGCGTGACGGGGATCAAGACGCTGTAAGGCGGTCCCGGCACCCATAGCCGCTATCACCAACAAGTGAGGTCGCAGATCATGGCCAAGATCCTCGTCGTCGACGACGCCGCATTCATGCGGCTCCGTGCGACCAAGCTCCTCGCCGACGCGGGGCACACCGTCTTCGAGGCCGAGAACGGCAGACTGGCCGTCGAGGCGTACGCCCGCGAGAAGCCGGATGCCGTCCTGATGGACATCACGATGCCGGAGATGGACGGCCTCGAGGCGCTCGATGCCATCAAGGCGTCCGACCCGGCCTGCAAGGTCATCATGCTGACCGCGATGGGCCAGCAGTCGATCGTGATGGACGCCATCAAGCGTGGCGCCCGCGACTTCATCGTCAAGCCGTTCACGCCGGATCGGGTCCTGGCGGCGCTCGGCAAGCTGATCGCCTGATCTTGATCCCTCGCCGCCGCTCCCGTCGACCGAATCCCGCGCAGTCCTGCGTCCCGCCAGGGTTCGCCCACTGAAGGCGGCCAACCGCGGCGGTTGCCATCGGAGCGGTCGCCGTCCGGCATGACCCGCGCCCGTTCTGACGTCGGAGCCGCGCACCTGAACTAACATCTACTGAAACTCGCTCAATGCAAGGGCCAGTCATATGACCTCCATTCGCGTTCTTGTCGTCGATGACTCCGCGTTCATGCGCCACGCCGTCGCACGCCTCCTCGACGAGACGCTCGGCATTGAGGTCGTCGGGTCCGCTCCGAACGGCCAGGTCGGCCTGGAGCTGGCCTCGCAATTGAAGCCGGACGTCATCACCCTGGACGTCGAGATGCCCGTGATGGACGGGCTGGGCATGCTCCAGCGGCTGATGGCCGGGCAACCCGCGAGGGTGATCATGCTGTCGAGCCTCACCACGGAAGGCTCCGCGGTGACCCTCGATGCGCTGGACGCGGGCGCCATCGACTTCGTGGGCAAGCCCTCGGGCTCCCTGTCGATCGACATCGGCCTGGTCGGGGTGGACCTGGTAGCCAAGATTCGGGCGGCGGCTGCGATGCCTCACGCCGCGTTCCTGGGACATTGCCAGCGGGTAGCGATGAGGGTGGCGCGGCGACCGGCGGGGCCGCTGAGCACAGGCGCACCCGGGGCGGCAGGATCTGCGCGTCCGGGCGCTGGCGGGGTGGCGGGCGGTGGCGTGGCCGGTGGCGGGGCGGCGCACGCCCCCCGGGTCACCTCCCGACGAGTCGTGGTCATCGCCACATCCACGGGCGGACCGTCGGCGCTCCAGACGGTTGTCTCCGGACTGCCGGCGGTACTCGGCTGTGCCGTCGTCATCGTGCAGCACATGCCCGCCGGCTTCACGGCGTCGCTGGCACATCGACTCGATGCGTGCGGCGCGATGGAAGTCGTCGAGGCCGCGGCCAACGATCTGATCCACGACGACCGGATCGTGATCGCGCCGGGCGACCATCATCTGATCAGTTCAACGAGCGGCCGGGTCCAGCTGATTCGACTTCCACCGGTCAACGGCGTGCGACCGGCCGCCGACGTGACCCTACAGTCCTTTGCACCCGTTTGGCGGGATCGGCTGCTCACCGTCGTGCTGACCGGCATGGGCAGTGACGGGACGGAGGGGGCGCGGACCGCCAGAAAGCATGGCGGCACGGTCTTCGCGCAGGACGAGGCGACGGCCACGATCTACGGGATGCCCCGGGCGGTGGCTGAGGCCGGGCTGGTCGACAAGGTCCTGCCGCTCGGAAAGGTTGCCGGTGCGATCGCGGCCTGGGCGGCCGCGGCTGCTTCCGAGGACACGGGTAACGGGCCAATCGCGCCACGCCCCGTTCCACGCCCTGGTTCCACACTGGAACGACTGGCCACTCGGGGCTGACCGCCAACATTGGTGATCGCG
The DNA here is from genome assembly GCA_964427285.1 of uncultured Anaerolineaceae bacterium. GTDB lineage: Bacteria > Chloroflexota > Limnocylindria > Limnocylindrales > CSP1-4 > SPCO01. The sequence goes on from CAYRTS010000057.1 coordinate 5,011, forward strand.
GATCGGCGCGCACCGTCGTCGGTACCCGCGCGGGCCAGCGGCCGCGCCCCCTGTGCGCCCGCGGCGCACCAACAAGAGCATACGTGCCGCCCGGTCGCGGATCGGCGCGCAACGAGCAGCGCGATCGGGATGAACAATCGTGGTCAACCTCCCAGATTGCCGTTTCGGATCGCGACCGCGCGCGTTCGTGCGGTCTGCGCAACCTGGAGTTGCGCCGCGAGCCCCGGAGCGGACTCGGGCGCGCCGCGAGTGCGGACACGGGGCAATCACGAGCGCGAGGAATGGCACCGCGAGGCGCCGCGTGGCGCCCGCGAGCCGTCCCAGGAAAGATAGGGGCGATCCCCTATCGGCAGCGCAGCGGTGACGCGGTACAACGGCGACTGTCCGGCACCCGCCTGACTTTGTCGCAAGTTTGAGGATGACCACGTGCCATGAAGCGCCTTCGTTTACTCCCCGCACTCGCCGTGCTGGCCGCCCTGTTGGCGGGCCAGACCGGTTTCGCCGCGGAACCGACACTGACCCAGGTAGAGCCTGGCGCCGTGGTGGTCGGGGGGTCGTATATCGACCCGAGCGCGGAGGTCAGCGGCGATGTCTTCATCGGCGAGGCCGATTTCATCGCGCCCTTTACGGTGGTCGCCGGTGAAAACGGCCACCGCGTGGAGATGCACAACGAGTCCAACTTCCAGGACAACGAGACGATCACGGCCTCGGCCGCCGATCTGATCATCGGCGAGCGCACGAGCATCGCCCACGGCGCGACGATCGAGGACTCCACCATCGGTGACTTCGCCTTCGTCGGTTTCAACGCGGTTGTGCGCGACGCCGTGATCGAGGACGGCGCCATGGTCCTCCACGGCGCCCGCGTCGAAGGCGTGACCATCCCGGCCGACAAGGTCGTGCCCAGCGGCGCGGTCATCACGGAGGCCTCACAGACAGAAGGCCTCGTCTCAGTGAGCGAGGCGCAGATCGAGTTCAAGAGCGAAGTCATCGAGGTCAACTCGGAGTTCGCCCACGACTATCCTCAGATGATCGAGGAACTGGGCGAGGCGAGCGTCGAGAACGTCGGCCCGAACCCGATCACGTCCTGGAACCCCGAGCACGACAGCCCGACTCTGGGTAGCGGTGTCACGGTCGACCCGGGAGCTCGCGTCATCGGCAACGTGACCCTCGGGGACGGCAGCAGCGTCGGGGCCGGAACGTCGATCCGCGGAGACGAGGGCGAGCCCATCGTCATCGCAGCCAACGCGAAGATCGGCGAAAACGTCACCTTCCACGCCCTCAAGCATCAGACCATCGGCATCGGCGCCGACCTGACGGTCGGCCAGCACGCCGTCTTCCATGGCTCTCTGACGATCGGCGACAAGGTCACGATCGGCGACGGCGCGGTCGTCTTCAACTCGACCATCGGCAGCAACATCACGATCGGCAAGGGCGCCCTGGTCATCGGCGTCAAGCTGGCCGACGGGGCCGTGGTCCCCGACGGCGCGGTGGTCACCGCCCAGGCGACCGCCGATGTCATCGCCCCCGCCGGCGCGCACGTCACGTCGGCCGCGGCCCCGGTCGCCCCCGAAGTGCCCGAAGCGGCCGCCGAAGGCGAGGCGGCGGGCACCAGGCCGGAGGCTGCCCACGCTAAGCCGGAGGCCGGCACCGAACCAGAGGCCACAGGGGCAGAGGCCGAGACCATTGCCACCGAACCGACTGGCGCGACGAAGGATGAAGGGCTCCCCGTCTGGCTGCTCATCGCCGCCCTCGTCGTCATCGCCCTCGCCGTCGGCGGGACCATCCACCTCCGTTCGGCCAGTCGGCCGGATCAAAGCAACCCGAAAGGAAGAGGCATGAAACTCACCATTCGCACCAAGCTGGTCGGCATGAGCGCCGTGCTGCTTGCCCTCACCGCCGCGGTCGGCGGGTTGGCGATCATCAATCTCGGCTCCGTGAACGACGACAGCCAGAATCTCGTGACCGAGGGCCTGCTGCCCGCCGAGGCGCTCGGCGCTGCCAATGCTGGGACGAACGCAGTCGAGGCGATCGCCTTCAGGCACATCCTCGCCGCCGACCCCGCCACCATGGCGACCCTCAAGGAAGAGGCGGAGACGATCTCAGCGGAGATCGTCGCCGACGTCGCCACAGCGAAGGAAGGAATGTCCAGCCCCGAGGCGCTCGCCATCTTCGATGAGCTCCAAACGAACGAGACTGCCGTGGAGGTCGCGCTGGAGGAGCTCCTGGCACTCTCCGCGGAGAACAAGGACGAGGCTGACGCGTTCGCGGAGTCGGACTATGTCCCCGCGATCGAAGCACTCGACGCCGACTACGTGAAGGCCCTCGCCCTCATTGACAGGACGTCGACCGAACTGGCCCACGAGGCAACGAGCACGTACGAGTCGAGCCGCCTGCTGATCATCGTCGGGATCGTTCTCGCCATGGTCATCGGCTTCATCATGAGCTTCTGGATGGCGCTCAGCTTCACCCGCGGCGCAAAGGCTCTCCAGGTGACCGTCGCCTCGCTGACCGACAAGTGCACGACCTGGCTGGCCGAGGGCCTGGGCCGCTTCGCCCAGAACGACCTGACCTACGAGATCACCCCGGTCACCCCGCTCATCGAACGCTTCAGCGGCGATGAGATCGGCCAGACGGCGCGGCTGACAAACCAGCTGCGCAACAACATCGTCGCCTCGATCGAGGCGTACAACCAGGCCCGGAGCGGCCTCACGGGCACGATCGGCGACGTCAAGGAGGCGGCCGAGTCCGTCGCCCGGACCACCGTGCAGCTCAACGAGGCGGCCACCCAGACCGGCGCCGCCACCCAGCAGATCGCCACCACCATCCAGCAGGTTGCCGCCGGCGCCTCTGACCAGGCCCGCGCCGCGACCGAGACCAGCGGGGCCGTCAACAGCCTGACCGATGTCATCGGCCAGGTCGGCACCGGCGCCGCCGACACGACCCGCAAGGTCGATCAGGCGAGTGCCACGATCGGCGAGATGGCCACCGCGATCAAGGCCGCCACGGCCGCCAGCGACGAGGTTCGCGACGTGTCAGGGACCGCCGCCACGGCAGCCGACAACGGTGCCGCCGCCGTCAAGCAGACGGTCGCGGGGATGGCCAAGATCAAGACCGCGGTCGACGCGTCCGCGGTCAAGGTCGCCGAGCTGGGCGCCAAGGGCGTGCAGATCGGGGCCATCGTCGAGACGATCAACGACATCGCCGAGCAGACCAACCTCCTCGCCCTCAACGCGGCCATCGAGGCCGCCCGAGCCGGTGAGCAGGGCAAGGGCTTCGCAGTCGTCGCCGACGAGGTCCGCAAGCTCGCGGAGCGCTCCGGCCGAGCCACCAAGGAGATCGCGGCGCTCATCGCCGAGGTCCAGGCCGGGACCACCGAGGCCGTCGCCGCCATGCGCGTCGGGGCCACCGAGGTCGAGGCCGGCACCGAGCTGGCCGCCAAGTCGGGCGCCGCGCTCGACGAGATCGCCGGCGCCGTCAGCGCCACCCGCGCCGCCGTCGGGCGGATCACGACCGCGGTCGATGCCATGAGCATCGCCTCGGGCGGAGTGGTCAAGGCGATCGACGAGATCGCCGGGATCGCCGAGGGCAACAATGCCGCCGCTTCGACCATGACCACCAGCGCCAGCTCCGTGTCGCGCTCGATCGAGTCGATCGCCGCGATCAGCGAGGAGAACTCGGCGGCCACCGAGGAAGTCTCGGCCGCAACCGAGGAGATGAGCGCCCAGGTCGAACAGGTCATCGCGTCGGTCCAGTCGCTGTCGTCGATGGCCGCTCAGCTCGACGAGCTGGTCGCCCAGTTCAAGCTCGAGACCAGCGCGGCAACCGGCAGCAAGGCCGCGGCCGCCGACAAGGTCGTCAATCGGCGGCGCTCCGCCGATTGGAAGGCTGCCTGACCTTCGAATTCCCCCGGAACGGCGGCCGACCCGACCCCCGGTCGCCGTTCCGAAGTCCCCACAAGGAGCGACCTCGATGAGCACCACAGCCCTCGCCCCGGCCCCAGGCGGCACGTCCGCCGACGGGTCCGACTTCCGCCGGGCGGCGGAACTCCAGATCGTCGTGTTCGAGCTCGGTGACGAGCGCTACGGACTCGACATCGCCACGGTCTACGAGATCATTCGCCACCAGCCGATCACCGCGGTGCCCAAGGCCCCGGCCTTCGTCGAAGGCGTGATCAACCTGCGCGGCCGGATCATCCCGGTGGTCGACCTGCGCGAGCGTTTCGGGATGGACCGGAGCGACCTGACCAAGGCCAGCCGGATCGTCGTCGCCGACGCGGGCGGGACCCGGGTCGGGCTCGTCGTCGACGGTGTCAGCGAAGTGCTGATGATCGCCGGCGATGCCATCGAGCCGACGCCCGATGTCGCCGCGAACGCGGACCACGATTACCTGCGCGGGATCGCCAAGCTCGGCGATCGCCTGATCATCCTGCTGAGCCTTGACGGGCTCTTCGGCGCCGCGGACCAGACCGCTCTCGCCGCCGCCGCGGCCTGACCAGCATGAGCGGCCCGGTCGCCTGATCGGGTCCGACTCTGCTTCGAACGTGATCTAGGGGTGAACCCCTATCGGCACCGGCCCACGGCCGCGATACAACACAACACGAAAACCGGCGACTCGTCCGCTTGTCCGCCGCCACGCATCCACCAAGTTTCCCGAAAGGAAAACGATCAGACATGAAGCTCAACATCCGCACCAAGCTCCTCGGGAGCGCCGGCATCCTCGTTGCGTTCCTGGTGGCCGTCGGGGTGCTCGGGATCATCAATCTCGGCACGATGGACGGACTGATGACCCGTGCCTATGAGAACGTGTCGCTGCCACTCGCCGACCTGGGCGTGGCGCGGGCCAAGACCAACGAGAACCGGGCCTTCCTCAACAACCACATCCTCGCCACGGACCCGGCCGAGATGGCCGAGATCGAGGGCAAGATCGATGCCAACGGAGCCCTCGTCAACGAGAAGCTCGCCGAGGTCAAACCCACCCTCGCCACCGAAGAGGGCAAGGCCAGTTTCGCCGCACTCGAGACCGCGCTCACCAACTACCGTGCGATCCGCGCCGACATCCTCGCCCTGTCGACTGAAGGCAAGAAGGATGAGGCCATCGCCCTCAACAAGGAAAAGGGCATTCCGCAGATGGCCCTGATCGTCGAGGGCTTCTCCGGTCTGTTCGACTCCAAGGTGGCCCTCGGCGAGACGCTCGCCACTGACGGCGACGAAACCTACGAGTCGAGCCGGCTGATCAGCATCGTCGTCATCCTGCTCGCCGCCGCCATCGGCTTCATGATCTCGTTCGTTATCTCACGCGGGATCAGCCGGGGCGTCTCCGACCTCCAGGTGACCGTCACCTCACTCACCGAGAAATGCACAACCTGGCTCCAGGAGGGTCTGACCCGCTTCTCCGGGAACGACCTGACCTACGAGATCACCCCGGTCACCCCGCTCATCGAACGCTTCAGCGGCGATGAGATCGGCCAGACGGCGCGGCTGACAAACCAGCTGCGCAACAACATCGTCGCCTCGATCGAGGCGTACAACCAGGCCCGGAGCGGCCTCACGGGCACGATCGGCGACGTCAAGGAGGCGGCCGAGTCCGTCGCCCGGACCACCGTGCAGCTCAACGAGGCGGCCACCCAGACCGGCGCCGCCACCCAGCAGATCGCCACCACCATCCAGCAGGTTGCCGCCGGCGCCTCTGACCAGGCCCGCGCCGCGACCGAGACCAGCGGGGCCGTCAACAGCCTGACCGATGTCATCGGCCAGGTCGGCACCGGCGCCGCCGACACGACCCGCAAGGTCGATCAGGCGAGTGCCACGATCGGCGAGATGGCCACCGCGATCAAGGCCGCCACGGCCGCCAGCGACGAGGTTCGCGACGTGTCAGGGACCGCCGCCACGGCAGCCGACAACGGTGCCGCCGCCGTCAAGCAGACGGTCGCGGGGATGGCCAAGATCAAGACCGCGGTCGACGCGTCCGCGGTCAAGGTCGCCGAGCTGGGCGCCAAGGGCGTGCAGATCGGGGCCATCGTCGAGACGATCAACGACATCGCCGAGCAGACCAACCTCCTCGCCCTCAACGCGGCCATCGAGGCCGCCCGAGCCGGTGAGCAGGGCAAGGGCTTCGCAGTCGTCGCCGACGAGGTCCGCAAGCTCGCGGAGCGCTCCGGCCGAGCCACCAAGGAGATCGCGGCGCTCATCGCCGAGGTCCAGGCCGGGACCACCGAGGCCGTCGCCGCCATGCGCGTCGGGGCCACCGAGGTCGAGGCCGGCACCGAGCTGGCCGCCAAGTCGGGCGCCGCGCTCGACGAGATCGCCGGCGCCGTCAGCGCCACCCGCGCCGCCGTCGGGCGGATCACGACCGCGGTCGATGCCATGAGCATCGCCTCGGGCGGAGTGGTCAAGGCGATCGACGAGATCGCCGGGATCGCCGAGGGCAACAATGCCGCCGCTTCGACCATGACCACCAGCGCCAGCTCCGTGTCGCGCTCGATCGAGTCGATCGCCGCGATCAGCGAGGAGAACTCGGCGGCCACCGAGGAAGTCTCGGCCGCAACCGAGGAGATGAGCGCCCAGGTCGAACAGGTCATCGCGTCGGTCCAGTCGCTGTCGTCGATGGCCGCTCAGCTCGACGAGCTGGTCGCCCAGTTCAAGCTCGAGACCAGCGCGGCAACCGGCAGCAAGGCCGCGGCCGCCGACAAGGTCGTCAATCGGCGGCGCTCCGCCGATTGGAAGGCTGCCTGACCTTCGAATTCCCCCGGAACGGCGGCCGACCCGACCCCCGGTCGCCGTTCCGAAGTCCCCACAAGGAGCGACCTCGATGAGCACCACAGCCCTCGCCCCGGCCCCAGGCGGCACGTCCGCCGACGGGTCCGACTTCCGCCGGGCGGCGGAACTCCAGATCGTCGTGTTCGAGCTCGGTGACGAGCGCTACGGACTCGACATCGCCACGGTCTACGAGATCATTCGCCACCAGCCGATCACCGCGGTGCCCAAGGCCCCGGCCTTCGTCGAAGGCGTGATCAACCTGCGCGGCCGGATCATCCCGGTGGTCGACCTGCGCGAGCGTTTCGGGATGGACCGGAGCGACCTGACCAAGGCCAGCCGGATCGTCGTCGCCGACGCGGGCGGGACCCGGGTCGGGCTCGTCGTCGACGGTGTCAGCGAAGTGCTGATGATCGCCGGCGATGCCATCGAGCCGACGCCCGATGTCGCCGCGAACGCGGACCACGATTACCTGCGCGGGATCGCCAAGCTCGGCGATCGCCTGATCATCCTGCTGAGCCTTGACGGGCTCTTCGGCGCCGCGGACCAGACCGCTCTCGCCGCCGCCGCGGCCTGACCAGCATGAGCGGCCCGGTCAAGGTACAGATCCTCAATCGCTACGTGTCCGCGGCCGCCGATGTTCTCGCGAAGGAGACCGGATCCCCGGTCACCCGCGGTCCACTTGAGATGGTGAATGCCTCGTTTACCACGGACGAGGTCACCTCGATCGTCGGCGTGTCCGGCGCCCTCGCCGGATCCATCTACCTGAGCATGTCGGAGCAGACCGCGCTGGCGTTCGTGTCGATCATGCTCGGCCAGGAGACAACGCTGTTCGACGAGCTCGCCCAGAGCGGCATCTCCGAGCTGGCCAATGTCGTCGCCGGCTCCGCCAGCGTGGTCGTCTCCAACCACGGCTACGTGACGGATATCACTCCGCCGCTGCTGATCGTGGGTTCCGGGGCGCGGGTGGCGAGCGTTGACATCCAGCGCGTGGTCGTCCCAATCGCGACCATCGCCGGCACCATCAAGGTTCATGTCGCTCTCCGCGAGTCGGCGTGATGAAGCTGGAATTCGATCTCCAGGAAGGCGACGACCAGCTCTTCACCGACGAGTCGACCGAGCAGATCGAGCGAATCGAGGAGGGTCTCCTGCTTCTCGAACGCGGGACGCTGGACGCCGCGCTGCTCAACGAGGTCTTTCGCGCGGCCCACACGCTCAAGGGCTCGGCCGCGACCATCGGCCACAAACGGATGACCGGTCTGACCCACGCGATGGAGGACATCTTCGGGGCGATGCGCAGCGGCAAGCTCGTCGATGCTCGCCCGTTCGCCGACATCCTGCTGGAGACCCTGGACGTGCTGCGCGCCCTCGTGGAGGAGGTCACTGCGGGCGAGGTCCTGACCAACGACGCGGAGACGCTGACCGCCAAATTACGGGCCGCGTATGACGCGGCTACGTCCGATGCGGCGGTCCCGGCAGCGGCTGGATCCAGCGCGGCTGCCCACCCGGCGGTCGCACCAGGCCCGAAGGAGGTGCCGGCCGTTACGGAGACCAGCACGGGCGGCCCTCTCGGCGATCTCGTCTCCCGTCTGCTTATGGAAGCGCCGGGCGGCGACGAACCACGTTCGATCGTGCGCTGCTCGGTGGATCCGGAATCCCCCTGGGGTCCGGTCCGGCTGATGCAGCTGGCGGTCGAGGCCGAAGCAAGCGGCCGCCTTCTGAGTTGTGTCCCGTCGCGCGAGGAGATCGAAGGCGGCCTTGAGGCCGGCCACCTTGCCCTGCTCGTGCGCGGCGAACCGGACGACCTCGACGATCTGCGGACCCAGCTTTTGGCGGTTGACGATGTCACCGCCGTGGACATCGCGGCCGCCATTCCCGGCGCGGTCGGTGCTGGTGCAGGTGCCGCTGGCGATGCCAATCTACCCATTCCATCCGCAACCGACGCCGAAGACGATGATCGTCGCCAGATCGACCTCGGGCCGGAATCGCGCGGACTGCCCGCAAAGGTCGATCGCGCCGTCGCCGGCGACCGGCAGAAGGTCGCTCAGCAAACCATCCGGATCGACGTCACGCGGCTGGACGAACTGATGAACCTGGTCGGCGAGCTGATCGTCCAGAAGACACGTCTCCAGCGTCATGCCCGCGAAGTCATGCTCCTTGTCGGTGGCGATGACCCCCTCGCACGCGACGCCGAGGAGGGATCTCAACAGTTCTCGCGTATCGCCGGCCAGCTCCAGGACCAGGTGACCGGTCTGCGCATGCTGCCGATCGAAAGCGTCTTCAACCGCTTCCCGCGAGTGGTCCGCGACATTGCCGCGCGCCTCGAAAAGTCCATCCGCCTCGACATCGAGGGCAAGGAGACCGAGCTGGATCGATCTGTCCTCGAGGAGGTGGGTGACCCGCTCGGCCACCTCGTTCGCAACGCCGTGGATCACGGCCTGGAGCCGCCTGAAGAGCGAATCGCCGCGGGCAAGGATCCGGAGGGCCGCGTCCTCCTGACCGCCCAGCATGCCGACGGCCAGATCCTGATCACCGTCGAAGACGATGGTCGCGGGATGGACCCGGGAAGACTGAAGCAGTCGGCCATCGCCAAGGGCATCCTGACGCCGGAGACCGCTGCGACCATGAGCGACGACGAAGCGCTTCGATTGATCTTCGCACCTGGCTTCTCCACTGCGGCCAAGATCACTGACGTATCGGGCCGCGGCGTTGGCATGGACGTTGTGCGGACCAACATCGAGCGTCTCGGCGGCCGTGTCGAAATCCACAGCACGCTGGGCAAGGGGACGCGTGTGGAGCTGACCCTGCCGCTGACCCTGGCCATCATCGGAGCATTGATGGTCCGCTCCGGGACGCGCGTGTGCGCCCTGCCGCTGACCGGGGTAGTCGAAACGCTGCGAGTCGATCGAAGCGCCTTGTCCACCGTGCGTGGTCACCATGTCATCACGCTGCGCGGGCGAGTGGTCCCCGTGGAGGTTCTCGACAACGCCCTTGGCGATCCCCGACGCTCCCTCGATGCCGATGCACGAGGGTGGATCAACCTGGTCGTGGTCCGATCGCGGTCCACCGAAATGGCCCTGGCCGTCGATGAGTTCGTCGGGCAGCAGGAGATCGTGCTGAAGTCCATCGGCACCTTTGCCGGCCGCCTCAACGGGGTCGCCGGAGCCACGATCATGGCCGATGGCCGGGTCGCCCTCGTTGCGGACATCGGGGCGCTCCTGTCGCACCGGTCGGCGACGCCTTCAGCGCCGACCTCGCCGACGTCGCCGACGTCGCCGACGTCGCCGAGGGGGGCGAAGGGGGCGAAGGGGGCGAAGGCGGGGCCGAAGGCGGAGCCAGTCGAGCCGGCCGAGCCGGTCGAGCCGGTCGCCGCGTAGTCACATGACTACCGTTCACGGTCCTGGAGGACCATCGAGTCGATGCCCATTGACTCGACATCCAGCATTGTTGGACCTGCGTCCCAACCGGCGTAGTGTTCGCGTGGGCACCAAGATCAGGATGGCTGACGGGTCGCCGTGACCCAGGCCCGGAGTCGCAGGTCGTGACCAGGGAAGAGCTCGATCCGTCGCCCGGTGAAGGGGCGATGGAACCTCCGTATCAACTGCTCATTGAGCACGCTCCGGACATGGTCGTGCTCGTGGACGAGCGCGCTGTGATCCTGTACCAGGCACCCAGCGGCGAGCGTATCACCGGACGCGCGGCCAACGGAACTGTCGGTACGTTCCTGCGCGACCTGGTCGAGCGGGAGGACTTCGGCGCCGTCGAGCGGCTGGTCAGCGAGGCCCTGGCGCTGCCTGCAGGTCAGCCGACCGCCCCGTGCGACCTGCGTCACGTCCGACCTGACGGCCGGCCCGAGGTCCTCGAAGCGATCGCCGCGCGGATCCAGCCCGAAACCGGCGGACCCACGGTCATGATCAACGCCCGTGTCGTCACCGAGCGGCGCCGCGCGGAGGAGGAACTGCGGACAGCCGCAGCAGCCGCCAAGGCTGCCACCCGGGCCAAGAGCGACTTCCTGGCCACGATGAGCCATGAGATTCGGACGCCACTGGCGGGGATCATCGGGATGGCCGAACTGATGCGTCAGTCGGACCTGTCGGATGAGCAACGTCAGTTTGCCACCGCGCTGGGCGATTCCGCGGACGCGCTGCTGGCGATCGTGACCGACGTGCTCGATTTCTCGAAGATCGAGGCGAACGAAGTCGAGCTCGAGGAGATCGACTTTGACCTTCGGGCCACCGTGGCGAGCGCGGTCGGCCCGCACGTCCACCCGGCAGGCACCCGTGGCGTTGTCGTCGTCAGCCTGGTCGGCGCGACGGTGCCGGCGCAGGTGCGCGGCGACGTGGGGCGTTTTCGCCAGGTGCTCACGAACCTGTTGACGAACGCGCTCAAGTTCACGCAGCAAGGGGACGTCATCGTCAGGGTCAGCCTGGAGCACCCTGTGGCAGGAGGCGTGGCGACGATCCGGGTTGCAGTGACCGACTCAGGGGTCGGCATGGCGCCCGAATCCATGGCGCGACTCTTCCGCCCCTTCAGCCAAGCCGACTCCACGGTCAGTCGAAAGTACGGCGGAACCGGCCTGGGACTCACGATCAGCCGTCGATTCGTCGAACTCATGGGCGGCCAGATCGACGTACAAAGTACCGAGGGAGTCGGCAGCACGTTCTGGTTCACGGTCCCGTTCAAGACCCGGTTGGCGACACGGCCAGCCAGCCCGGAGTCGGATCTCCAGCGTCAGCGCATCCTGGTCGTCAACGACGTGGCGGGCCGGCGGGCGGCGCTCCTCGAACAGCTCGCATCGTTCGGGACGCGCGCCGAGGCCACCGATTCGCCTGACTACGTGTCGTCGATCGTCAGCGCGGCTCGTGAGGAGGGAGACCCGATCGTAGCCATCATCGTCGACGACTCGGCCAGTGCGGGGACCGGGCTTGTCCTCGGCCTGCGAATCAAGAGCGAGCCTGAGACGACCGCCATCCCCATCGTCGTTCTCACGGCGGTAGGCCGGCCCGGGGAAGGCGCATCTGCGCGGGAAGCCGGCGTCGCCGCCTACCTCTCGAGCCCGGTCGCCACGGATGACCTGCGCGGGGCGCTGTCGAGTCTTCTCGCCAGGGAGCCCGGCACTCCGGCGTCGCTCATCACCCGGCACACCCTCGCCGATGTGAGAGAGCGCTCTCGCGCCCGTATTCTCATTGTCGAGGATGACCCCGTCCTCCAGAAGGTCGGAGTCGCGATCCTGCATCGTTTGGGCTACCGGGTGGAGGTTGCCACCACCGGTATCGAGGCTGTCGAAGCCGCGCTGGCGACCCCGTATGACCTGATCCTGATGGACTCCAGGTTGCCCGAACTCGATGGATTGGCCGCGACGGCACGCATCCGCGCCGGCGAGCCGAGTGGCCGACGGGCCGCCATCATCGCCCTGACGGCAGATGCAACACCGCAGGACCGTGAGCGCTGCCTCGCCGCCGGGATGGATGACTACCTGTCCAAACCGGTCCGGGCCGCGCTCCTTGAAGAGACGGTCGAGCGGTGGCTGCCAGAGACGCTCCTGGCGGACGCCCAGGTGGCTCCTCATGGGGATTTGCCCGACTCGGGCGAAGCGCATCGCGGCACGGCGTTCGCCGGGTCACCTCCCGCCCCCGTGCTGCTTGATCGGGAAACCATCGAGACGATCCGGGAGATCGCCGAGGGCGAGCCCGGAGACATGCTGGGCGAGCTGATCGAGATCTTCGTCACCGAGACGGAGCGTCTGATCGTCGCGATTGGAGCCGCGATCGAGGATCAGGACACCGAGGCGCTGACCGCGGCAGCGCATCGCCTCAACGGTAGCGCCGGCGCGATCGGTGCGGCCCGGGTCCGGGCGCTCGCCAGTCAACTCGAGACCGCGGCACGCGCCGCCGACTTGTCCGACGTGGGGGATCTCCTCGTGCGTCTCGCCGACGCGTTCCGGGGTACGCAAACGGCCTTCAAGCGTCTGGAGCTTGCCTCGTGACCATTCTCGTCGTGGAGGACGACCCGGTCTCCATGCGTCTCCTGGAGATGGCGCTGCGGCGCGGCGGCTACGAAGTGGCAGCGGTGACGAGTGCTGCCACCGCCTTCGAGTGGTTGAAGCAGGGGTCGGCCGTGGAGTTGATCATCACGGACCTCAACCTTGGCGGCATGTCCGGGCTGCAGCTCTTCACCGCCCTCCACGCCGACCCGCGCTGGCGCGATCTGCCGGCGATCCTCTGTACGAGCTCGGCTGATAAAGCGACAGTGACCGAGGCGATCCATCGCGGGTTCACGCACTTCGTCGCCAAGCCGATCCGGCCGGATTACCTGATCGAGAAGATCAAGGCGATCCTCGTGGCTCGGGTGCCGGTCATCGAGTCCAAGTTCGAGACACTCCAGCGCCTCCAGTTGTCCGAGGCGGAATACCGGATGCTGGTCAAGACAACGCACGACCATCTCAAGGAGGTCGCAGACCGGCTCACGGCTGCCCAGGCCGCGAAGGAGTACCCGGAGGCGATCATCATCACGCGCTCGTTCCGAGAGACCATCGAGTTGCTCCGGGCCGGTCGATGCGCCACGGCGCTCAGCGCCCTGGACGAAGCTACGAATGATTGGCAGCGAGACCGCGCACTCGACCTGGTCGGCCAGGAGGTTGCGACCTTGATCGAGGTGCTGCTGCGCATCCTCCGGTATGTGCCGAAGCTTGACGCATCGCGATCACTCGCGACCGGACCGTGACAGATCAGGGTCCCCGAGCAACCGGACTGAGAGCCAACCTTCAACTGCGAGTTGGACTCAAGGAGCGATCAGGGACGGGACGCGACGGGACGCGACGGTTCAGCGCGTGAGGAGCTCGGCAGCGTGCCGGTAGTCGCGGTACGGGGCGGCCGTTCTCCGCCCGTCGATCCTTGGCCGAATGAGCCAATCGCGGCGACGACTGGACGGATCGATCAGCGCGACTCCACGACCTGCCGGCCATGCTGTCGAGGGATCCTGGACGACGGCGTTCATGACCACGGACCGGCCGGGGAACGAGCGGTCGATGACGTCCCGATCGCCTCGAAGCCTCGCCTCGCATTCGTCACTCGCGAGGACGAGCAACCAGGGAATGATCCTCTTGACTCGCCAGCCGAGGTTTCGAGCGAGTTCACGACCATGGCGTGTGTACCACCCGAGCTGGCGCTCGATCTCGCCGAGGTCGTCAAGACGCGTCTTGATCTCGATCACCAAAAGGGTCCCGGTTGATTCGTCGAACGCCAGCAGGTCGACCCAGCCGTGGGATCGGCCGTCGACGAGTTCAACTTCGCCGGCTGTCTGCCACCGGTCCAGGACGAGTCTTCGGTCGACATACCCGGAACAGCGTGAGTGCATTCCATCGCGTTGTCGGCGGTCTTCGACAACGATCGGTGGGCGAGCAGCGAGCGTAAGTTCGAGGCCAAGAACCGCGGCAAGCCGCTCGATGAGGTCAATCGTCGGGTTCGCTCGCCCGAGTTCGATCGCCGAGACGTGGGCGCCCGTGATGCCGGCCTTCTGGCCCAGTTGCTGCTGGGTCATACCGAGCGCGCCACGCGTATTGCGGCACAGGCGCGCCCAGGTCACGCGGACGGTAGGTCCAGTCCAGGGATCGAGCACTTGCATGTGGACATTGAAGCAGAGACCGCTCATCTGGCACTTATTCGGGGCGGGG
>CAYRTS010000058.1:0-19308 GCA_964427285.1 uncultured Anaerolineaceae bacterium
GGCCCGGGCGCACCTCGAGCACTTGCGCGAACTCAACCAGCAGCAGTTCCGCGACCTGCTCGCCCGGATCGAGGACGTGGATCTGCCGATCGTCGAACGTTCGATCCAGATCCTGAGCACCGCCGCAGCGGCCGTACCCCGTCCATGCCGCGACGACGCGGCGGCCATCCCCCGCCCCGGCCACGCCGGAGTGGCGACCAGCAAGGAGACATCGTGAACCGCCTGACCGAACTTGCCGTCGCCAAGCGCAGTGTCACCCTGCTCCTGACCGGTGCCATCTTCCTGGCCGGTGTGTCCGCCTGGGGGAGCCTCCAGCAGGAACTGATCCCGGACGTCGACTTTCCGGTCATCACGGTCATCGCCCCGTACCCCGGCGCCGGCGCTGAAGACATCGCGACCCAGGTGGCCGAGCCGATCGAGCGGGCCATTGCGGGCGTCCCGCGCCTCGAGAGCCTCCGTTCCACCTCGACCAACTCGGTCGCCCTGGTCGTCGCGGAGTTCGCCTTCGGGACCGACTCGAAGGAGGTCAAGGCCGCGATCGAGGACAACCTGGCCGATGCGGGCCTGCCCGAAGGCGTCGAGGCCAGCGTGTCATCGCTCGACATCAACGCCTCGCCAGTGATCATCGCCTCGATCGCCGCGGCCGGCGGTGGATCGCTCGATCGGGCGGCCGAGATCGCCCGATCGGAGATCGTGCCGTCGCTGCTGGGCCTCGAGGGGGTGGCCGGCGTGGACTTGACCGGCGGCACGGAACGCCAGGTCCTCGTGACCCTCGATCCCGCAGCGATCGCCGAGGCAGGGGTCTCCAGCCAGCAGGTGATCGGCGTCCTGCGCGCCAACAACCTGACGCTCCCGTCGGGGCAGCTCGTGGCCGACGGCGACAAGATCCCGGTCTCGACGATCGGCGCCTTCTCGACAATCGATGAGATCGCCGGACTCGTCGTCGGCGTCAAGATGCCGGCTGGCGGCCAGTCCGGCGGTCCGACGGGCCCGCCGACACCCATCACGCTCGGCGAGGTCGCCACTGTCGAACTGACCGATGTCGCAACGACCGGCTACGCCCGAACCAACGGCAGCCCCTCGCTCAGCCTGACGGTGACCAAGACCGCGGATGCCAACACGGTCGATGTGGCCGCCCTGGTCATGGCCGAACTCGACGCAGCCGGCGAGACGCACGCCGGCGATCTCACCGTAACGGTCGTGTCCAACCTGTCCACCTTCATCACCGACTCGCAGGACGGCCTGGTTCGCGAGGGTGGGCTGGGGGCGTTGTTCGCGGTTGGGACGATCTTCCTGTTCCTGTTCAGCCTGCGCTCGACGATCGTGGCTGCCATCAGCCTGCCGATGTCCGTCCTGGCCGCGCTGGTGATCATGCAGCTGAGCGGCGTCTCGCTCAACATCATGAGCCTGGCCGGGCTGGCCGTGGCGATCGGGCGAGTTGTCGACGACGCGATCGTGGTGCTCGAGAACATCTATCGCCATCGAGCGCTCGGCGACGACCGGCTGACCTCCGTCGTGCGCGGCACCCGCGAGGTGGCCACGGCGATTACCGCGAGCACGTTGACCACCGTGGCCGTCTTCCTGCCGATCGGTTTCGTCGGCGGGTTCATCAGCCAGTTCTTCCTGCCGTTCGCGTTGACCGTGACCTTTGCGCTCCTGGCCTCGCTGGTCATTGCCCTGACGGTGGTGCCGGTCTTCGCCTACTTGTTGATCGATCGGGTCAAGTCGTCGGTCGACGAGACCGGCGAGCCGACCAACTCGTTCTGGGTCCACGTCTACACGCCGGCCATCACAGCAGCGCTGCACAACCGCTGGACCAAGCTCGCCGTCCTCGGCGTCGCTGCCCTTCTATTCGTCGGTTCGGCAACCCTCGTCACCGGGCTGCCAACCCAGTTCTTCAACACCGGATCGGAGAAGATCCTGCGGGTCGCCGTCATCCCGCCGGCCGGCGCCGGCTCCGAACTCGTGCTCGACCGGGCCACGGCCGCCGAATCGATCGTCCGCGGGAACGCCGATGTGATCCTCGTCCAAACCAGCGTCCCGCCCGACGGCGACACGGGCTTTCGGGCGCTGACGGCGGCGTTCTCGGGTCAGCCCGCCAACACCGCCACGCTCACCGTTCGACTCGACCCGTCGGTCAACCTCGACACGGCGACGCAAGAGATTCTCGACGCCCTCGCGTCGATCCGGACCGACGGCTTCGACGTGGCCGTGGCGGAGGCCCAAGGCTTCTCGTCGAACAGCCTCAACGTGGTTGTCAGCGCCGGCGATCCCGGCCTGGTCGAAACCGCCAGCGAGGCGATCGTCGCGGCCCTGTCGGACCGGCCCGAATTGCTCAACCTTGCGAGCGACCTGGTGAAGGCGACGCCGGAGATCCGGATCAACGTCGATCCCAACAAGGCGATCGCGGTTGGGATGACGGCCGCCCAGGTCGCTGGTGAAGTCCGCGGCGCCCTGACCGCAGCCACGGCCACGACCGCCTCGATCGACGGCCCGGACCCGATGAAGATCAACCTCCGGCTCGATCCCGCCGCGGTCGCCTCGGTCGAGGCCCTTCGAGCGTTGCCGGTCGGGACCCTCGCGCGGGTTCCGCTCGGGTCGATCGCGACGGTCGAACAGGTCACCGTCCAGGGCAGCATCACCCGAATCGACGGCGCACCGTCGGCGTCGATCTCGGCCGAGATCGCCAGCGAGGACACCGGCGCGGTATCGGAGTCAATCCAGGCGGAGCTCGATGCGCTTGAGGCGTCGGGTGCCATTCCGGCCGGGGTGAACGTGCAGCTGGCCGGCGTCAGCCAGCAGCAGGCCGAGGCGTTTGGCGGCCTGTTCAGCGCGATGGCGGTCGCCATCCTGCTGGTCTACGTGATGATGGTCCTCGCCTTCAACAGCCTCATCACCCCGTTCATCATCATGTTCACCCTGCCGTTGGCCACGATCGGCGCGTTCCCGGCGCTCGTGCTGACCGGTCGCCCGCTTGGGGTGAGCGCCATGATCGGGTTCCTGATGCTGATCGGGATCGTGGTCACCAACGCGATCGTCCTGCTGGACCTGGTCGAGCGGCTCCGCGCCGAGGGCCATTCCACGCGCGATGCGCTGATCCTGGGCGGCCGAACCCGCGTTCGCCCGATCCTCATGACCGCGGTCGCGACGATCCTCGCGCTGGTCCCGCTGGCGGCCGGCTTCAACGAGGGTTCCATCGTGGCGGCCGAACTCGGCACAGTGGTCATCGGTGGACTGCTCAGCTCGACCTTCCTGACCCTGCTGGTCATCCCGGTCGTCTATTCGCTCCTCGATTCTGCCAAGGAGCGAGTCGGCCGGCTGCTCGGCTACGCGCGGACAAGGTCCAGCAGCGCCGGGTGATGCGCCGGCGGGGCGGCGATCATGCCAATGGTGCGCAGGCCGCGGCCAATGTCGAACCAGGGGCCGCCATCCATTGCCGTGACCATCGCCCCGGCCCGCTCGGCGATCAACCCGGCGGCGGCGATATCCCAAGCTGACAGCCCGCCCTGCTGGACGAAGGCATCGAACCGGCCGTTCGCGACGTAGGCCAGAGCGAGCGCGGCCGAGCCCATCGAGCGCGAGATCCGGATCTGCTTTCGGACGTTCCGGGCACGCGTGACGGCGGTTCGGCCGCTCAGAGCCATCGAGATCACGAAGTCGGACAAGGCCCCCTTGGCAGAGACCTGGATCGAGCGACCGTTGAGGGTCGCGGCGCCGTCTGCCGTGGCGGCAAAGGCGTCATTCCTTGTCGGATCGAGGATCACCCCGACGGCAGGCGCGCCGTCGATCACGAGTCCGATCGAAACGCAGAACACGGGGATCCCGTTGGCGTAGTTGACCGTCCCGTCGAGCGGATCCACGATCCAGACCCGGCCTCGACCGGAGGTTGGAGCCTCGCCGGCGATCGCCCGATGTTCGCCGGTCTCTTCGGCCAGGATCGCGTCGCCCGGAAACCGCTCCTTGATGGCCGCGACGATCAGTGCCTCCGACTGATGGTCTGCCTCGGTGACCACATCGCGGGCACTCTTGTAGTCGATCTGCTCGAGGCGCTCGTAGCGGTCCATCAGGACGGCTCCGGAACGTCGTGCGAGATCGAGACTGAAGTCGAGGTCGTCGGCCAGCGTGGATCCGGTTGCAGCCTGGGTCAGTGACTCCGCCGATGCCGTCACGGGGCGTTGCACTCGATCGCGAGGTCACGAACCGCGGTGCCAAGACCAGTCACCCGCTTGGTGAAGGTGACCGTCTGCCCCGGCTCAATCTCCGGGCTGAGGAGCAGCCCACCAGGCAGGCCGTTGCGGTCGGCCGGATCCGTGAGCCGACAGGTCGTCCGACCGGCGCTCGACCCGTGATTGGTGATGGCCAGTGTCACCGCCAGCGCATCACCGTCGGGCGCGACCCCGGACAGAACCGGGGTGAACGGCCCGACGCCGGACACCGCCAGGCGCGCAACGAGCGCCAGCAGCACGATCGCCGCAACGATCCCGATGAACGCCGTGCCGTGGACCTGGCTGGCCGAGACATCCTTCAGACCAAGCGGATTGCAGTCCTCGCACAGGCCGACCCCCTGAGCCACAGGCGCCCCGCATCGGGCGCAGGCATGGGTCGGCTCGGAAGCGGTGGCAGTCGCAGGAACGGTCATGCCGGTGATGGTGCCATGATCCACCGGAACGAGCGGCGACATGGGCCGCGGCGGCCGGAGTCACGGCGCCAGCTGGAGCCATTCCAGCCGATCAGCGAGGGCGTCGTCGGACGGATATAGACGCATGAACGCGTCAATGGCCTTCGTGAGCCGGCCCCGATGAGCACCCGGGTCGAACTGCAGGATCGAGATGAGCAGGATGCCCGCATGCGGTTCAGCCGCCGCAATGCGGATGGCTCCCAATCGAGCGAAGTCGGCCACGTCAAACGTTGCCAGACAGCGACGCTCGACCGCCATTCGATCGAGCAGGACGTGGTCTGCGAGTCCGCGCCACTCGGGGCGTTCAGCGACTGCAACGACGTCGTGGCCCGCCGACCGGAGCGTGACACCAATCGACGGTGCGATGTGCTCGTCCAGCGCCAACCTCACGCGAGCGGTTGCCGCGCCTTGAAAAAGAGAGCCTCCTCACGCTGCGTCACGGCCCGGTTCAGTTCGATTGAGGCATCGATTTCGCCCGGGTACTCGATGTAGTACGCGGCCGCTGCCTGGAGATTGGCGAGCGGCTGCTCGAGGTGCGCAGCGGCCGCCTCGACTGACCCGCTCGCCCGGATGATCTCCACGAGCATCCAGATGTCGAGGCGGGTGCCGATCAGCCGAGCGCGACGCCCGGCCGGCCCATCCACAAATCCGACCTGGGGAAAACGCTCTCGGCGAAGACCCTCGTCGATGAACCGCTCAGCCAGCGACGTGTAGCTGGCGCCGGTCTCGGCGGCGCGTCGCTCCAGCCGCTCCGAGACATCGGGCCGAAGCCGGAACGAACGGTGCACGCGCGCCTGTGTGCTCACGTGAGACAATGTAGCACGCTGTCGCACGCCAAGCCCACGGGGGTCCTACCAGCGGTCGGTGGCCGCCACCAGGGCATCGACATCGGCGGTGGTGCGCGCCAGCACAATGGCGCCGTCCGCGCCCGCTTCATCCCAGCGCGCCCAGGTTTCGCGTGGCGCCGACACCCAGGGGTTATCGGCGATCGGTTCATCGCTCAGCCAGTCCCCTTCGAACCCGACCAGGACCATCTGATCTTCGCGGCGTCGCCCGTTAACGGCCAGGGACTCCAGGTACGTCGGCAGGTTCGCCTCGAAGTTGTTGTCGAAGGCGGTCCAGCCGTCACCGATCCGCCCCGCGAGCCGGGCGCCCGCGCGGGTTTCCCCACCGATCAGGATCGGCGGCGGCGGGACGGGCACAGGGTATGCGGCGGCCTCGACGAGCGGGTAGAACGGCGATGGCCGGGTCACCGGTCCCCCACCCCACATGGCACGCAGCACGGCGACCGCCTCCTCCAGCCGCGCGACACGCTCGGCGATCGGCGGAAAGTCGATGCCGTAGGCCTCGTGCTCGCGGGGGGCTCCGCCGGTGCCAATGCCCAGCACCAGGCGTCCGCCGCTCGCGATCTGGAGGGTGGATGCCATCCGCGCCACGAGAGCCGGATGGCGGTTCATCACGTTGAGCACGAACGGGCCGACGGTCGCGCGCTGGGTCACGGCGGCGGCCATGGCCAGGATCGTCCAGCCCTCGACCACCGGGACGCGGATGTCGCCGCGGCCCATGAAGTGATCCCAGCCCCACAACCCGGCATACCCGGCGGCATCGAGTCGTCGCGCGCTCTCGAGCCACCACACCGGCTCGGCCCGAATCGCGCGGAGGCAGACCCCGATCGGGAGCGCGTTGGCCGGGCGAGCCTCGGGCCCCACCTAGAACCCGGTTTCGAACAGGCGGACGTCCTCATCGGCCATCGCATGGCCATCGCCGCGCGTTGGCGCCAGCGCCGCCCTGGCTCCCAGCGCGTCGAGGTCAGCCGGAAACCGCCCGATCAGATCGAGCACGACGGCCTGGATCCGGGAGGCGTTCTGCGCGAACACCTCGATCACGCTCATCGCGTTCACGGCTTCGGTTCCCTCGTGTACCCCGGCGTCGTAGTCAGTGATCAGGCTGATGTTGACCACGGCCATGCCGAGCTCCCGGCACAGCCAGGCCTCCGGGTACTGGCTCATGTTGATGACCTCCCAGCCGGCATCGCTGAACCACTTGGACTCCGCCTTGGTCGAGAAGCGCGGCCCCTCGATGACGACCACCGTGCCGCGTTCGTGGACCTCGATCCCGTGATCGCGGATCGTGTCGATCGCCAGCCGTCGCAGGATCGGGTCGTAGATCTCGGCGGATGAGAGATGGGTCACGATCGGGCCGTCGTAGAACGTGTCGATCCGTCCGTGGGTCCGATCCACAAACTGGTCGCAGACCACGAAGTCGCCCGGCTTGACCGCCAGCTGGAGCGATCCCGCGGCGCAGGGCGAGATCACCGCCTTGACCCCGAGCGACCGCATTGCCCAGACGTTGGCGCGGTAGTTGATCCTGTGCGGCGGGATCGTGTGGCGTCGACCGTGGCGGGGCATGAATGCCACCCCGCGACCGGCGACGTCGGCCAGGAAGATCGAGTCGGACGGGGCCCCATACGGCGTATCGACCTTGACTTCGCGAACCTCATCGAGCAGCGAGTAGAACCCCGAACCCCCGAATACCCCGATCTCGGCTGTTTCGGCCACGCGGCGCCTCCGTCTATCCGGCCACCGGGCGGACGAGCCGGCGAACCGTCCCGATTCTAGGCGGGCCGGGCTAGGATGCGCTGCGACGAGGAGGCACGATGACGGAGTACTGGCAACAGGGCGACGGTTCGGCGGCCGACCGCCTCTGGCTCACCGACTGGCGTCGCCAAATCGCCGGACTGTACGCGGACGTGCGATCCCAATCCGCAGCGGACCCGGAAGCCGCGCATGACCACTGGCGACAGGAGCGCGAGCGGCTCTTCCGTGACCATCCCCAATCCCCGGTTCCGCCCGGTGCGCGGGCGGCGTTTCGGGCGATCCATTTCGAATATGACCCCGCGTTCCGGTTCAGCCTGAGCGTCCAGCCCGCCCCGCCTGATGCGCCAGGGAGTCTCGATCTCCAACTTCCGAACAGCGGCGCCGACTTGCTTGCCTTCACACGGATCGGGCGGGTGGAGATCCCGTTTGCCGACCGTCCGCGCCATTTGTCCATCTTCTGGATGGCCGGCTACGCGGGCGGCCTGATGATTCCCTTTCGGGACGCTACCAATGGCACGGAGACCTATGCAGCGGGGCGCTACCTCGTGGACACGGCCAAGAGCGCGGACCTCGGCGGTGATCCCAGCGTAGGGACGCTCATCCTCGACTTCAACTTTGCATTTCAGCCTTCGTGCGCGTTCGATCCACGCTGGGCATGCCCGCTGGCGCCACCAGAGAACCGCCTGGACATCCCTGTTCGCGCGGGGGAACGCCTGTTCGGGGATGGCGCCGTTTGACGCGGCCAAGCCGCCGGGGCAACCGACCGATCACGGACGTCGAACAGCCCACCGCTGGACCGGAGGGTCTCCAGGCCCGCCGGGGCATGGGCATAACCGCGTCACAGGACTACTACGGATGATGCCAGGTCACCAGCGCCCCAGATCCGGCAAAATTCGCCCGGGAGACTCCGTCAGTGAGCGTGGGCACAGGCCCCGATCGGCTCGGCGGCTCACGCCGCCTCTCGCGCCGCTCCGTAATAGTCCGTGCGTGCGGTTATGCGGGTCCTCGGGCGCCGGGAGTCACGAGCCGTCCGTCGCCTACCTCGCGTACCATCGAGGCCATGACCGAGACGAGCAGCGCATCCACCGAGTCCACGTTCGAGCGCGTTCGAGCCTTTCTCGACGACACCCGGTTCGCGACGATCGCCACCCTGGATCCGGATGGGACCCCACGCCAAGCCGTCGTCTGGTACCGCTTGGACGGGGATGAGATCGTGCTCAACAGCGCGGTCGGGCGACGCTGGCCAACCAACCTCGTCCGAGACCCCAGGGTGGCTCTCACCGTGATGGACCGCGACGGGTACCGCTGGGTTGGCATCTCCGGCCGGGTGACCCCTGTCGAAGACCAGCCGACGGCGCAGGCTGACATCGCCGAAATGGCTCGTCGCTATCACCGTGACGAGCCGGATAAGGCGGAGACGGCGATCGCGGACAGATTCCAGCAGCAGATCCGGATCAGCTTTCGGCTGCGTCCCGAAACGATCGTGAACCACGATGACTGAGCCGCCGCGCTTTGGGCTTCAACTGTGGTCGCAACAGACCGACTGGCCGGGGTTTCGGGACGCGGCACTGGCGGCGGAGGGGGCCGGCTGGGATTCGGTCTGGACCTGGGATCACCTGCTGGCGATCTTCGGACCGTGGGAGCAACCGATTCTCGAGGGCTGGAGTGTCCTCTCCGCGCTTGGCCCGCTGACATCGCGGGTCCGCCTCGGGCTGATGGTCGGCGCGAACACGTTCCGGAACCCGGGGCATACGGCCAAGCTCGCGACCACCCTGGACCACCTGTCGGGCGGCCGGGCCGTCTTGGGCATTGGTGGGGCCTGGTTTGAGCGCGAGCATGACGCATTCGGCCTGGACTTCCCGGGCATCGGCGAGCGGCTGGACCGGCTCGATGAGGCGGTCATGCTGATGCGGCGCCTCCTCGATGGCGAGCGATTCAGCCACGAAGGCCGCTTCTACACGATGCGCGACGCCCTGTGCGAGCCGCGGCCGATCCAGCCGCATCTGCCGATCCTGGTCGGGGGTTCCGGGCCGAAGAAGACGTTGCGGACCGTGGCCCAGCATGCGGACGGGTGGAACACCTCGGGCACGCTCGACGAGGTCCGGGCCAGGCTCGCCATCCTCGGTGAACACTGCGAGGCCGTCGGGCGCGACATCGAAACCATCGAGAAGACCGTCAGCTTCTCGATCGTGTTGCGCGACGACATGGCTGCCGCGACTGCGGTTGCGCGCGCCCTGCTCGACCAGAACGGCGTCGCAGACATGGGCAACGGGCCCGCCCTGCTCGGCTCGCCGGCCGAGGTGGCCGACCGGATTCAGCCGTTCGTGGAGATGGGGTTTGGAACGGTGATCGTGCGGATGCCGGCGCCCTACGACCGCGAGACGATCGAGCGGATGGTCACCGTCAGGGAGCTCATCGGGGCATGACCGTGGTCGCCCTGGCTGGCGGCACGGGCGGCGCGAAACTCGCCCACGGACTGCACCTCGCATTGCCGCCGGGCGGGCTGACCGTAGTCGTCAACACCGGTGACGACACGGAGCGACACGGCCTGCTGGTGATGCCAGACCACGATGCTGTCCTGTACATGCTCGACGGCCGGTTCGACCACGAGCGCGGCTGGGGGATCGCCGACGAGACGTGGACCCTCATGGACGAGCTGGAACGGTACGGCGAGCCGGGCTGGTTTCGGCTGGGTGATCGTGATTTCGCGACCCACATCGCGCGCGGCGCGCGGCTGCGGGATGGCGCCTCGCTTAGCGAAGCTGTCCTGGGCCTCCAGGCTGCGCGCGGCCTCCTGACACGGATCCTGCCGATGGCGGACACGCCGATCCGCACGGAGGTCCGGACCGATGACGGCTGGCTCGACTTCCAGGAGTACTTCGTCCATCGCCACCAGAGGCCAGAAGTGCGAGAGGTCCGGTTCGCCGGACTGACGTCGGCGCGGCCGTCCCCGCTTGTCCAGGCCGCACTTGCCGCCGCTGAAGTCATCCTGCTCGGGCCGTCCAACCCGATCGTCTCGATCGGGCCGATTCTGGGAGTCCCGCGGATGCGCGAGGCAATCGGCTCGGCGCGCTCGCGCGGAGTCCCTGTGGTCGCGGTCAGCCCGATCGTCGGCGGGGTGGCGCTGAAGGGCCCTGCGGACCGGATGCTGACCTCGCTCGGGCTCGAGTCCAGCGCCCTTGGCGTGGCCTCGATGTACGTGGACGTGGTCGATGGATTCGTGCTCGATGAGCTCGATCGGTCGCTGGAGCCCGCAATCCGTGCCCTTGGGCTGCGAACGTTCGTCACGGACACGATCATGACCGACGAGGCGAGCCGGACCAGCTTCGCCCGATCCGTTCTGGAGTTCGCGACCACCTCATGACCGTCAGGATCGCCGCGCTTGTCCCGGTTGGCAGCCTTGAGGCGGCGAAGTCGCGCCTTGGAGGCGCCCTGGACGCGGAGGAGCGGCAGGACCTGGCCGATCGCATGCTGGCTCGAACCCTGAATGCTGCCCTGGCCGTCGATTCGCTGGCCGACGTCCTGGTGGTCAGCCCGGATCGAGAGGTCCTGCGCCGCGCCGCAGACCTTGGCGCGCGAACCCTTCGACAGCGAACGGTTGGCCTCAACCCCGGCCTCACCGAGGCCCGGGCTGATGTCGTCGCGGGCGGGGCAGACGCCCTGATCGTCCTCCCGATTGATCTCGCGTTCGTGAGCGCGGAGGCGCTGGCGGCGGTCGTCGCACCGCTCCTTGGCGCGGGCACGCGCCCGGTCGTGGCACTCGTCGCAGACCGGCACAGGACTGGCACGAACGCGCTCGGGCTTCGGCCGACAGGCATCATCGACTTCGCGTTCGGGCCGGGCAGCCGCGACGCACATCGCGCCGCAGCCGAGTTGGCCGGCGCCAGGTACGTCGAGATGCAGGGGCCGCTGGCCGTCGATATCGACACTCCGACCGACCTGGTCTTCGTCGAGAACGCGAGTGCTGAGACGGTCCGTGTCAACTGACGGATCAGTCGCGGTCATCGCCCTCGTCGGGATCCCGGAGGTGCGACTCCACGATGACCTGGGCGCCCTGATCGGGGATGCCCTGGAGCGAACACCCGGCGCGTTGCCGCTGACCGACGACGACGTCCTGGTGGTCACCCAGAAGATCGTGTCGAAGGCCGAGGGTGCTGTCGTCGACCTGACCGGTGTGGTTCCGAGCCAGAAGGCGATGGAGTTCGCGCGCGAGTTCGATCGCGATCCGCGGCAGGTCCAGGTGGTTCTCAACGAGGCGGTGCGGGTAGTCCGAATGGCCAACGGCGTGGTCATCACTGAAACTGTCCACGGCTTCGTCTGCGCCAACGGCGGCGTCGACGCCTCGAATGTCGGACCGGGCTCCGGCTCCATCGTGACGCTGCTGCCCCGCGACTCGGACGCCTCGGCGGCGGTCATTCGAGCGGCCGTGCATGGACGGTTCGGAATCGACCTGCCGGTGATCATCTCGGATTCATTCGGCCGCCCGTGGCGCTGGGGCATCGTCGACGTGGCGATCGGCGTGTCAGGCCTTCTGCCGCTCGACGACGTTCGCGGCCAGCCCGACGCCGACGGCAGGATCATGCGATCAACCGTCCGGGCTGTCGCCGATGAACTGGCCTCGGCGGCGGAACTCGCGCTCGGAAAGGCCGCAGGCCGCCCCGTAGCGATCGTCCGGGGAGCAGCCTTCAGGCGGGGCGAGGGTTCCATTCGCGACGTCGTCATTCCCGGCGAGGCCGATCTGTTCCCGTAAGGCCGCAGCCACGTGTGGGGTCCGCGACCCGATGCTGCTACGCTCGCGGCCCATGAAGGTCGGCCTGCAGATCTGCTCGTTCACCTGGCCGGGCGGCCCGGAGGCGATCGGGCCGACCCTCGCCCGGATCGTCCGCCAGGCCGACGATGTCGGCTTTGATTCGATCTGGGTGATGGACCATTTCTTCCAGATCCGCGGGCTGGGAAAGGCCGAGGAGCCGATGCTCGAGGGCATGACGGCGCTCGGTTTCATGGCGGCGCATTCGCAGCGCGCCCGTTTGGGGTTGATGGTCGGCGGGGTCCACTACCGACACCCCGGCCTGTGGGTCAAGGCAACGACCACCCTGGACGTGCTGTCGGGCGGCCGGGCCTGGCTCGGGATCGGGGCCGCCTGGAACGCGGAGGAGTCGCGCGCGCTTGCCTTTCCGTTCCCACCACTCGGCGAGCGGTTCGAGATGCTCGAAGAGACGCTCCAGATCGCTCACGCCATGTTCGCAGGCGAGCGCGGGACCGAGGGGACCCACCCCGGTCGCCGCTACCAGGCTGAACGGCTCCTCAACTCGCCGCAGTCGCTATCACGCCCACGGGTGCCGATCATGGTCGGTGGCGGCGGCGAGAAACGAACGCTCCGACTCGTCGCCCAGTACGCGGACGCCTGCAATGTGTTCGGGACCCCGGAGGGGATCGCTCGCAAGTACGCGATCCTCGATGCGCATTGCGCCGCGGTGGGCCGCGACCCGAACGAGATCGAGCGATCGACGCTCCAGAACGTCCGCCTCCAGGTGGATGGAACCTCGGGCGAGACGGCGAGCCAGGTCGTGGATCGGTTTGGCGATCTTGGCGATGCAGGCGCCCAACATGTCATCGTCGAGATCAAGAGCGTCCACGAGCCAAACCGGCTCGAGATCTTCGGCCGAGACATCATCCCGGTGCTGAAGGCGCTCGATTGACAGGTTTTGGCAGGTCCCGTACCATTCTGTCATGACAGACATGACGGTCATGGAGGCCGCAGCGGCCGCCGGCGTGAGCGAACGGACGATGCGCCGCTGGATTCGCGATGGTCGACTCGCCGGTTGCTACAAGGTCGGCGGGCGAGTGCGGGTTCCGGACCGTGCCATCCGCGAGGCAGCTGAGCCGTATGGGAGGCCAGGGGGCGACCGGGTCATGACCACCGACCCCGGCAGTTTCAACCATTCAAGCCACGCGACTGACGCGCAGATCCGGCGGGCGATCGCCGCGTTCGAGGTGATCGACCGCATCCGGGCAAGAATGCGGCCACCCGCTGGTCCCGACGACACGGCCGAGGCTTACATTCGTCAGGGTCGGGACGAGATGGACGAGAAATGGGACCGCCTGCTTGGTCTTGACCGTGATCCTGGACGCTAGTGTCGCGGCGAAATGGTTCCTCCTCGATGAGGACCTGGTGCCGGAGGCGAAAGCCGTGAGAACGTCGATGCTTCAGCAACGCGTGGGCATGATGGCCCCACCGATCCTGTGGACAGAGTTGGCTCACGCCGTCATCCGGGCAGTTCGACGCGACCGTCTCCAGCACGATGAGGCCAGGGCACTGGCGGACGAAATGGAGGACGTCCGGGCACTGGTGCAAGCCGTTGAGGTCGACCTGCATGACACGATCCGGACCGCGCTCCTTGTGGGAGTGGGCGCGTACGATGCCCAGTACCTCGCGCTTGGCGCGCGGACGGCATCGACGGTCATCACGGCTGATCGCAGCATGTGGGAACGGGGTCGTGCGAGCGGGTACGAAGTGACCTGGCTGGGGGACGTGTCGCATGATTGACAAGCCAAACCCATTCGGCGGGTTCGCCATCTCGATCGTCGATTCGCCGGCCAGCGGTGGGGCGGTCGCCGCCACCGGGGGCCCTTCCTCGGTTGTCTCCGGCGAGGGCCGCGTCGACGCCAAGGTCGTCATCGTGGGCTCCGGCCCAGCCGGCCTGACCGCGGCGATCTATGCGGCGCGCGCCAACCTTGAGCCCGTCGTGCTTGCCGGTTCGGCGGCCGGGGGCCAGCTGATGTTGACCAGCGACGTGGAGAACTACCCGGGCTTCGTCGATGCCATCCAGGGACCGGACTTGATGGCCGCCATGCGCGGCCAGGCGGAGCGCTTCGGGTCTCGCCTGATCGACGTCGATATCGATCGGGTGGACTTCTCGAGCCGGCCATTCCGGCTATGGGCGCGCGGCATGGAGTACCGCGCACAGGCCGTGATCATTGCCACGGGCGCCTCGGCGATGTGGCTCGGTCTGGACAGCGAAACCCGCCTCCGCGGGCGCGGCGTGTCTGCCTGCGCGACCTGCGATGGGTTTTTCTTCAAGGGCCGCGAGATCGCGGTGGTCGGTGGCGGAGACACGGCCTTCGAGGAGGCGAACTACCTGACCCGGTTCGCCAGCAAGGTTCACCTGCTCCACCGGCGCGACACCTTCCGGGCGAGCAGGATCATGGTCGATCGGGCCCTGGCGCACCCATTGATCCAGATCCATCCGAACACCGCCATCGACGAAGTCCTCGGCGAGACCAAGGTCGACGGCCTCAGGTTGCACGACACGGTGACCGGCGAGGCGAGGCAGATGCCGATTGATGGGCTGTTCATCGCCATTGGCCACGTCCCCAACACCGCCGCGTTCGGCGACTGGCTCGAGGTGGACGCAAAGGGCTACCTCGTCGTCCACGACGAGACCAACTCAAGGATCGAGGGGGTCTTCATCGCGGGCGATGTCCATGACCATCGCTATCGGCAGGCCGTCACCGCGGCCGGCGACGGCTGCAAGGCCGCGATCGATGCTGAGCGCTGGCTGGAGGCCCAGGGCATCACGGAGGCTGCGACCTCCACGGCCCGGTAGGCGTGGTCGAGGCCGGGCGGTTCGCCCTTCTTCCGCGGCTCGGCATCAGTCCCCCGGTGGGTGCCCTGGTCCATGAGGCGCTCGATGACGCGGTCGGTGCGGCGGAGGAGCGGGCTCCGGGTCGGGTCGCGGTCCTCGATGCGGGTTGTGGCCGCGTCTCTGCGCTGCGCGGCTTCCGACCACGGATTGAACGGCTGGTCGGGGCCGACATTCACGCGCCGACGGTGCCACTCCCCCACCTCGACGAGTTCGCGATCGTCGATCTCTGTGGCCCGCCAGATGGCTTTGCCGAGGCGTCGTTCGACGTGGTGCTGTCGAGTTTCACCCTGGAACATTTTATCGACCCGCCGGCAGCCCTGGCCAACCTGCGTCGGTGGCTCCGGCCCGGCGGGACGCTGGTCCTGACAACCGTGAACCGGCGACACCCATTCGTGGCCGCCTATCTCGGCCTGCCCGACGGCCCGCGCCGAAGAATCCAGCCGCTGGTCAAGGCCACCGCGGCCGATGCCCACCCATTGGTGGGCGCATGCAACGACCCGGCGGCGGTCAGCGCGGCGCTGGCGGACGCCGGGTACATCGACATCCAGGTGACGACCGCCGGCCACCTCGCCCGCGCCTGGGGCCGGCATTGGCCGACCTTCGCACTGGGCCTGGTCGGCGATCTCCTGACCCAGACGATGCGATCCCGCCGATCCACGATCGTCGCGATCGCCCGGCGCGGGATGCCGGTGCCTGCCTGATGCACGGCCGGGGCGGCCCGTTCGGCGGCGCGTCACGCGACTTTGAGCCGGTGCCGCGCGAGCGCCGCGGGCGGACGATCCGCCGCATCCTGGCATTCTTCGGTCCGTATCGCGGCCGTGTCCTGATCGTCCTTGTCGCGATCCTGGCCACCAGCCTGATCGGCCTGATCAACCCGTTGCTGCTCAAGCTCCTGATCGACGACGCCATCCCGAACCTCGACTTCGGGCTGCTCAATCTGTATGTGGGGCTGATGATCGCCCTGCCCATCCTGTCGGGACTCATCGGCATCGGTCAGGCGTGGCTCAACAACGTCATTGGTCAGAACGTCATGCAGGATCTGCGCGGCGCGCTCTACGCGCATCTCCAGCGCATGCCGCTGCGCTTCTTCACCGAAACTCGCACCGGCGAGATCCAAAGCCGCCTCGCCAATGATGTCGGCGGCGTGCAGTCGGTCGTGACCGATACGGCCAGTTCGGTCACGAGCAACCTGGCCACCGGAATCAGCACCGTCATCGCGATGTTCATCATCGACTGGCGATTGACCCTCCTCTCGCTCGGGCTCACGCCGTTCTTCCTCGTGCTGACCTATCGGGTGGGCAAGGTCCGCCGCGAGGTCAGCGGAGAAACCCAGAAATCGCTCGCCGAGATGAGCGCCATGACCGAGGAGACGCTATCGGTCTCGGGGATCCTCCTATCGAAGACGTTCGGGCAGCAGGAGGCCGCCGTTCGGCGCTTCCGGGGCATCAACGCGGTCCTCGCCGGCCTGCAGATCCGCCAGGCGATGGTCGGACGATGGTTCTTCATGATCATCGGCACGATCTTCTCCATCACCCCCGCGTTCGTGTACTGGCTCGCCGGCTACCTCGCGATCAACGGCGACCCAACCGCGCCCACGATCGGAGACATCGTGGCCTTCACCACGCTCCAGACCAGGCTCTACTTCCCGCTCGGCCAGTTGCTCAGCGTCCAGGTGGAGATCCAGGGCGCCCTGGCCCTGTTCGACCGGATCTTCGAGTACCTGGAAATGGATCCCGAGATCGTCGATGCGCCGGACGCGGTGGAGATGGATTCGGCGCGGCTCCGGGGCAAGGTGGCGTTCCGCGACGTCACGTTCCGCTACCCGACGGCGGCGGTCCCATCAACGCGGGCGCACGAAGCGCTAGCCGGCGGGCCGCTGGCCGTGCCCGAGCTCGAACTCCTGCCCGCGTTCGGTCTAAACGACATCAGTTTCGACGCCCAGCCCGGCGAGCTGGTCGCGCTGGTTGGCCCGTCCGGATCGGGCAAGACCACGACCACGTACCTGATCCCGCGGCTGTATGACGTGGACGGGGGGGCGGTCGAGATCGATGACATCGACGTTCGCCGGATCAAGCTCGCTTCGCTGGGCGAGATCGTCGGCGTGGTGACCCAGGAGACCTACCTCTTCCACGCATCCGTCCGCGCGAACCTGCTCTACGCGCGGCCCGAAGCAACGGACGCCGAGCTGGAGGCGGCCGCCCGCGCTGCCGCCATCTGGGACCGGATCACGGAATTGCCCGAAGGGATGGACACCGTCGTGGGCGAGCGAGGCTACAAGTTGTCGGGCGGCGAGAAGCAGCGGATCGCGATCGCCCGGGTGGTGCTGAAGGACCCACGCATCCTCATCCTTGACGAGGCGACCTCGGCGCTCGATACCGTGTCGGAGCGGCTGATCCAGGCCGCCTTTGAGCGTCTGATGGAGGGACGGACCACGATCGCCATCGCCCATCGCCTGTCGACGATCCTGCGGGCCGATCGGATCCTGGTCTACGACCGTGGCCGGATCGTGGAGCGCGGCACGCACCCGGAACTGATCGCGCACGGTGGCCTCTATGCTCGGCTCTATCGCGAGCAGTTCCTCGGCGAGCACTTGCCAGACCACCTCACGGCGGCTCCCGTTTGAGCACGATCCGAACCGCCGTCATCGAGCACGTCGGCGACGGCAACTTTCGTGCTTCGTCCGGAACCAATCGTCAGGTCGGATTCGGCGACGCGGCGAAGGGGTACCTGAGTCCGGTCGAGACGGTGCTTGTGGCCCTCGGGTCGTGTTCGGCGATGGATGTGATCTCGATTGCCACGAAGAAGCGCCAGGCGATTGCGACGTACCGAATTCATGTTCGCGGGGACCAGCGCACCGAGTACCCGCAGATCTACACCGACATCGAGGTGGTCCACGAAGTGACCGGTCGAGCCCTGTCCGAGGTCGCCATCCGACGCTCGATCGAGCTGTCGGCGACGAAATACTGTCCAGTCAACGCGATGATCTCGGCAGGGGCCACCGTGGTTCACCACCGCTATCGGATCCAATCAACGGGAGCCGAGTCTTACACGACGGAGGGAGAGGTGATTGCCACCGGACCCTACGCCCGGCCCGAAGTTCTCGCCGACAACGGGTAGGGGCGTACGGCCCTCAGCCGATGAGGGCGGAGCGTTCGTCCGGCACTTCGGCCTCGACTGCGGGCGTCGGAACCGGCGGCTCGACGTCGAGGAGATAGCCGATCCCCTGGAACGTCTTGATCCGGCCCGGGTCGCCGGGCTCCCAACCGAGCTTGCGCCTGACCCGTGATACCCAGACACGCAGGTACTGGAGATCGTCGCGGTACTCCGGACCCCAGACTTTGGTCAGAAGTTCGGTGTGAAGGACGACCTTGCTGGGATTCGCCGCGAGATGCTGCAGGAGCAGCCACTCCGTCCGCGAGAGCTGGACGAGCTCTCCCGCGCGGGTGACGAGTCGGCGTTCCAGATCGATCTCGATATCGTCGAACTTGAGGACCCCGGAACCCGGGCTGCCACCGTCCGAACGGCGCAGCACGGCCCGAACTCGTGCCGCGAGCTCGTCCGGATGAAAGGGTTTGGCGATGTAGTCGTCCGCGCCGAGGTCCAGGCCCTTGGCCTTGTCCGAGATCGACCCCTTCGCCGTAAGCAGGATGACCGGGACCGGTCGGCGCTCGCGGAGCTGGCGCATGACCTCGATTCCGTCCATGTCCGGCATGACGATGTCGAGGAGGACGATGTCCGGGCGGACCTCCTCCGCCTTCTGGAGCGCCTCCGCACCGCCGGACGCGGTGACGACCCGAAACCCCTCCTCGCCGAGCGCGATGGAGACGAGTTTCGTGATGCGGGGTTCGTCATCCGCGACGAGGACCAGCGGCTTGGTACTCACACTGCACCTCCTGAGTGGGTGGCATGGTGACCGAAACAACCTCTAACGTGGCGAACGGCGCGCCCAGTCCGGACGCGCCGTTCGAACGAGGCCGGATCAGGACGCAGCGGGAGCGACCGACGGAAGCTCAATGTTGACGTTGATATCACTCGGCGTGGCGATGGAGTTCGCACCCGGACCGAGCAGGAAGAACCAGGCGCCCGCGAGGACGAGCACGACGGCGATGATGGCGAGCAACAGGCCGCTGCTGGAGCCGCCGTCCCTGACGACGATGGTATCGCGATGTTCAGACATGACTGGGAGTCTCCTTTCACGGTTGACCCACCCAGTATTCTCGACCGGCTGTGCCAGACGTCCATGTCGACTGCAGCAGCGCGTTACATTGGCGTTACAGGCGCGCCCAGCGTCAGGCCACGCTCGCGGGCGCGATGTCGTCGACCTCATCGGGGTGCAGGACCGGCAGGCTGAATGAGAACGCCGCACCACCCTCCGGGCGATTTCCGG